>NZ_JBCLWJ010000004.1:0-366613 GCF_039563885.1 Algoriphagus sp. SE2 | reverse complement strand
GTGATGCTCAAAATATTTCAATGATTCTCGTAACTAGCTGAAAGCAAAAAGGAAAAAATTTCAAAAAAAATAGTGCCTGTAAGAATAATTCCTACAGGCACTGTTTTATGAAAATATTTAATCTTAAAGCTTTTTCAATACAATGTTTCTCCAATATACTTTAATACCTCCACCATCGTGGATTTGAAGGCAAATACCTCCCTTTCCCTCTCCAATTTTAGCATCAGAAAAGTTTACCATTTCATGACCATTCAAATATGAAGTTACATTATCTCCTTTCACTACAATCTTCATCTTATTCCAGTCACCAAATTTTAAATATTTATCTTTTTCAGGATCTGGTTTAATTAACCAACCTCTGCCATAAGACTCATAGATTCCGCCGGTGTCGCTTCCTGGAGGCGCAACTTCAACTTGCCAACCTGAAACTTTCGTCCCATCAACAGTGGAGCGAATAAATACACCACTATTCCCGTTGGCTTCTTGCTTGAATTCTAAAGTAATTTCAAAATCATCATAGTATTCATCAGTACCTAAATAACCATAACCTTTGTCAGGGCCACTCTCAGAAACTAATAAACCATCCTCCACATACCATTTCTCTGTCCCGTAAATAGTCCAACCCGAAAGGTCTTTCCCATTAAATAGTTTCACCTTCTTTTGAGCGAAACTTAAACTCACTGTAGCTAGAAACAAAGCTAGCACTAATACTTTTTTCATAGTTTTCTGATTTTAATATTTTTGAACCAAGTCACAGCTCCGTGATCTTGAAGAGAAATCAAGCCAGTTTTAGACATGGCATAATCTGGAAAATCATTCCATTTTCCAGAATTTCGTGCAGCAGTCCACTCCTCTGAATAAGGAATGAATTCAACTGTTTTCTTCCCATTCAACCAATAACTGGCTCCTTCCTCTGAGAATATAATTTTTGAGTGATTCCATTCCCCAGCAGGCTTTACCACCCCTTCATAATCAGGCTCAGTCATTGCATAATCAGCACCGATTGATTGCCATTTCTCTAGAGGATCAGGAAAACCTAATTGGTCAATCACCTGATATTCTGGACCTGTCTCATAAGGAGCTTCATACTGAGGACCTTCTACCACATGATAGAGTACTCCACTGTTTCCACCCGGAGAAATTTTCCAATCCCATTCCATTTCGAATTCCTCAAACTCCATAGGACCAAAGACGATGTCTCCTCCAATATCTCCTCCTTTACCAAGAGCTTTCAAGGCACCATCCTCCACAGTCCAACCTTCTGGAAAACTATCTCCATTGAATGCTCTCCAACCAGCAGGATCTTCTCCATCAAATAAAAGCATCCAACCTTCAGATTTTTCTTCTTCTGTCAAGCTATTATCAGGAACAGCTTCTTCAACTACTTCAACTTCCTTCGATTCTTCTGCTGGCTTCGGCCCACATGACCAAGCAAGTCCTGCCAACACTATCCAAGCTAACTTTGTATTTTTCATTTTATTTATAAGTTTTATCAATTTAAGTTTGAACCGAAAAGTTAAATGAAATTTTTAAAAAAGTAGCCCAAGAAATCCTAATTTTTTACGACTGGTATCTTGTTAACTCTTTTTCAATTACTAATTTATTGTTTCAAAATATGATTTGGCCCCCAACAATCTGCTCCCATACCAAGAGAAATATTCTCCATCCACAATCCTGACTTTACAACCTTTCAGTACTTTTTTAAAAAAATCAACATGCTTTTGTTTAAAGGGAAATGGCTCAGAACTTAGTAATAAGTAATCTGGGTTGAACTCTATCAGATCCTCTAAATTAAATTCGGGATACCTTTCTTTATTTATCAAATTTTCAAATCCTGCATATGGAAGCATTTGATCAATAAATGTTTTTCTTCCAACTCCTATTATTGGATCATTCCAAATTAGATAGACTGCTTTACCTTTTTTTGGAAGTGGCGTATTTAGCTCCCCTTTTATTTTATGTATGAGCTTATTGGCTTTGAGATGAACATTTAGAATTTCCCCAAGGGATCGAATCATCTCCAAACTATCATCTAGAGTCAGGATGTCACTCATCCAAACTGGATATTTCTGCATCAGTTTTTCTACTCCTGTTTTTTCATTCTCTTCCTTATTCCCAATAATCAGATCCGGTTGAAGGGACTCAATGACATCCATTCGATAATTCTTCGTTCCTCCAACCACCTCCTTACTTTCTTTTAGCCCTTTTGGCCTTACACAAAATTTAGTCACTCCAACAATTCTATTTTCCAAGCCTAAATCTACCAATAGCTCGGTTTGAGAAGGCACCAAAGAAATGATCCGTTGGGGAGGATTGGAAATAGATAACTTACGTTGGAGCTGATCCTTGAAAATCATGAAAGAATCCTAGGAATATGAATTGGGTATATACATCACATTTATTTAGAGATATCCGGAAAATCAAATGATATACTTAAAATCATAAACCGGATCAAAGTCTATCAGGAATTCATACATCAGATTAATAACCTGCTCAATATCTTCTTTGCTCGCAGTCTCCACGGTAGTATGCATATACTTTAAAGGAAGAGAAATCAATGCTGAAGGAACACCTTCGTTTGAATAAGCAAAGGCATCCGTGTCAGTACCTGTACCTCTAGAGGCAGCAGAACGCTGAAAAGGAATTTCTTTTTTTCTGGCAGTTGCGACAATTAAATCCAATAATTTTTTATGAACTGAAGCTCCATATGTGAGAACCGGGCCTTTCCCTGCAGTAAGATCCCCACTTGTTACTTTATTATAAAGTGGAGCGGTTGTATCATGACAAACATCAGTGATTAATGCAGCATTGGGTTTTATTTTGGCAGCAATCATTTGTGCTCCTCTTAAGCCTATCTCTTCCTGAACTGCATTTACTATATATAAACCGAATGGTAGTTTTTTTCCGGATTCTTTGATTCTTTTTGCAACCTGAGCAATCATGTATCCGCCAATCCTATTATCTAATGCTCTTCCAGAATAAAATTTTCCATTTAATTCAGTCAGTTCATCTTTAAAAGTAATAACGCATCCTACATGGATCCCCATTTCTTCTACCTCATCCTTGGACCTAGCGCCAACATCAATGAAAATATTATCCAGAGTCGGTGCATCCTCCTTTCCTTCTTTCCTGACATGAATAGCAGGCCAGCCAAATACCCCTGGAACTATGCCTTTATCTGTATGAATATTAACCCTCATGGAAGGAGCAATCATATGATCGGAACCTCCATTCCTTCGAACATATATATACCCATCATCTTTAATGTAGTTCACAAACCAACTTATTTCATCGGCATGCGCCTCAATTACCATTTTATATTGTGACTCTGGATTTATCACACCTACTACTGTCCCATAATTATCAGTAAAATAATTATCAACATATGGTTTGATATAGTCAAGCCAGATTTGCTGACCGGAGGCCTCAAATCCCGTAGGTGAAGCATTATTAAGGTATTTATATAAAAAGGAGTTGGATTCCATTTCTTGAGTTTTGTTTATTAGTTGTATTTGAATTTCTTAAAGCGGAATATTCCCATGCTTCTTCCTAGGGATTTTATCTACTTTATTTTCCAACATTTTGAATGCTTGGATTAACTTAATTCTAGTTTCACAAGGAATGATAACTTCATCTATAAAACCTCTGAAAGCGGCACGATAAGGGTTTGCGAATTTAGCAGTATAATCGTCTACCTTTTCTTGAAGTTTTGTCTCTGGATCTTCAGCTTCCGCAATTTCTTTCCTGAAAATTATTTCTGAGGCACCTTTAGCACCCATCACAGCAATTTCTGCTGTAGGCCAAGCAAAGTTTAAATCAGCGCCAATATGTTTTGAATTCATCACGTCATAAGCACCGCCATACGCTTTTCTAGTAATAACAGTAATTCGGGGAACCGTAGCCTCAGAAAATGCATAAAGTAATTTTGCTCCATTTGAAATAATTCCGTTCCACTCCTGATCTGTTCCCGGTAAAAACCCTGGCACATCGACTAAAACCAATAAAGGGACATTAAAACTATCGCATGTTCTTACAAATCTGGCAGCTTTGGTCGAAGCTTGGTTGTCTAAGACTCCTGCCATAGACTGGGGCTGATTACCTACCACCCCAATACTTCTTCCGGCAATTCTGGCAAAACCCACCACAATATTATCAGCATAATTCTCATGAATTTCTAAAAATGAATCTTCATCTACAATACCTTTAACTGCATCTCGAATATCATAGGGATGATTGGGATTCTCGGGAATCAATTCATTAAGCCCAATTCTACTTTCATCCTCTTGCAATTCATAAGGATATACAGGAGCAATTTCTTCACAATTTTGAGGCAAGTAACTTAATACATTTTTAATATGCTTGATACATTCCAGTTCATTCGGACAAGCAAAATGTGTAACACCACTTTTTGTGCTATGAGCTGAAGCCCCACCTAACTCTTCTGCTGTAACATTTTCTTGTGTTACAGTCTTCACTACATTTGGTCCAGTCACGAACATGTAGGAGGTATTTTCTACCATAAATATAAAATCTGTGATGGCCGGAGAGTAAACTGCTCCACCTGCACAAGGCCCCATAATTGCGGAAATTTGGGGTATCACACCGGATGCGCGTGTATTCCTATAAAATAAGTCTGCATATCCACCAAGAGAATTAACACCCTCTTGTATTCTCGCTCCACCCGAATCATTTAATCCTATCACGGGAGCACCATTCTTCATGGCCATATCCATTATTTTACAGATTTTCTCTGCATGAGTTTCTGACAAGGAACCTCCGAAGACTGTAAAATCCTGAGAAAAAACATATACCAGTCTTCCATTAACTTCTCCGTATCCGGTCACCACACCATCACCAAGATAATGTTCCTTATCGAGCCCAAAATCTTTGGCACGATGCATTACGAACTTATCCAATTCTTGGAAAGTACCCTCATCCAAAAGCAGGTCAATTCGCTCTCTGGCAGTTAGCTTTCCTTTTTTATGCTGAGCTTCAATGCGCTTTACTCCCCCGCCTAATAATGCTTCTTGGTTTTTCTTCTTTAATAATTCAATCTTTCCTTGAACTCCAGCAACTGCAAAATTGGGTTTATTATTCTCATTCATATGGTTTCCTTTAGACTACTCCAAATATAACAGGCTTTATGAGCTAAGGAAAAAATCTTCAATTATTGAAGCAATCAAAAAAATATTAATATCAAAAATCTCTAAATGATAAGCCTTTTTATCAAGACATCTGTTCTATTCGAAAAAAGAAGGAATAAAATCTAAGTAGAAAGGACTCATTTCAAATAACTTTCTATATTCGCGCAACCAAAAAATTGGTAGCAGATGAATTCCCAAAAGGCGGCAGTAATAGATATGGGAACCAATACATTCCATTTGTTATTGGTTGAACTGAATCAAACTGGATTCAAGACGATTTACAAGGAGAAAATCCCTGTAAAACTGGGAAAGGGTGGAATTAATCAAAATCATCTTGCTGAAGATGCTCAAAAAAGAGCCTTTCATACTTTAAGACATTTTAAAAACCTGATAGATGGCGAACATATCGATCAGGTTTTCGCTTTTGCTACCTCCGCTGTCCGAAATGCCGAAAACGGAAAAGAATTCGTAAGAAAAGTCAAAGAGGACATTGGGATTACCATTGAAGTGATTTCAGGGGTAGAAGAAGCTCAGATGATTTATGAGGGAATACGACTCTCCGGCTCCCTAAATGGGCAAGTTGAACTTATGATGGATATTGGTGGGGGTTCAGTTGAATTTATTATAGGTACATCACAGGAGGTTTTTTGGAAACAAAGTTTTGAAATTGGCGGACAAAGGCTTTTGGAACTTTTTCATTACCATGACCCAATTCTACCTGAAGAAATCTCAAAATTAGAGGCTTATTTAGAAATCAAACTTTCTTCACTGATAGAAGCAATTGAGAGATTTAAACCTACTGGTCTTGTGGGTGCTTCTGGGACTTTTGATACCTTGACAGACATTTATTTTGAGTCTATGCTTCAATGCAAACTTACTGGTCAACATGTATTCGAGTTGCCATTAGAAGAGTTTGAAAAAATCCATAGAATGCTTCTTAGTAAAAATAAGGAAGAGAGGCTTCTTATTCCCGGCATGATCCCGATGCGTGTAGATATGATAGTTGTAGCTTCAAGCCTAATTGAATTTATCCTGCGATACATTCCTGTTCGATCTATTACCTGCTCCCACTATGCACTAAAAGAAGGTGCTATTTCCAGAGTTATGAAGCAATTTGCAGCAATTTGATGCTGTGAACGCTTTAGGTTTTTTCTAACATAAAATCAGCCCATTTGAAGGCTGGTCAAAAAATTTAAAAACATGACTTATTCCTACAAACGACTTCAGGATTTTACATTTGGAATACTGACTAAAATCGGTTGTCCTGAAGATCAAGCTAAAACTGCAACAGAAGTTCTACTCTCAGCAGATTTGAGAGGAGTGGATAGTCATGGAGTAGCAAGACTTTCGGGCTATGTTAGGTTGTGGGAAAAAGGAAGAATTAATGCAACGCCAGATGTACGTGTGATTTATGAAACCCCTTCTACTGCTGTAGTCGATGGAGATGGAGGTTTAGGTTTGGTTGTAGCACCTTTTGCAATGCAAGTTGCCATTGAAAAAGCAAAAAATGCTGGAACAGGTTGGGTATCTGTAAAAAATTCAAATCATTATGGAATTGCTGGTTATCATGCGATGATGGCTTTAAGACATGATATGATTGGTATTTCACTTACAAATGCCAGTCCTCTAGTTGCTCCAACTTTTTCAAAAGAAAGATTACTTGGAACTAACCCCATTTCTGTAGCTATTCCAGCTAAAAACCAACCTCCTTTCGTAGCAGATATGGCTACTACTACAGCAGCAAATGGTAAATTGGAAATCCTTCAAAGAAAAGGAATGGACACACCTACTGGCTGGGTTCAGGACAAAGATGGAAATCCAACCACTTCAGCAAATGGTGTGAAAGATGGCGGCGCATTACTACCCTTAGGCGGAGATCGTGAACATGGGTCTCATAAAGGATATGCACTTGGTTCAATTGTAGATATTTTTTCTGCAGTTCTTTCAGGGGCTAATTATGGCCCATGGGTTCCGCCTTTTGTGGCATTTTTGGAGCCAGATCCAAATCCGGTTGGTGAAGGAATAGGCCACTTTTTTGGTGCGATGCGAGTAGATGCTTTCCGACATGCTGATGAATTCAAGACCCACATGGATAACTGGATTAATCGATTCAGGGCTGCAAATCCAACTCCGGGAAATAAGAAAGTATTAATCCCGGGTGACCCAGAACGGGAATTGGAAGCGATTCGAATGAAAGATGGAATTCCATTACTTGATCCGGTAGTCAAAGATTTGACTGAACTAGGTGAACGGTTCGGGGTGAATTTCTGAAAACGGCCTTTGGGTAATATTCTATCCAATTGATTAGTTTATAATATAACAGATAGTTAAATTTTGATTTTTAAAAATTAGCTATGCTTCAATCCCCCAAATCGCGCCCTTCCTTTGAAGAAAACCCAAAACTTGCAAAAGCCGCTCACAACTTGAGCACTCTTTTGACGGCTATTGGAGAAAAAGAAATTCCTGAATCGATTGAATCCCAGATAAATGAAATTATTGCTGGAGTTAATGATTTCAAAGGAGCAGATCCCCAATTGATCAAGCAGATTAAGGCTTCACAGGCATCTATTTTAAAACTAATAGAAAAAGAGCTAGGATTGGTTCCTAAAAATCACTTTCAGACGCAATGGATGGTGCTTGGCATGTCTGTATTTGGTTTACCGATGGGAGTTGTTTTTGGCACTACCTTAGGAAACATGGCATTTATTGGGATCGGTCTTCCCATTGGAATGGCCATAGGAATCGCAGTTGGAAATAGCAAAGACAAAGAAGCTGCTGAAAAAGGAAAACAACTGGATTGGTCAGCTAGATCCGCTGATTAAGTTTTTCCAATCACCTTAGTAAACTAGCTGTTGAATCTCCTCCTTGTTTTATACCTAGGAAAAATGGATTTACAAATCAAGAAGTAGTCATAGATCCGGTAGACAGAGAAGTTTTTGAATGGATAATAGAAAACTCCATTCAACCTTAAAAAACAAACACCCACTTTTTACTCATTTGAAGAAATGGTGACTTTCTGTAATTTAAGAGAATTGTCAACCTATATTCCCATAACCTATGAATCCCCTGAATCGAAGAGAGTTTTTAAAAGGAAGTACCGCCTTGATGTCACTGGCAAGTTTTGGTTTGCTTGGAATGGACTTTAAAGATCGGGAAGGACCACTGCAAGTGGCTTTGATCGGAACAGGCTGGTATGGGAAATCCGATCTTTTTCGATTGATCCAAGTAGCAGAAATAGAAGTCGTAGCGCTTTGTGATGTGGACTCCAAGCAGCTGGAAGAAGCTGGCAAACTGGTAGCAAACCGACAGAAATCAGGTAAAGTCCCAGCACTTTATGAAGATTATAAAGAGCTTCTGTCAAAAGAAAAACCGGAGTATGTGCTTGTTGGAACGCCAGATCATTGGCATGCTTTGATCGCAATTGATGCTGTGAAAAGCGGGGCTCATGTTTATTTGCAAAAACCTATTTCCGTAGACGTCATAGAAGGCGAAGCGATTTTGGCGGCGGCCAGAAAATACGATAAAAAGGTTCAAATCGGTACCCAAAGAAGAAGTACGCCACATTTGGTTCAGGCAAAGAAAGAAATTATTGACTCTGGTAAACTAGGCAAAATCTCACATGCAGAAGTTTGCTGTTATTACCACATGCGGAATAGAAGTCATCCAGATGTGATACCTGTTCCAGAAAATTTGAATTATGATTTATGGGTAGGGCCTGCTCCGAAGCTTCCATACCGCGGGATTTTACATCGAGGCTGGAGGGCATTTATGGAATATGGCAATGGGATCGTGGGAGATATGTGCGTTCATATGTTAGATTCCGTCCGCTGGATGCTGGATCTTGGCTGGCCAGTACAAGTAACTTCCACAGGAGGTATTTATGTGGACAAAGAATCCATCTCAAATATTTCCGACACTCAGACAGCTATCTTTGAATTTGATGAGATGAATGTTGTTTGGCAACATCGGACTTGGGGAAACCCAGTGGACAAAGATTATCCTTGGGCCTTCAAAATATATGGGGAGAATGGAACCTTAGCGGGAAGTCCTATGCGGGCAGATTTTTATCCAGAAGGAAGAGACAATGGAGAGCCAATCCACTATCCTGTAGTTTTGGAAAAGGAACAATTCCCTGAAGATGTCACAGAAAAAGACATTGAAATCCACGCAGCACCAGCCACCAGAGAACAAATGAAAGATTGGCTGAAGGCCATCGAATCTGATACTCTTCCAGTTGCTGATGTTCTTCAAGGACATATTTCAACAGCATCGTGTATTCTTGCAAATATATCGATGGAATTGGGAGGAAGGACATTGAAATATGACCCAAAAACAATGACCGTACTAAATGATGCCGAAGCCACAGCACTTTTAAGGAGACCATATCGACCAGGATATGTTCATCCAGATCCAAATAATGTCTAGGTCCTGAAATTTTCATCCAATCAAATTTCCGTTCATCCAATTACTTTTGCTAAGGGGTTGTTTTTTGTATCTTATGTGACCAAAAAACCTCAAACCCTAACTCAATGAACTCAATAAATCGACGAAACTTCCTAAAAGGATCATCAGCCTTGGCTACACTAGCAAGTTTCGGCTTGCTTGGAATGGACTTTAAAGATAGAGAAGGTCCACTGCAAGTAGCACTAATAGGAGCTGGATGGTATGGAAAATCCGATCTTTTTCGCCTGATACAAGTGGCAGATGTAGAAGTGGTAGGATTAAGTGATCCCGATCAACACATGCTAAAAGCTGCCGGTGACATGGTGGCAACTAGACAGAAGTCCGGCAAAGTCCCTACGCTTTATGAAGACTATAAAGAACTCTTGGAAAAAGAAAAACCAGAATTTGTTTTAATCGGATCTCCAGATCATTGGCACGCTTTGCAATGCATTGATGCTTTGAAAGCTGGCGCACATGTATATGTCCAAAAACCAATTTCTGTCGATGTCATTGAAGGCGAAGCGATGGTTGCTGCTGCTAGAAAATACAATAAAGTAGTCCAAGTAGGTACCCAAAGAAAAAGTACTCCTCATTTAATTGATGCGAAAGAACAAATCATTGACTCTGGGAAATTGGGCAAAATCTCCCATGTGGAAATCTGCTGTTATTTTCATATGAGAGCCAATGGTAATCCACCAGTTGAGCCAGTTCCTGATTTTTTCAATTATGATTTATGGACAGGACCGGCACCTCTTCGCCCCTATGATGGACTTCCACATAGACGCTGGTGGAGAACTTTTATAGAATATGGAAACGGTATTACCGGAGATATGTGCGTACATATGCTGGATACGGTTAGATGGATGTTGAAATTAGGCTGGCCAACCCAAATCACTTCAACCGGGGGTATTTTTGTTCAGAAAGATGGAAAATCGAATATTTCAGATACCCAATCGGCCATTTTTGAATACCCAGAACTCAATGTGGTTTGGCAACACCGAACTTGGGGAAATCCAGATGACCCGGAATATCCATGGGCATTCAAGATTTTTGGTGAAAAGGGAATGTTAGCTGGTAGTACCATGCAAGCAGATTATACTCCAGTAGACAGGAATGAGAAGCCGATTCATTTTGATTGTCTCTTTGAAAGGGAAAAATATCCTGAAGATGTCAATGAACCGGATATTGAATTAAATGCTGCTCCTGCAACACGTCTTCATATGAAAAACTGGTTGAATGCAATTGACACCAAATCACTTCCGGTAGCTGATATTGAGGAAGGCCATATTTCTACTGCCTCTTGTATTCTGGCAAATATCTCCATGGACCTTGGAGGTAGAACCTTGAAGTATGATCCAAAAACGATGACTGTGGTGGGAGATAAAGAAGCTACAGCTCTATTGAAAAGACCATATCGAAAAGGATACACACATCCTGAGCCTAAAAGTGTTTAAATAAAACACACATAACTATTAAACCGAGTCTCTAAAAATTGAGCCTCGGTTTTATTTTATTGACAATCGCAATATCTTGGCTTTCCTATTTGAAATAGCATGATCGAGATAACCTCTGCAACCCAGGAAGACTTGAAATTTGTCCAAAGTATCGCAAAAAGAACTTGGCCAGATACATTTGGAAATATATTAAGTCCCCACCAAATTGATTACATGCTCAGCTGGATGTACAGCTTAGAAAACTTAAGTAAGCAACAAAATTCTGGACATCAATTTTTTTTTGCTGAGGAGGATGGCGAAAAATTAGGCTTCACCGGAATTGAAGTAAATCAAGAACCTGGTAAAACGAAAATTCATAAGATCTACATTCTCCCGACAGCCCAGGGAAAAGGAATCGGAAAGAAGCTAATCAATAAAGTGAAGGAAGTCGCAAAAGAAAACCACCAAATTAGTCTTCTTCTAAATGTCAATAAATACAACAAAGGGGCAATCGACTTTTATGAATACCTCGGTTTTAAAAAAATAAAAGAAGAAGTCATCAATATTGGAAAAGGTTATGTGATGGATGATTTTGTATTTGAACTTACTCTTTGAAAATCCAACCTTTAAGTTTTTCTAAACCTCAAAGGTTATCCAAAATAGTCTCCCAAAGTACCAACCCATTGGCTGGAGCTGGTGGAAGCATTCCAAATTTATCAGGAGTCATCAATCGAGCTTCAATTTCTGACAAATCCATTACCCCTTTCCCAATTTGCCAAATAGCTGACATCATCATTCTAACTTGATGATGCAAAAAGCCTGTTCCGGAGATTTCAAAGTAAAAAATTTCCTCAGGAAAAAACTGTCCTAGAAATTCTTTTGAACCCAGTATTCGAACTGAAACCACTTCTCTTCTATAATCTATTTTGTTTTCGGAAGGCCTACAGAAAGCTTTGAAATTGTACTCTCCAACAAAATATTGACATCCATTTTTCATTGATTCCCAGTTCAACTTTTCAGAGACATTCACTAAGAAAGCAGAGGCAAACGGATGGAAAGATTTTGAGTTTGAAAAATAGTAACGATAGGTTTTCTGCTTCACAGATTGGATCAAATTGAAAGTACTTGAAACTTCCTTGACTGAATTCAACTGGATATCCTGAGGTAGGTGCTCTTTAAATTGTGGAAAAAGCAAATCCATATCGACTTTTTCACGAAGGAAAACCTGTACAAAACCTCCAAGACATGAAACTCCTGAATCCGTTCGGCTAGCCCCGATTAAAGAAAAATCCGAATGGCCTAGCACATGCCGAAGCACGCGCTCTAATCTTCGTTGAACAGTAGGTTGATTGGGCTGAGGCGCCCAACCTTTATACCGAGCTCCGAAATAGGAAATAGAAAAAAGATAAGAAAATGGACGGGATTGCATTACAAGTTATATCCTTATTAAAAAAAGCAATATTAAGTTCAAACCTATTCTATTTTTTCAATACTGGCTGTGTCCAAGCCGTTTCCGTATCGCCAATCTGATATGGGTTTTCTTTTGGTTTGGAAGAAATAATTTTAGCACGAACATACATATCATCTGACTTCAAAGTATAAGATCCTAAAGTACCATTTACTTCACTCAATAATATTCCACTTGTTTCAGGAGATGATTTTTTTGTTCCAAAGAATTGGATTTCATAAGTTACTCCCGCTTCTTTTTCCACCTCCACATTTAAAGTTTCTCCATCAAAATCGATTGAACTTAAAGTAACTCCCGTACTGGAGTAAAAATCACCATTTTCCATGGCATCTATTAAAGATTCCGGGCTCAAATTTTCTGCTAAGACCATCACCCAGCCACGTCCTGGATTACTGCTATTTTGATCAAAAACGTGGTAATTATGAGCATCGTCAACTGCCAGCCCATAGAGTAATGGTTTCCCTGCCAAGAGATAGGCTGCTTGTACTTTATCCCAAAGTACTTCCATACTAGGGCGAAGAGAGTCTCCGTAATTATTTACTTGGGGGTGACCATTATACACTTCAAAAAAGCGTTCACCAGTAAGTTCAATCATGTCTTCTGGAGTAATTGCCCAGATAAAATTGGGATGATTGATATGGAGAAACATAGGGACACCCGTTGAATCACGTTGAGCTTTTACTCGATCCAAACCATTTTGTAGTATCTCTGGAACTGAGTTTCCACCTTGTGCGGGAATCAGTTTTTGAATATTTGTCACATTCATATGAAGTGGTTTTTTCTCAAAACTCTCTGTTAATTCCTGCGATTGAATGATCAAAAACTCTCCTTCCTCCTCAAACATCGGAGCATATTCTGCAATGGTTTTCAATTTAACTTCTATCCTTCCTGCCGAATCTTCCCGATAAACAACCTGATCACCGTATTTCTCAACATACTTCTGAAAACCTAATTCATGTGATGGAGATTTTGGAATCAGTTTCCATTTTTCTCCCACTGCAAGGGTATTATGATCCGAAAGCACCACAAAATCATAGTCATGCGACTTATACCAATCCATAATCATCTCAGGATAATCGTCGCCATCAGACCAATAAGAATGCGTATGTAAATTGCCTTTATACCATTGTTTTGTAGGCAATTCAACCTCATCCACTGAACCACAAGAGATCAGAAAAATGGAAAACATTACAAAAATGAATGGATTATATTTCATGGTAAATTCTGAGATAGTAATTATCAAATATAGCGAGGACTTAGAAAATATAAGTTAGCTCCAGATTATGAATAAAGTTTTGAGTGTTGAGGCATAAAAAAACCACCTCGAAATAGGTGGCCTTTTTTTTATATTTTACATCCGGCAATTAAGCCAAGATTTTAGCAGCCAACCAATCCCCAACTTCAGAAGTTTTGTAAGAAGGACCACCATCAGCAATATCTTCGGTCACATAGCCTTCTGCCAGTGATTGATTGACTACATCAGAAATCAATTGTGCTTCTTCCTTCAAGTCGAATGCATAATCAAACATCATCGCTGCAGATAGAACTGTAGCCAATGGATTAGCAATATCTTTTCCAGCTGCTTGTGGATAAGAACCGTGAATTGGTTCAAATAATTTGATGGAAGTACCTAAAGATGCTGAAGGCATTAAACCCATGGAGCCTGAAATCACAGAGGCTTCATCAGTCAAAATATCTCCAAACAAGTTCTCGGTAATCAACACATCGTATGCTTTTGGCCACTGGATCAAACGCATCGCCACGGCATCAACAAATTCATATTCTACCTTCACATCAGGATACTCAGGGGCTAATTCCTGGACAGTTTCTCTCCAAAGCCTGGAGGTTGCCATCACATTGGCTTTATCTACACAAGTCAATAATTTTCTTCGTTTTTGTGCCGCTTCAAAACCCATTCTAGCAAGACGGGTAATTTCCTCCTTGCTATATACATTCGTATCAAAAGCCTTAGTCCCCTGTTCGTTTCTTCCTCTTGGTTCGCCAAAATAAATTCCACCAGTCAATTCTCTGAAGAAAACAAAGTCAACACCTTCAACTCGATCTAATTTCAAAGGAGATTTATGCACTAAAGATGGGAATGTAAATGTTGGTCTCACGTTTGCAAACAAGCCTAACTTTTGGCGCATCAACAGTAATCCTTGTTCAGGACGAACTTTTGCTTTTGGATCGTTGTCATATTTAGGATCACCTATCGCCCCGAAAAGAACAGCATCTGATGCTGCTGCAATCTCATGGGTAGAGTCTGGGTAGGGTAAACCTGTCTCGTCAATGGCTGCTGCTCCTACTACCCCTTTTTTAAAAGTGATTTTATGTCCGAATTTTTGGCCAATAGCTTTTACTACTTTGACTGCCTGGTTTATTACTTCTGGGCCGATGCCATCACCCGGCAACAGCGCGATATTCATTTCCATAGAATTTGGATTCTTCTTGGGTTGGATTTTGATTAAATGATTCGACGATGTTCAGCATTTTTTCCGTGGCCATCATCGCTGCCACTGTTTGATCAGGATCAAGTCCTTTTGTTTTAAATATTTTACCATAATCCCAGGTAACCACTGTCTCCACAAATGCATCGGTTTTCCCTCCGGGAGGTATGGATACATGATAGTCTATCAATTTTGGAAGTTCTTTTTTCAAAGACTTATAGATCTTCCGCAATGCTCTCATGAAAGAATCGTATTGACCATCTCCTGTAGCACTCTCATCATACATTTTTCCATAGATTTTCATTCGAAGTTGAACCGTTGGTTTCAATCCTTTTGAATGAGTCATATGGTATCCTTCGATATGGATATTTTTCTCAATGGAATTATTCTGAAGTACATCAGAAATAATGTAAGGTAAATCCTCCGTGGTGACCCGCTCTTTTTTATCTCCTAATTCAATAATTCGTTGGGTTACTTTAGCTAATTCATCTTTCTCTAAAGAAATGCCCAGCTCCTCCAGATTTTTGAGAATATTTGCTTTCCCGGAAGTCTTTCCTAATGCATATTTTCTTTGTCTACCAAACCGCTCGGGAAGCAGATCATTGAAATAAAGATTCTTTTTGTTATCTCCATCTGCATGAATACCTGCTGTTTGGGTAAATACATTTTCCCCCACAACCGGTTTATTAGCCGGAATATGTTGCCCAGAAAATTGCTCTACCAATTTACTTACCCTGTAAATCTTTTGCTCTTGAACATTTATTTTCAGGTCAGTAAAGTCTTTAATCACCGCAATCACGGATTCTAAAGGAGCATTTCCAGCTCTTTCACCCAATCCATTGATCGTAGTATGAATTCCAGAAGCTCCATGTAAAATAGCTTCCATGACATTGGCCACAGACAAATCGTAGTCATTATGGGCATGAAAATCAAAATGAACTTTGGGATATTTCTCTGTAATTTTTACAAAATACTCCTTAGTCTCCTCCGGAGAAAGCAAACCTAAGGTATCAGGTAGCATGACTCGCTTTATAGGTTGGCTAGATAAAAACTCGATCAAAGCAAGCGTATATTCAGGTGAATTGCGCATGCCATTACTCCAATCCTCTAAATAGATATTTACATCTATTCCATTTTCTTGAGCGTGCGTAATACTGTCTGCAATATCTTTGAAGTGCTCTTCTTTCGTCTTTTTGAGTTGGTGTGTCAGGTGATTTAAGGAACCTTTTGTTAAAAGATTCATCACCTTAGCTCCAGCCTGAATCAACCAGTTTACAGATGCTGGAGTATCTACAAAACCTAATACCTCCACACGGTCCAAAAAGCCTTTTTCGGATGCCCAGTGGGTAATTTTTTTAACTCCCTCCAGCTCTCCATCAGAAACGCGAGCTGAGGCCACTTCAATCCGATCCACCCGGAGTTCTTCCAAAAGTAGTTTCGCAATCTGTAGCTTTTCAGAAGGCAAAAAGGAAACTCCTGAGGTCTGTTCGCCATCCCTCAGGGTTGTATCCATTATTTCTATGCGTCTCTGATTATTCATTAACTATTGTCTCGTTTTTTCGAACTCGTCGATCTCTGACTCCATATTTAACAGGTAATCTATATCATCAAAACCATTCTGCATGTTTTCCTTTTTGTAAGAATTAATATCAAATGATTCTGAATCTCCTGTAGCCAGAAGCGTGATCGTTTGAGCAGGAATACTCACGTCAATTTCTGTTGACGGATCATTTGTAATTGCATCCAGTAATTTATCAGCAAATTCAGGAGAAACCGTTACAGGTAAAACACCAATATTCAAACAGTTATTCTTAAAGATATCTGCAAAGAAGCTAGAAACAACACATCTGAATCCATAATCATAGATTGCCCACACTGCGTGTTCCCGGCTGGAACCTGATCCAAAATTCTTCCCGGCAACCAAAATTTTACCTGAAAAAGTTGGGTCATTTAGGACAAAATCCTTCTTAGGATTTCCCTCTACATCATATCTCCAGTCACGGAATAAGTTATCACCAAATCCCTCTCGCTCCGTTGCTTTCAAAAAACGAGCAGGAATAATCTGGTCAGTATCTACGTTTTCAGCAGGCAATGGAACTGCCGTACTAGTCAAAACGGTAAATTTATCGTAAGCCATTTTCTTTTTTTTAAGATTCAAATACTTCACGGGGATCCGTGATCATACCAGTTACAGCAACAGCGGCTACAGTCAATGGAGATGCGAGCATTGTTCTTGCCCCTGGTCCCTGACGCCCCTCAAAGTTTCTATTTGACGTAGAAACTGCATACTTGCCAGATGGAATTTTATCATCATTCATAGCCAAGCAAGCTGAACATCCCGGTTGTCTTAATTCAAACCCTGCTTCTTCCAGAATTTTTACCAACCCCTCTTCATGAGCCATTTTCTCTACTTCTTTGGATCCAGGAACAATCCAGGCTGTAATATTATCTGCCTTTTTGTGCCCTTTCACAAATGAAGCTACAGAACGAATGTCCTCAATTCTACCATTGGTGCAAGAGCCAACAAATACGTAATCCACTTTTTTTCCTTTCACCGGTTCACCTGGAGCAAATCCCATGTAATCCAAAGATTTCAGATAAGAAGTTTTATTACTTCCTTCCATACCTTCTGTTGTTGGGATAGTTCCTTTCACTTTGATTCCCATTCCTGGGTTGGTACCGTAAGTGATCATTGGCTCAATATCTGTCGCATCAAAGGTAAATTCTTTGTCAAAAACAGCATCTTCATCAGTTCTTAAAGCAGACCACTCAGCGACAGCCTGATCCCAGGCTTTACCTGAAGGAGAATATTGCTTTCCTTTCAAATAGTTGAAAGTCGTTTCATCCGGTGCGATCAAACCACCTCTTGCCCCCATCTCGATAGACATGTTGCAAATGGTCATTCTGGCTTCCATGGAGAGACTTTGGATTGCTGAACCGGCATATTCCACAAAATATCCGGTAGCTCCCGCGGCAGAAATTTTAGAAATGATATAAAGGATAATGTCTTTGGAAGTAACACCAGCACCTAACTCACCATCCACCGTAATTCTCATTTTCTTTGGCTTGGACTGCATGATACATTGCGTTGCCAAAACCATTTCTACCTCTGATGTACCGATTCCAAAAGCAATAGCCCCAAAAGCTCCATGGGTCGATGTATGACTATCTCCGCAGACAATGGTCATACCAGGTTGGGTAATCCCCAATTCTGGCCCGATTACATGAACAATACCATGATGGGCTGAGCCCAAATCATGCAATTCTATTCCGTATTTTTTGCAATTATCCCGTAACCTTTCCACTTGCATGCGAGAAAGCTTATCCTTAATTGTCTGATCTTGATGTATCGTAGGAACGTTATGATCTGGAGTGGCGATGGTACGATGAGGGTATTTCACTGTCACACCACGTTTTTCCAAATTTAGAAACGCCACCGGTGAAGTTACTTCATGAATAAAATGTTTATCAATGAAGAATACATCCGGCCCAGAAGGTACTGAACGTACCACATGCGCATCCCAGATTTTATCAAATAAAGTAGTCTTTTCCATGATTTTAAGCAGTCGTATATTCTTTGACTGGTATTTTATTTAGAGCATCGACAAAAGCTTGTGCCGAAGCCAAAACAATGTCAGAGTTGGATGAAAATCCGTAATAAGGCTTATCACCTTTAATCAATCTCATATGAACTTTTGCTACATCATCACTCCCATGAGTAATAGCCTGTATCAAAAATTCTTCTAGATCCACTTGAGGTTTTACGATTTTATCAATTGCTTTTAGTACTGCATCTACAGGTCCATTTCCTTGGGATGTTGCTGTATGAGGCTGATCTCCAATAGTCAATGAAACTTTTGCTTGAATTGATCCATTTGAAGAGTAGGCCACATTTCCGAGCTCAATGAAATTTGATTCTTCCATGAACTTCCCTACTAGACCCATCAGATCCTTTCTACCAATATCTCTTTTGCTATCTGCGAGAATCAAGAAGGCTTCATAAACCTCACGTAAGGCTTCTCCTTCCAATTCAACTCCCAGAGCATCCAAATGGTGCTTCAACGCAGCTCTACCTGATCTTGCTGTCAAAACAATTGTTGAGGCATCTACTCCTACTTCTTTAGGATCGATGATCTCATAATTTTCTCTATGCTTCAAAACCCCATCTTGATGAATACCGGAGGAATGCGCAAAGGCATTTCTTCCAACAATCGCCTTATTAGGCTGAACAGGCATGTTCATCAATTTAGAAACCAATCGACTTGTTTTATAGATTCTTGGCGTGACAATATCGGTATGAACAGGTATATCTTTGTGGCATTTTATAGCCATCACCACTTCCTCCATGGAAGTATTACCTGCTCTCTCCCCAATTCCATTGATAGTAACTTCAACTTGGCGAGCCCCTTTTTGTACACCTGCAACCGTATTGGCCGTTGCCATTCCCAAATCATTATGACAGTGTGTAGCGATTATCGCTTTATCAATATTTGGGACATTATTTTTCAGATTCGAAATAATCGCTCCATATTGTTCAGGCAAACAATATCCCGTTGTATCGGGGATATTTACAACAGTAGCTCCGGCTTTGATTACTTCCTCAATAATTTTACAAAGAAAATCCGGCTCTGAGCGACCTGCATCTTCTGCATAGAACTCCACATCTTCCACAAACTTCTTTGCATACTTGACAGCTGCAACTCCTCGTTTGATAATATCTTCCGGCGTGGATCTAAGCTTAAATTGAATATGGTAAGGAGACACACCAATTCCAGTGTGTATCCTACCCTTCTTTGCATATTTAAGTGCCTGGGCTGCTACATCGATATCTTTCTCAACTGCTCTCGAGAGGGCACATATGATAGGGTTTGAAACTGCTTTAGAAATTTCTACTACCGAATTAAAATCACCTGGGCTTGAGATTGGAAATCCTGCTTCAATTATATCTACTCCTAGTTCTTCCAAAGCTTTGGCCACCACAATTTTCTCTTGCGTATTAAGCTGACACCCTGGCACTTGCTCCCCATCTCTCAGGGTTGTATCAAATATCCATAGCTTCTCACTCATTTTTCTTGGGTTTTAAGTTTAATTGTTCTCTGGTCTCAATTGTCTTACGACAGCACCTGCCTGCCACATCTCAGAATCTCTTAATTCTTTCAATTCTGCTTCCAATTTCACTCTATAATCATCTTTTGAATTCGAATCAATAGACTTCTGAGCTTCCTTGCCAGATTTTACACTATTATATAATTCTTCGAAAACTGGCTTGGTAGCATCTCTGAAAGGCTTCCACCAGTCCAAAGCACCTCTTTGTGCGGTTGTTGAACAATTAGCATACATCCAATCCATTCCATTTTCTGCCACCAATGGCATTAAGGATTGAGTTAATTCTTCAACTGTTTCGTTAAAAGCTTCTGATGGAGTGTGTCCATTTGCTCTCAACACATCGTATTGGGCAGCGAAAATACCTTGAATTGCTCCCATCAAGGTCCCTCTTTCTCCAGTCAAATCCGAAGTTACTTCTCTATAGAAATCGGTTTCAAATAAATATCCAGATCCAACGCCGATTCCCAAGGCTATAACTCTATCTTTTGCCTTACCAGTTCCATCTTGATAGATTGCATAAGAAGAGTTCAATCCCCTGCCTTCCACAAACATTCTTCTTAAAGATGTTCCAGAGCCTTTTGGAGCTACCAGAATAACATCTATATCTGCTGGAGGAATAATCCCTGTTTTGTCCTTATATGTTACACCAAATCCATGAGAGAAATACAATGCTTTCCCAGGAGTTAAGTGTTTTTTAACTGTTGGCCAAAGGGCGATTTGCCCAGCATCAGAAAGAAGGAATTGAAGAATAGTTCCTCTTTCACAAGCTTCCTCCAGCTCAAATAAAGTTTCTCCAGGTACCCAGCCATCCGCAACTGCTTTGTCCCAGGTTTTAGAACCTTTTCTTTGACCTACTATTACATTAAAACCATTGTCTTTAAGATTTAAAGCTTGACCTGGGCCTTGAACCCCATATCCTAAAACTGCGATAACTTCATCTTTTAGAACTTCTCTAGCTTTTTCCAAAGGAAATTCTTCTCTGGTAACTACATTCTCTTCTACTGTGCCGAATTTTAATTTCATGTGCTTAAAATTTGATTTTAAATGGTTTTAGGTTTAAGGACATTACTTAATCTATCCAAATCCCCAAATCCCCATTTCATGAGTTTATTATTTGTTTGATGATCTCATGGAATCTAAATGGACAAAGAATCTTCCAAGAAGCCTTTGGCACACCTCGATTTCATAGGTTTGATTTATTCTATTTTACGTAACTGTCTATAGTATGCATTCTTTTGGCTACGGCTACTCTTCCGGAGCGGGCAAACTCCAGCAGTCCATATCCTTTTAATATTTCGAGAAGCTCTTGTGTCTGTTCTTTATGCCCCGACAACTCAAGTACCACAAAATCCGGTTCTGCAGCTATTATTTTTGCATTATGTTGGCGAATAATTTTCTCAAGTCCACCATCTAGTTTCGAAACCGGAATTTTATATAAGGCGATTTCTTGATATACCACTCCGTCATCTTCATGATAAAAAGCCTTGATCACATCAATGATTTTTTCAATCTGATTTACCAATTGGACGACTGTTTCCTCGCTAGCAGTTACCTCAATGGTGATCCGATGAATGCCTTCAATTCTGCTCTCAGAGGCAGTAAGTGCATCAATGTTAATCCCTCTTCTTGTAAAGATGATTGTGATGCGATTGAGAATACCGATAAAGTTTTCGGTAATCACAAAAATAGTGTAACGTTTCATAGGCTGGTATTAACTTAGTCTTACCTCTTCTACTGAACAGCCAGTTGCGATCATTGGGAAAACATTGTCTTCCTTTTCAACCACCACCTCTAAGAAGTACGGTCCATCATGTATTAACATATCCTCAATTGCTTCATTTAAATCTGATCTCTCGGAGATTTTTTGTGATTTTATGCCGTAAGCTTCAGCAATTTTAACAAAATCAGGATTATCCAATTCGGTAAATGAATAGCGCTTATCAAAGAACATTTGCTGCCATTGTCTTACCATACCTAAATAATTATTATTAAGGAGGATGACTTTAACAGGAGCTTTTGTTTGCATGATTGTTCCAAATTCTTGAATAGTCATCTGAATACCTCCATCTCCAACTACACAAACTACCTGTCTTGAAAAATCAAACATTTGAGCACCTAGTGCTGCTGGCAATGCAAATCCCATCGTACCCAGACCACCCGAAGTAACTTGGGTACGCGATTTTTTATAATTAAAATATCTCCATGCAATCATTTGATGCTGCCCGACGTCTGTTACCAAAACTGCATCATCTGCTTTATATTGATTGACTTGATGAATTACCTCTCCCATGGTTAGTCCAACTTTAGTTGGCGTAATGTCATGCTGAACAACCGCTGCATTTTCTTCTCTCTCCAACTCACGGAATTTCTCCAACCATTCTGGGTGTGAATTTTTAGATACTGCTTCAGTCAACAAAGCCAAACTATCTTTACAATCACCCAAAATTGAATAATGAGAAATTACTGTTTTACTTATTTCAGCAGGGTCAAGCTCTAGGTGAATGATTTTTGCTTGCTTAGCATATCGTTTAACATCACCTGTCACCCGATCATCAAACCTCATACCCACGGCAATTAACACATCGCATTGATTAGTCAACATATTAGGCGCATAGTTTCCATGCATCCCAAGTTTACCCACAAAGTTTGGATGGTCCTGCGAAAGTGCTCCGGAACCTAAAAGTGTTGATGCAGCTGGAATCCCAGTTTTATCCAAAAAGGCTTTGAACTCTGCTTCAGCTTTTCCCAAAACTACTCCTTGACCGAATAATACATAGGGCCTTTCGGCAGCATCAATTACCTCAGCTGCTTTTTGTACATCAGATTTATTAATCTCAATCTTAGTCTGGTAAGATCTAAAACCTAAACAAGGGACATAGTTAAATTCCCCAAAATCTGTTTGGGCATTTTTAGTAATATCTATTAATACGGGACCTGGTCTACCCGATCTAGCTATAAAAAATGCTTTTGCAATGGCAGGTGCTATTTCTTCAACTGACCTTACCTGAATATTCCATTTCGTACATGGCATAGAAATTCCCACCATATCGGTTTCCTGAAAGGCATCAGTTCCTAACAAATGCGCTGCCACTTGACCAGTTATACACACTAAAGGAGTACTATCTATCAAGGCATCAGCCAAACCTGTAATTAAATTTGTTGCTCCAGGTCCAGATGTTGCCAAACAAACCCCAACTTTTCCTGAAACTCTAGCATACCCTTGAGCTGCATGAATAGCTCCTTGTTCGTGACGGGTAAGTACATGTTTGATTTTATCGTGGTAATCATACAGTGCATCATACACTGGCATAATTGCCCCTCCAGGATATCCGAATATGATTTCGGCATTCTCCTCTATGAGAGTTTTGACTACGATATCGGCTCCTCGAATCATCAAGTCTTTCATAGGCTTAAAATTTATCTGTCACGCAACCTTCAGATGCTGTGGCAACAAGTTTATTGTATTTTTTCAATGTACCCTGCAAATCTGAAATTTCTTTCGGTTTCCAGGTTTTCTTTCTTTCGGCAAACTCCTCGTCCGAGACAGCAACAGAAAGCTTTAAATTGTCAGCGTCAATAGTAATTATATCTCCATTCTTTACTAATCCTATCGGGCCTCCAGAAAATGCTTCAGGAGTCACATGCCCCACTACGAAGCCATGAGTACCCCCCGAAAATCTTCCATCCGTAATTAATGCCACGTCAGATCCAAGGCCAGCTCCAATAATCATGGAGGTAGGTTTTAGCATTTCCGGCATTCCAGGACCACCTTTTGGTCCAATATTTCGGATTACTATTACTTCACCCTTTTTGATTTTATGGTCGCGAATAGCATCATTTGCATCCTGCTCAGAATCAAAAACATGTGCTGGACCGGTAAATGAACTCCCCTCTTTTCCTGTTATTTTTGCAACTGCCCCTTCTGGGGCAAGATTTCCTGAAAGGATACATAGATGTCCTGTAGCCTTTATAGGATTTTCTAAAGGATGGATCACATTGACCAAAGAAGGTGTAATGGCCTGCACGTTTTCAAGATTCTCTGCTAAAGTCTTTCCAGTAACCGTCAGACATTCTCCGTGTAATAAGCCATTATCCAGCATGTATTTCATAAATGCCGGAAGTCCTCCTTGCTCGTGAAGGTCCTCCATCATATACTTTCCGGATGGTTTGAAATCACCGATCATTGGAGTTCTAGCATTAATCGCCTTAAAGTCTTCAATTGTGAAATCTATCCCAGCCGTTCTCGCTATTGCGATGATATGCATAACTGCATTGGTACTTCCACCAAGAGCGATTATACAAGTAACAGCATTTTCAATGCTTTTCTTGGATATAATATCGCTAGGTTTAATATCCTTTTCTAAAAGGATTTTCATGTATTTATTTACCTCAGCACACTCTCTAAGCTTTTCGGGAGAATTTGCTGGGTAAGAAGCTGAATAAGGTAATGACATACCCATAGCCTCTATGGCAGAAGACATGGTGTTTGCAGTATACATACCTCCACATGCACCTTTACCAGGACAAGCATTTCGGATCACGCCATCATAATCCTCGTCAGATATATCCCCATTAACTCTTTTCCCGAAAGCTTCAAAAGCTGAGACGATATTCAGTTTTTCACCTTTATAATGTCCGGAAGCTATTGTTCCTCCATAAAGTAAGATTGAGGGCCTATTGGTACGTATCATCCCCATAAGAGCACCTGGCATATTTTTGTCACATCCGGCAACTGCCACGCATGCATCAAATGAGTGACCTACAATAAAAGATTCGATAGAATCTGCAATGATTTCCCTGGAAACCAAAGAATAACGCATCCCAAGAGTACCCATCGTCGTCCCGTCGGATATGCCGATGGTATTAAAAACCAAACCGGTCAGATCGTGCTCCTGAGAGGAGGCTTTGATCAGACCGGCAAAGTCGTTAAGGTGCATATTGCAGGGGTTACTTTCATAGCCACAACTTGCTATCCCTACAAATGGCTGTTTCATCTTTTTGTCGCTCATACCCGTAGCGTACAACATTGCCATTCCGGCTGGATGCTCTGGATTCTCGCTGATTTCCCAACTGTGTTTTTTCAGGGTCATATTAGTGTGTAAAAAAAAGTGCCTCAGGTTTAGTGAGGCACTTTAGATTTTGTTAATTCATTATAAATAGTCTAGTGCCTCACTTTTAACATCCAATGAGAATAATTAAGCTTAGCAAAATGACTACTTTATACATAGTTATGTCGAAGGTTTCTTTAATTCGTTTCGTTATACATGACAAACTTAAAACTGAAATTTCAGACTTACAATATTTAATTTTACTTGATGACCAATTGTGAGATATTTTATGTAAGTAAAATCATTTTTTTTAATTTATTATTCTAACATTGGTCCAATATACACCCTTTTTTAACATATAGATTTGCCGTTTTTTCAAATTTCAAAATTTTGTACTGATTTCAATTATTAGCAAAAAAAATTAAAAATCTTGTACTTCTATTTAAGAGATTCTTCTTTAAGCATCATTTCTTTCAAAAAGAAAGAAGATTTGAAAAAAATTCTAAAAATCAATAAACATGTTTGTCCAAAGTAATTATCTCCTATTTTTGGGTAAATCCAACAATAATTTATGATTTGCTTTCCAAATGCTAAGATCAATCTTGGTCTCAACATCACGTCAAAAAGGAATGACGGATATCATGAGGTCGAAACCTGTATGTATCCCATTCCCCTTTTTGATGCTTTGGAAATTATTGTTAACAATAAAAAAACTAATTGGACATCAAGTGGTCTTGTAATACCAGGTGACCCAAAAGATAATTTGATCCTAAAAGCATATCAATTGCTTAAAAAAGATTTCACAAACCTACCTCAAATATCCATTCACCTTCATAAAAACATTCCAATGGGGGCAGGACTAGGAGGTGGATCGGCTGATGCAGCTTTTGCCTTAAATCTAATGAATAATCTTTTTGACTTAATTTTAGATGATTTCTTTTTGGAAGAATATGCAGCAGAAATAGGTAGTGATTGTCCGTTTTTTATCGAAAATACCCCAAAAATAGCTAAAGGAAGAGGTGAGATATTAGAAAAAATATCCCTCAATTTGAAAGGGGAGCGTATAATTTTAATTAATCCGGGTATTCACATCGGAACAAAAGAGGCTTATGCAGGAGTAACTCCATCTCCGCCAAAGTCCAAACTTAAAGAGGTTTTAGCAGACAAGACAAGATGGAAAAACGAACTTGTAAACGACTTTGAAGCCAGCATATTCAATAATCATCCAGAGATTAAGGAGATTAAAGATAAGCTCTATGAAAATGGAGCTTATTATGCTTCCATGTCTGGTTCAGGATCTTCAGTTTTTGGTTTATTTGAAAATTCTCCAAAAAAAATCGAATGGGATAAAAACTATTTTGTTTTTGAGGCTTTACTGTAACCTGAAATACTTGCTTAATTAATTCCTGACATTCTTTTGGACCTTCTCCTTCTATTGAAATAATTCAATACAGGGTACGAAAGAACTGAAACCAATATAATGGAAGTACCTAAGTAAAACTGGGGTGTCATTTTTTCACTTTCCCCAAATACCAATACAGCAAGGATAATTCCATAAACCGGTTCCAAATTGATAGTGAGATTAATAGAAAATACAGATAGTCGCTTCATTAATTCTACCGAAACTGAAAAAGCATAAACGGTGCAAACTCCACCTAAAATAAATAACCAAAACCAATCATTTCCTTCCCAATTCATTTTTAATCCATCTTCAGATAAGAAAAAGGAATAAAAAGGCATAAAGAGAGCAGAAAATAGA
Organism: Algoriphagus sp. SE2; assembly: GCF_039563885.1. Lineage (NCBI taxonomy): Bacteria > Pseudomonadati > Bacteroidota > Cytophagia > Cytophagales > Cyclobacteriaceae > Algoriphagus > Algoriphagus sp. SE2. Next base: position 339,765 of record NZ_JBCLWJ010000004.1, on the reverse strand, counting down.
CAGGCTCCCGCCATTTCATAAAACGTAATTTGATATGGACTATGCTGTTGGGTTAGTCTCCCGTTGATAACCGAAAAAGTAGCTGCTAAAAGCGCAGAACCCAGGGCCATAAATAACCCCAGCCAGTACCCACTTTCAAAACTGAAAATCACTAGAAGACCCGAAATAACCATCAAGCCTAATCCCACTTCATACCATTTGATTTTTGTTTTGTTAAAAATAGGCTCCACAAATGCCGTCCAAAGCGAAGTCGTAGCCATTCCAGCGAGACAAACAGATGCCGTTGAAACTCTGGCAGACCAAAAGAAAAGAATCCAATGAACAGAAATAATAAGGCCTGTGGCAGTTACCTTGAGCATATCTTTGGGAGCAATAAGCAATGATTCTTTTTTAAATAGAAAAAGAAACGCCACTCCAATGGAAGCAATCAAGGTTCTATAGAAAACCAACTCGATGGAAGGTAAACTAATCAATAATCCCAAGATGGCAGTTACCCCCCAAATTAGAACTATAAAATGAAGCATTAAGTAATCCTTGATTGAACCCGTCATTTATCTAGGGACAGTTTTATATAATACCAAGCCTGTCAAAGCAAAAACTATATTAGGAAGCCAGACTGCAAAAATCGGGTATTCAGCACCATTTTCTGCAAAGGTCCTTGAAAGTATAAAGAGTAAGATATAAATAAAGGCCAATAAAAATCCCATCGCTATCTGAAACCCTGAGCCTCCTCTAGTCTTTCGGGCAGACATAATTACTCCAATAAAAGTTAAGATTATAGCAGCAAATGGGGACATAAACCTTACATACCTCTCTATTTTATAAAATGCCACGTTATCTGCGCCTCTTTCTTCAAGAATTCTAATCTGTCTTCCTAATTCAGGTAATTTTAGAGTTTCATGGTGGTTGCTAGGCAAGTCAAAATCGGCTGGAGTGATCGATAAGGTAGTATCGAGTGTCTCTCCAACTGTATAAATTTCCTTCCTATCCCTCAATTCTCTTAATCGCCAATTTCTCAAGGTCCAGGCATTCTTAGCAGTATCCCATTCAATTCTATCGGAAGACAACTTTGCAATTAAATCCCCATCTCTTATGGTTTCAAGGGTGAATTGATACCCTGTATTCCCGGTCTTATAAAACCTACTTAAATAGGCATAGGAATCTGGACCCACTTTAATATGAATATTTGGATCTGTAGCGGTTTTAGTTTTTTCTAGGTATGTAATTCTGAATTTTGTAACTCCTTCGGTGGCAACAGGCAAAACCCAGCCATTTAAAAGGAAACTCACCCCCCCAATCATCATCGCCGCAAAAATAAAAGGTCTGAGTAATCTTGGGAAACTTACTCCACTACTTAAAATAGCAATGATCTCTGTCCTCCCGGCCATTTTAGACGTAATGAAAATCACTGATATAAATACCGTTATTGGGGTCAAAAGATTATTCAGATATAATCCGTAATTACCCATGTATTTCAAAATCTCTTTTGATGGGACAGAATTCCTTATATAAGTATCGTTCTTCTCTGTGAAATCCAGTACCAATACAATCAGGATCAACATGACTACTACAAAAAAGTAGGTCTTTAAAAAATCCTTGATGATCAGTTTATCGAGAAGTTTCATGAATTAGAGTCTGGTGCTTACTTTTTTAACCATTTGATCTTTCCAAACGGCAAAATCTCCAGCAAGGATATGTTCTCTGGCTTGTTTTACTAACCAAAGATAAAAACTTAGGTTATGAATACTGGCTATTTGGGCTGCCAAGATTTCTTTGCTAATAACGAGGTGTCTCAAGTAAGCTTTGGAGTAAAAAGTACTAACATGTCCTCCAATTGCAGGATCAATAGCAGAAAAATCTTCTTTCCATTTTTCATTTCGAATATTGATAATCCCTTCTGAGGTAAACAACATTCCGTTTCTTGCATTTCGGGTCGGCATCACACAATCAAACATATCTACTCCCAAAGCAATACATTCCAAAATATTTGCTGGAGTTCCAACACCCATTAGATATCTAGGCCTATCAGATGGTAATATATCTGTCACCAATTCGGTCATTTCATACATCATCTCTGCCGGCTCTCCCACCGAAAGTCCTCCAATCGCATTCCCTTCCTGATTGGTATTAGCGATATATTCGGCACTTTTTTGACGAAGATCTTTATAAACGGATCCTTGTACAATTGGAAATAACGTCTGGTTGTATCCGTATTTACCTTCTGTTGAATCAAAACGCTCAATACATCGATTCAACCACCGATGGGTCATTTCCATAGATTCACGTGCATATCCATATTCACAAGGATAAGGCGTGCATTCATCAAATGCCATGATAATATCCGCTCCAATACTCCTCTGGATATCCATCACATTTTCTGGTGTAAAATGATGTTTTGATCCATCAATATGAGATTTGAACATCACGCCGTCTTCTTTGATTTTTCTCGTTCCTGAAAGAGAAAAAACCTGGTATCCACCGCTATCTGTAAGAATAGGTTTCGACCAACCGTTAAATTTGTGAAGTCCTCCTGCTTTTTCGAGCACATTTAATCCCGGGCGCAAATAAAGATGATACGTATTACCAAGAATGATTTCAGCCTTGACATCATATAGTAACTCTCTTTGATGAACTGCCTTAACGGAACCAGCTGTACCCACTGGCATAAAAATCGGTGTTTCTATTTCACCGTGGTCAGTTTTTACAACTCCAGCCCTTGCTTTACTTTTAGAATCTTGATGAGATAAGGTGAACTTCATAAGCTAAAACGAAGACTGAATGAACCAATCTTCAATTTGAAAGATACAGGGTACAAAAATATACGCTTATTCTTAAATGAGTTGCTGAATTTGATTTTATATTTGCCAAGCAAATTTGACCTATGGGCCTATTTTTACTTTGGTTATTCTTCAGTATAGGAATATTGATTCAGGTCATCTACCTGATTATAATATTTGGACGTATTGCTTTTTATAAGCCTAATAAGGGAAAACCAGATCCTCAAAAAGAAGAAGGTGTAACTGTTTTGATTTCAGCTCATAATGAGTTCCAAAACCTTAAAACACTCATTCCTAGACTTTTCGAACAGGATTACCCAAACTTTGATGTCATGATTGTAAATGATAGGTCTACCGACAGAACAAAGAGATTCTTAGAGGAAATGATGAGCATTTATCCAAGACTGAGATCGGTCACTATAAAGTACACTCCAAGTCATGTTACATCCAAAAAGTTTGCAATCACGCTTGGTATAAAAGTTTCTAAGAATGATATCATCTTATTAACTGATGCTGATTGTGTTCCGAATTCTGATCAGTGGGTTAGAAAAATGACAGCACCAGTGCGTCAGGAAGGAAAGACCTTCGCCATCGGTTTTTCAGGATATGAAAATGTAAATGGGTTTCTAAACAATTGGATTCAATTCGAAACGTTAATGACTGCCTTATATTACATGTCCTTTGGATTATGGAAAGCCCCATTTATGGGAGTTGGCAGAAACCTCTGTTACCGTAAAAACTTCTTCATGGAAGTGAAAGCCTTTAAAGGATTTTGGCATATCAATGGAGGTGATGATGATTTATTCGTTAATCAATATGCAACCGGTAAAAACACAGCTATTGTTTTAGACCCTGAAGCTAACACGACTTCAAAACCCAAAAATACATATAAAGAATATTTGGTGCAGAAAAAGAGACACCTCCACGCAGGAAAGTATTATCGCCCCGGAGACAAACAAAAAATTGGATTTTTCTCATTTTCACATGCTTTATTCTGGTTAGCAGGCATAGGATTACTGTTTTATTTCGGAATTGATCAGAGTTGGGAACAATTTTTAATTGTTTTTGGTATTATTCTATTAAGGTCTGTTATAGTTGTCAGCATTTTTGCGTCAGCTAGTAAAAAGATCCAGGGTACTCAGTTACTAAAATATACCTGGATACATGATTTCTTATATTTAGGTTACTTTTGGGTTTTGGGAACCATTTCCCACCAGGCAAAAGATATTCAATGGAAATAAACGAAAGAGGTTTTTCAAACAAAGCATTAGAAGACTTTGCCCTTATCGATAAAGCGGTTCAGGACAAAGATCAGCAAGCCTATGCCAGCTTAATGAAGCGGTATAAAAAAGCCGTTTATTTCATGATCCTTAAAATGATCCGAGATGCCGATGATGCTGAGGATTTAACAATGGAGGCTTTCGCGAAAGCATTTAAAAACCTAGACCGCTTCAAAAAAGACTATACATTTAGTACTTGGCTTTTTAGAATTGCAACAAACAACACCATCGACTTTATCCGTAAGAAAAAACTCAAAACCATGAGTTTGAATAATACACTTACTGATGATGGGGGGAATTCTGTCAATATTGATGTTGAGGATGATGATAACAATCCACAGGATGAATATATCAGGACTCAGCGAATCGAAATGGTTAGAATTTTTGTAGACAAACTACCGGCAAAATATAGGAAACTTGTACAGCTAAGATATTTCGATGAATTATCCTACGAAGAAATCGCACAAGAACTTGAAAAACCTTTGGGGACTGTCAAAGCTCAATTGCACCGTTCTAGAGAACTTCTCTATGAAATCGCTTCAGGTAAAGAAAAACATATCTAATGAATCCAGGTGTTGAAATCATTCAGTCCTACTTCCCTAATATAAGTGAGAAGCAAATTGAGCAATTCACAAAGTTAGAGGAACTTTATTCGGATTGGAATTCCAAAATCAATGTGATCAGCCGCAAGGATATGGATCAGTTTTATGTCCACCATGTTTTACATTCACTGGGTATTTCTAAAGTGCTACAGTTTCAGCTAGGAACTAAAATCTTAGACATTGGAACTGGAGGTGGATTTCCTGGCATCCCATTAGCTATTTTGTTTCCAGACGCGCATTTTCATTTGGTGGATTCTATTGGTAAAAAAATCACTGTAGTGAAAGATGTGGTTAAGCAGTTGAAACTAAGTAATGTTGAAGCCCAGCAAGCAAGAGCGGAAGAATTGGTGCGGAAATACGATTTTGTGGTAAGTAGAGCGGTCACTCGTATGGCCAATTTTTATCCATGGGTGAAAAATAAAATAAGGAAGGAAGATATCAACGAATATCCCAATGGGATTCTTTATCTAAAAGGTGGAGAGGTAGATGAAGAAATGGAAGAGTTGGGAAAATCCTATGTTGTTTATCATTTAGAGGATTATTTCAAGGAAGATTTTTTTGAGACCAAAAAGGTCGTTTACATGCCCTGGGAAGACAAAAGATAATTTTCTTTTTTCTCTGACAATTTGCTCCGTTAGAACTGGCAGCTTAGCAAGATTAATCCTAATTTGAAGGCTCAATCCCAAAAGCTGTATGTATTTAATTTTTGATACTGAGACCACAGGTCTGCCCCGTGATTATAATGCTCCCATGTCCGATGTGGAAAATTGGCCCCGACTGGTCCAGTTGGCATGGCAACTCCATGATGCAAAGGGAAACCTCATCTCCAATCATAATTACATCATTCGCCCAGAAGGATTCACGATCCCCTACAATGCTGAAAAAGTACATGGAATATCTACCAAAAGAGCTTTAAAAGAAGGCCATGACCTAAAGCAGGTTTTAGGCATTTTTGAAGGAGATGTTCAAAAAACCCAATATTTGGTTGGACATAATATTGAGTTTGACATCAATGTCGTAGGATCAGAATATATCAGAGCTGAGGCAACTATGCCTTTAACAGCAGAGCCTTTAGATACTAAAGATATTTCAACCGAATTCTGTGCTCTTCCAGGTGGCCGTGGCGGTAAATTTAAATGGCCAACTTTGACAGAGCTTCATCAAAAGCTATTCGGGAAAGGTTTTGGTGATGCCCATGATGCCGCTTATGATGTAGATGCCACCGCTAAATGTTTCTTTGGCCTGATCACCCAAGGTGTACAACCTCCACTCGCTGGAGTATCTTTAAAGGAGGTTGTCTACGAAGCCCCAAAATTAGAGGAAGCTAACTTTGCGCAGGCAAAAGATGATCAAAAAACTGCTGCGAAAGATGTCCTGAAACAAGCTGGCAAAGCAGATATCTCAGACCTCACAGATATCCCATTTACACATCTTCATGTCCATAGCCAATATTCTGTACTTCAGGCAACCTCTGAAATACAAGCCTTAGTAGGAAGGGCAAAATCTCTTGGAATGAACGCCATTGCAATGACTGACCACGGTAACATGATGGGAGCTTTTCATTTTGTGAAAGAGGCTATGGCAAATGAGATTAAACCAATTTTAGGATGTGAATTTAATCTCTGTAGAGATAGAAAAAATAAATCAAACAAAGATGACGGCTTTCAAACCGTTCTTCTTGCAAAAAATAAATCAGGATATCACAATCTTGCAAAACTTGCCTCCTATGCCAATATAGAAGGTTTTTACTATGTCCCACGAATTGATAGAGAGGTTTTAGTCCAGTATAAGGAAAACTTAATAGCCACTACTGGAGGACTCTGGGGAGAAATTCCATTTCTGATTTTAAATGTAGGGGAAACGCAAGCTGAGGAAGCATTTCTTTGGTGGAAAGAACAGTTTGGTGAGGATTTTTATGTTGAGCTAAACCGTCATGGAATCCCAGAAGAGGAAAAAGTAAATGAAGTTTTGCTGGAGTTTGCCAAAAAACATAAGGTAAAATACTTTGCAGCCAATAACTCTTACTATACTGAAAAGACAGACGCAAAAGCACATGATGTTTTACTTTGTGTAAAAGACGGTGAGCTGGTAGAAAAACCTAAAAAATATATTGGGAAACGAGGGAGAGAGTTCAGATATGGTTTTCCAAATGATGAGTTTTATCTCAAGAGTCCTGATGAAATGAAAAAACTCTTTGCTGATCTACCCGAAGCAGTGGAGTGTACTCACGAGATTACTGAGAAAATTGAAACCTACAAACTGGCTAGGGAGGTACTTCTTCCAGCTTTTGAAATCCCAGAAGAATTCAAAAACGCTGAAGACGAAATAGATGGCGGAAAACGCGGAGAAAATGCTTTTTTAAGGCACCTAACCTATGAGGGAGCAAAAAAGCGTTACAAAGAAATCACACCGGAGATTCAAGAAAGATTAGACTTTGAACTTGCTACCATTGAAAAAACCGGTTATCCCGGTTACTTTTTGATTGTACAGGATTTCATTGTTGAAGCAAGAAAAATGGGGGTTTCTGTGGGACCTGGCCGGGGATCGGCAGCAGGATCGGCAGTTGCTTATTGCACGGGAATCACCAATATCGACCCAATAGAATACAAGCTGCTTTTTGAGAGATTCCTAAATCCTGATCGGGTTTCACTCCCCGATATTGATATAGATTTTGATGATGAAGGTCGCCAAAGTGTAATCGATTATGTAATCAAAAAGTACGGTTCTAACCAAGTAGCACAAATCATTACATACGGTACGATGGCTGCTAAATCTGCCATTCGTGATACGGCTCGGGTTTTGAATTTACCACTCGCTGAAGCAGGTAGATTGGCAAATCTAGTACCGGATATTAAACTTAAGGCCCTATTTAGCTTGGCGGGAAATCGAGCCGCTCTTTCTGATAAACTGAAAGGTCAAGGAGAATTAATTGCCAAAGCCGATGAGCTCATCCGAATCTCAAAGGGACAGGATGATTTATCAAGAACCATCAACCAGGCTACTATGCTGGAAGGGTCCGTAAGAAACCTTGGAATCCACGCTTGCGGGGTAATTATTACACCAGATGATATCACTAATTTTGTTCCAGTTGCTTTGGCTAAGGACTCAGACATGGTATGCACTCAGTTTGACAACTCAGTGGTAGAGTCAGCGGGACTTTTAAAAATGGACTTTTTGGGATTAAAAACCCTGACGCTTATAAAGACCGCAATTCGAATTGTAAAAGAACGGCACGGAATTGAACTTGACGCAGATCAATTCCCAATTGACGATGAAAAGACTTACGAGCTATTCCAGCGTGGTGAAACTGTTGGGATTTTCCAATATGAATCTGCTGGGATGCAGAAATATATGCGGGAGCTCAAACCTACAGTTTTTGCTGATTTAATAGCAATGAATGCGCTTTATCGTCCAGGTCCTTTGGCATACATTCCTTCTTTTATTAAAAGAAAGCATGGCTTAGAACCGATCGAATACGATCTGGATGATATGAAGGAGTTTCTTGAGGAAACATACGGAATTACAGTTTATCAGGAGCAAGTGATGCTTTTATCTCAGAAACTGGCTGGATTCACCAAAGGTGAGGCAGACGTTTTGAGAAAGGCGATGGGTAAAAAGCAAAAGGATGTACTGGATAAGATGAAGCCAAAATTCATCGAGCAGGCTTCCGCTAAAGGTCATGATGCCAAAAAACTAGCTAAAATATGGACCGATTGGGAGGCTTTTGCATCCTATGCATTTAACAAATCTCACTCCACTTGTTATGCCTGGATTGCTTATCAAACAGCTTACTTAAAAGCCCATTATCCTGCTGAATATTTAGCTTCTGTGCTGAGCAATAACATGAATGATATCTCCCAGGTGACGTTTTTCATGGAAGAGTGTAAAAGAGCTAGTATTCCAGTTTTGGGACCAGATGTCAATGAATCTAAAAATGGGTTTACTGTAAATGCTGCAGGAGAAATTCGATTTGGAATGGCCGCTATAAAAGGTGCTGGCTCTGCGGCAGTTGATGAGATCATTAAAGAACGTGAGGCAAACGGACCTTTTAAAAACATCTTTGAATTTGCAAAGCGTGTAAGTTCGAAAGCACTGAATAAGAAAACCATGGAGGCTTTGGCAATGGCTGGTGGGTTTGATTGTTTTAAAGAACACCACCGCAGGCAATATCTAGAAGCTCCAGAGGGAGATTTGACACTAATTGAAAAAGCGACTAAATACGCACAAAAAGTACAGCAAGAAGAAGAAAGTGCACAGGTAAGTCTATTTGGAGGAAGTGCCGGGAGCATGGATATCCCTTTACCCTCTGTAGCTCCCATGGAGCCCTTTTCCCAATTGCAGCAACTCAATATAGAAAAAGAGGTTGTTGGACTTTATATCTCAGGACATCCCTTAGATCAGTATCGTTTGGAAATAGAATCCTTTACGAATGCAAATCTTCCCGAGCTAAATGATCTGGAGAGCTTAAAAAATAAGAAAGAGCTGAAGATTGCTGGTTCTGTAAGTAGTTTTGCTCATAGAACCACAAAAAAGGGGAAGCCATTTGGAACCTTAACGCTGGAGGATTATCATGGAGGTTTTACGTTTTTCCTTTTTGGGGAAGATTACGTCAAATTTAAAGAATATTTTATGACAGGCTGGTTCTTGTTTTTGACAGGCCAGGTAGTCGGGAAGCGATGGGCAGAAAATGAATTGGAGTTTAAAATTACAAACATTATGTTGCTCAGTGAAGTTAGAGGAAAGATGGTCAAAGGCCTTCGAGTAAATATAGACTTGGACGATTTGACTTTGGATCTCATGGAAAAATTGGAGGGAATCACAGAAAAATATAAAGGTGATGCAAAGCTTTATTTTGATGTGGTGGATAGAAAGGAAAATATCTCTTTAGAATTGTTTTCGAAAAAATTTGCTATCGATCCAAGCTCAGAAATGATTAAAGAACTGAAGGAAATCCCCGAAGTGGTTTATAAGGTGATTTAAATTAATTGAGTATAATAAACTTTCTTTATGAGCGATAGACAAAAAATTTAATCCGATCGGAACTTATTATTCTCTAATCGGCTTTTGCTCATATATTTGAAAAAATAAGCGATATTAAACTAAACATACAATGGGAAAAGCAATTGAAATCAACGACCAAAACTTCGAAGAAATTATTAATTCAGATAAACCAGTGTTGGTTGATTTCTGGGCAGAATGGTGCGGTCCATGTAAAATGATCGGTCCAATAGTAGAAGAATTGGCAGGTGATTACGATGGTAAAGCCATTATAGGCAAGGTAGATGTGGATTCTAATCCTGAGGTATCTGCAAAATTCGGAATCAGATCTATTCCAACTCTTCTTGTGTTTAAAGACGGTCAAATAGTAGATAAGCAAATTGGTGCAGTTCCAAAATCTGTTTTAACACAAAAAATAGACGCACAGCTATAATTCATAAAGAATATCAGTAAAGCCGCAAGGAATTCCTTGCGGCTTTTTTTTATCTTGATGGTTCAATGAATGATAAATTAATTTCTCTGGAAGAGTTCTGGACCTTGCGAAAGCAGGTTCCAATTATTGACGCTAGAAGTGAAGGGGAATTTTTGCAAAGCCATATACCAAACTCATATAATCTCCCCATCTTAAACAATGAGGAAAGGATCATTGTTGGCACACTCTATAAAGAAAAAGGCTCACTAGAAGCTACTATAAAGGGTTTTGAATTAGTTGGCCCCAGATTTCATAAGATCCAAAAAAAAGCTATTCGGAAGTTTTCAACTCGAAAAATAATTGTTTACTGCTGGAGAGGCGGGATGAGAAGCCAAATTTTGTCTTGGCTCCTGAGTATGGTAGGTTTTGAGGTTTATAGATTGGAAGGTGGCTATAAAACTTACAGGACATTCACCTTTGAGGAAGTTCGAAAAGATTGGAAATTAATCCTTTTAGGAGGGAAAACAGGAGTTGGAAAAACAAAACTCCTCCAAAAATTAAGGGAATCTGGAGAGCAAACTCTGGATTTAGAGGATTTAGCCAACCATAAAGGTTCTGCTTTTGGTGCCATTGGTCAAAAACCTCAACCTAGTGTAGAGCAATTTGAAAACTTGATGGGTGAAGAACTTCGGCTAAAAGATCCTGAAAAAACAATATGGGTTGAAAATGAGAGTAGAAGAATAGGTAAAATCATTATTAATGATCAATTCTTTGATTTGATGTCAAAGTCACCTTTGATAGATATAAGGAAGTCGGAGGAAGAAAGAATTCAATTGATTGAGGAAGAATATTCATTTCTACCCAAAGAAGAACTAATTGCCGCAGTAAATAGATTAAAAAAGAAATTGGGTGGCCTAAGGACTACTGAAGCTATTGAAGATATTATTAATGGCAATCATCGGTCTTGGATTGCTAACCTCCTAACCTATTATGACAAAACGTATCAATTTGACTTAGAAAAGCGTGATCCAAATTCGGTTAAGATTCTTGATTTAACTGGAATCGATTTACAGAAATCATGTCAATTTTTATTGCAAACAAAAAACCAACTTGATGGAAAACTTACCAACCCGACTCACTGAATGGAGTGAAGGCTCAGGATGTGGCTGTAAAATCGCTCCGGCCATTCTCGACCAGATTTTATCTTCCAGTGGATCATTCTCCCAATCAGACCCAAATCTTCTCGTAGGAAATTCAGGAAAAGATGATGCCGCAGTCTATCAAGTTTCGGAAGATCTCGCAATCATCAATACCGTAGATTTTTTTACTCCAATTGTCGATGATCCTTTTGATTTTGGGAGGATTGCCGCTGCCAATGCTATTTCAGATGTATATGCGATGGGAGGCAAACCCGTGTTCGCAAATGCCATTTTAAGTTGGCCAGTGGAAAAACTGGCTCCTGAACTTGCAGCAAAAGTAATGGAGGGTGCAAAAAGCATTTGCAAAGCCGCAGGGATTGAACTAGCCGGTGGACACTCTATTGCTGCTAAAGACCCGATATTTGGTTTATCTGTCAATGGTATAGTACATCCCAGAAAAATCAAAACTAATCAAGGTGCAAAATCCGGAGATATTATTTATTTGACTAAACCACTGGGGATCGGGGTATTAGCTACTGCGCTGAAAAGACAAAAGATTCAAGATAAAGATTATTTCAACTTACTCGATACTGCATGTAGATTGAATTCTATAGGAGAAATGATCGGAAATCACGAGGAAGTACATGCGATGACTGATGTGACAGGATTTGGATTACTTGGCCATCTAATCGAAATGTGTGAGGCATCCTTAATTTCTGCAGAAATAGAATTACATAAGCTTCCTTTGATCGAGGGGATACAAGAATATATCAATCATTTTATTTTTCCTGACAACACTTATCGCAACTGGAATGCTTATAGCGCAAAAACAAAAGGTGTGGTAGGAATGGATTTGGTCAAACTTTGTGATCCGCAAACCAGCGGAGGGTTGATGCTAGCAGTAGATCCAGAAAATCAAGCTTGGTTTGAAGATGCGATGAAGCAACAGAATCAGGTGATTTGGGAGATAGGAAGATTTAAAGAAAAAGGTGAGCTTGTGGTGGAAGTCAAATAAAACAAGAAAGCCAGCAGATATCAGTTAGCTTTCTCGTTTTGTGTTGTTTGCCTAATCCAAAGGAGAAACACCACCACTTACCATAAACTTCATCACATCAGAGCTTTTTACGCCCACTAAAGGCGTTACTTTATCTTTTGGTACCAAGAACACATTTCCTGACACATTGTAGCTATGGGGGAAATAAACAGCTACCAAGTCAGCTTCTCCCACAGCAGACATATCCTCTTGGGTGATAAAGCCCAAACGCATCAAGGTCTCACTAATCTGAACTTTCACTGGAGAAGAAAATTTCTTTTTATCTCCTACAAATGCCCCCATCAAATCTTTGATACTCGTATAGATCAAATTGACCAAAGGAATTTTCACTAAGCCTCTTTCCATCCAGTCAAAAAGAGGTTTTGCAAAGAATAAACTTGCCAAATAGCCAACAAAAGTAATTAAGGCCAACACCATTAAAATCCCGATTCCAGGGATAGGAACAGGAATTAAATTATCCAAGAAAAGGATCGTTTGAAAAATAATATAGATTGTCACAACTAGAGGCGTGACAAATAATAATCCTCGTAAGAAATAGGATAAAATACGTTTGTATGTGAAAGCCATGGTGAGAAATTTAAAATCCTGATTATTTTCCAATAATAATCAGGATTTTGACTTGAAGTTAATGGATAACAGATTTTTACAAATCAGTCTGGTAATATTTTAACTTTTACACTTTTGTAATAAACCACAGAATTTGGATCATGTGCCTGCAAAGCAATGGTCCCATGATCTAGTTTTTTGGTGCCAAGATCTCCTTCCCTGTCTTCACTTTCATCATATTCGTTAATTATTTTTCCATTGACAAGGACAGTCACTTGATCACCTTTTACAATAATCGTTTCAGCGTACCATTCATCATCATTCACATAAGTTTCTCTTACATCTTTAAATGAATATACACTCCCTGTCTTCCTCCAATCTCCATGGCTTTGATTTACTTGAATCTCATGTCCAACATTTGGCCAGCCATCCTCTTGATATTGAGTATGAATAAAAATACCTGAGTTAGCTTGAGGCATGGTTTTCAATTCTACTTGTAATTCAAAATTATTGAAATCATGATTCCCGACAGTACCTTCATAAAACATGTGGCCTCGTGGACCATTAACTTTTAGAACTCCATCTTCGATTGAAAAGGAATCTGGATTTTCCGAAATTTTCCATCCTTCAAAATTTTCTCCGTTGAAAAGTTCAATCCATTCTCCGCTTTGCGCTGAAAGCGATAAGGAAATCAAAAAACAGGCAATCAGTGAAAATATATTTTTCATAGTAACAGTATTTATGGGTTATAATTGAAATTTAATTCTATTCCTTAAAAAACACTATTAACTAAAAACAAAAACCCGAAGAATTACTTCTTCGGGTTTTTAATATTATAAATGACAGGTGTTATAAATCTATTCCCATGAAGGACATGAAAGCTATACCCATAAGCCCTGTTAAAAGCATGGTAATACCAAGTCCTTTCAATCCATTAGGGACATTTGAGTATTTCAATTTTTCACGAATTGCTGCCAGCGCTACAATTGCTAGAAAGAAACCTGTTCCCGACCCGAATCCATACACACTTGCTTCAGCTAATGTATAGTCTCTTTGGGCCATGAAAAGAGATCCACCCAAAATAGCACAGTTTACAGCGATCAATGGAAGAAAGATACCCAATGCACCATAAAGTGCAGGAGCAAACTTCTCTACTACCATTTCCACCAATTGTACCATTGCAGCGATAATGGCGATAAACATGATGAATCTTAAGAACGAAAGATCCACAGAAGCAAGATCTGCCATAACCCATGACAATGCTCCTTCTTTCAATACAAATTCATTCAATAACCAATTGACCGGTACAGTCACAGTTAAAACAAAGATAACTGCTGCTCCCAATCCGAGGGCCGTACTCACTTTTTTCGATACCGCAAGGAAAGAACACATTCCAAGGAAGTAAGCGAAAACCATATTATCGATAAAAATCGACCGAATTCCTAAACTAAATAATTCCATTTTCTTTGCTGGTTTTTAGTGTTCTACATATCCTGTTTTGGTACGCTGTACCCAGATGATCAATCCTAAGATGATGAAAGCACCTACAGGAGAAACCATTAGGCCATTTGTAGCCAATTTGAAATCTGGTCCAAAAATTCCAGAAATAGTGTCAAATACAGGAATCCCGAATACTGATCCTGAACCCCATAGCTCTCTAAAGAAAGCTACCGTTAAGATTATCCATGAATAACCTAAAGCAGATCCTAAACCATCTAATACGGAATCATATGGCTTGTTACCTAAAGCAAATGCTTCAAGTCTACCCATTACAATACAGTTGGTAATGATCAATCCAACGAATACAGAAAGCTCTTTGTACATATCATAAGCAAAAGCTTTCAAGACTTCACTTACAAGCGTTACCAATGTAGCTACTACTGCTAGCTGCACGATAATACGAACCCTAGAAGGGATCGTGTTCCTCATAACAGAAATCACAAAGTTTGACATCGCAATTACGAAGATTACAGAGATAGCCATTACCAAAGTTGGCTTCATCTGCGTAGTTACTGCTAGAGCAGAACAAATTCCCAAAACCTGAATGGTAATCGGGTTTTCATCTACTAGAGGATCTGTGACTAATTTTTTCCGACGCTTGGAAAGTAATGCCTCTGCAGGTTTCTTTTCAATTGCCTTTTCTAAAGTTTCAGCACTCATATTGATTAATTTCAGTGAGTTGAGTTTCGGTTAAAGTGCGGCTACTGCCGAAGATGATTTTTTAGACTCTATATAGGCCTTATAATGGTCTAAATAGTTTTTCACCATATTATTTACGCCAGTGCCAGTAATAGTTGCTCCAGACATACCATCAATTTTATGTGGTTCAGAAGAATAATCTTTTCCTTCTCCTTTTTGCATCAGAACACCAACCAGATCACCAGATTCATCAAAAATCTCTTTTCCTTGATATCTTGCCTGAACTTCAGGAGTGGTAATCCTAGCTCCCAATCCAGGAGTTTCACCGGCATGAGCAAAAGTGACACCACCTACTGTATTCATGTCAGTATCCAAAGCTAAGTACCCCCAGATTGCATCCCAAAGACCTGCACCATAAAGTGGCAAAATATATGATTTCACAGCGGAAGGATCTCCTTCTTCGTGATAAATGAAAACAGGATAAAGTCTTTCTTCTGCTGGTTTTTTATAATTCTTAGCAACATCCACATTTTCTGCAGAAACTGCTACACCACCTTGTTCAGTGACTTCTTTTCCATTGATATCAACTACAGTAGCACCGATATGGCTGCTGTAGTATTCATTCACCTCCTGAGGAGTCATTGCAGCAATTTCATCACCACTGATTACGGCTCCAAGAATCTGCTTTTTCTTATCCAAAGCAATAGCCTCTTGCTGTCTTGGGCCTAGCAATTGAGCTGTACCAGATAGCAATAAACCTAAGACTACTGTTAGGATTACAGAAAAAGTAATGATATAAGCGTTAGACTGTTGCACGTTGTAACCTCCTTGTTTTGTTTGCTTTTACTACATAATAATCAATCAGCGGAGCAAATACGTTCATAAACAATACTGCAAGCATGATTCCTTCCGGATAAGCTGGGTTTGTTACTCTGATTATGACAGTTAAGAAGCCTATCAACAATCCATATATCCATTTTCCGGTTTCCGTTTGCGCAGCTGACACAGGATCGGTTGCCATAAAGACTATACCAAACGCCAAACCTCCCATCACCCAGTGATACTGAGGAGGCATTGCCATATACTCATTTACTGCCAAAAGATTCATAACAGTACCCATGATATAAGCACCTGCAAAACCAGAAACAATTATTTTCCAACTAGCTACACCTGTAGCAATCAAGATTAAAGCTCCTAATAAAGCCATCAGGGTAGAAGTCTCTCCAATTGATCCTGGAATCCATCCAATAAACATATTGCCAAAACTGAATAAATCTGCTCCTAATGCGGTATTATGGGCTGCCAGAGCCTGTACCACTGTTTGAGTTCCTTCAACACCAGCTGTGTATGCTACTGAAAGAGCTGTTGCTCCCGAAAAGCCATCAACTGCTGCGGCATCTCCTAAGTAAGTCCAAACCTGATCTCCGGAAATTTGAGCAGGATATGCAAAATACAAGAATGCTCTTGCAGTCATTGCTACGTTCAAAACATTCATTCCTGTTCCACCAAAGACTTCTTTTGCTATAACTACAGCAAAGACAGTTGCTAATGCTACCTGCCACAATGGAGTAGTAGCTGGAACGACTAATGGAATTAACATTCCCGTCACTAGGAAGCCCTCATTAATTGGGTGTTTTCTAATAACTGCGAAAATTGCTTCTACCATACCTCCTGCTGCATAAGCAACAATGACAATCGGTAAAACCAATAATGCTCCTGTTCCTAATTTCTCTCCAAAATTCTCCCATAAACCTGCTGTACCACCAGTGGCAAGCAAATGTTGATGTCCGGTATTATAAATACCAAATAACAAACAAGGGATCATTGCGATCACAACAGTGATCATCATTCGCTTCAGATCAATAGCATCTTTTACTTGTGCTCCTTTGATTCCTGTCGTGTGATTAGGGCTGAAGAGAAATGTCTCGCCTGCCTCAAATAAATAATATAGGTTTTCAAGCTTTCCTCCTTTTTGGAAAAGGGGTTTCTGCTTGTCCATCAAATCTCTTAGAAACTTCATATGGATTAACTGTATTGGATTAATTCTATACCTTTTCTAACCATTTGCTGCACTGGGTGTTTAGATACATCCACAAATTCACAAAGTGCCAAATCTTCTTCTACAATCTCATAGATACCCAACTCTTCCATTTCATCAAAATCTTCAGCCAAAATAGCCTTCAACAAATAAACAGGGAGAATATCCATCGGTGTTACTGATTCAAAAACACCAGTTTGTACAAATGCTCTTTCTTCACCTCTTGCATTAGAATCCATCACATGTTCCTTATTAGGATTCAGGAAGGATAATAATCCAAGTGCTCTGTGAAAACTCAATCTTTTACTTGGCAATGCCCAGCCTAGGAATTCATAATAATCTCCTTCAGGAATCACCGTGATCTGATGATGGTAGAATCCAAGGAAGCCATCTAAAGAAATTTTCTCACCAGTCAACACATTGCCAGAAACTACTCTGACATGTCCTGAATTCAGATTTCCTTTTACAAAAGTCGAAACACAAGCACCTGAATAAGTTTTCACATAAGCAGCATTTGTTAGTTCTGAACCTGTCAAAGCAACCAATTTTGAGGCATCGTAAACACCTTCCAAAATCAATTTACCTAATTGAACCACACCAAATGGGCTAACAGTCCAAACAATATCTCCTTTGTTTATAGGGTCTAAATGATGGATTTGAATTCCAACATTACCAGCTGGGTGAGGACCTGAAAATTTATTTATCTCGGCATTTTTGACATTCGCAAAAACTGTCGGTGCTGGAATTTCACCATCTAAATTAAGATGAACTTTACCAGTTGTCAGTTTTGCTAGTGCATCAACACCTGCCTGGAAGTATTTCTCTTCGCCCTTCAAAGCAAAGCCATAATCAGGAGCTAGTGGATGTGTATCAAATCCTGATATGAAAATCGCCTTTGGTGTATCAGCAGGATTGGCAACAATTCCAAAAGGTCTTTGGATAATGTTTGGCCAAACACCACTTACGGCAATTTTGGAAACCAATGCCTCCCTGTCAAGGGATGCTATATCTACTTTACCAAGATTTTCATGAGAAACAGTTTGATCTGCAAGAATCTTTATTTCAAGAAGTTTTCTTTTATCACCTCTTTTAATTTCTATCACTTCTCCTGATACAGGGGAAGCATAGATCACTTGATCCATGGCTTTATCAAACATGATTGGAGTGCCAGCCTTTACGGTATCTCCTTCATTGACAAGTACTTTAGGCCTTTGAAGACCAATAAAGTCCGTCGGCTTAATCGCGAAGGTTTGAGCTGGAGCTAAATCAGCTAACTCCTGATTAGCCTTTCCGACCAGTTTGATATCAAAACCCTTCTTAAGCTTCACTATTTTAGACATATCTGTTTTTGAACTATGAGCCTTTGAAAAACGCCCCAAATCTAATAAATACAATTTTTATTTAGGGGGTATATGGGATATTATGTTTCACTTTTTAATGGAATGGTTGCCAATTATTTCTGAAGGCAATATATGACTCAGATTGGCAAAGCATTTTTTTCCATTGATTCTAGATGAGATTTCACTTGTTCCATTAACCACATTGGAGTTGAAGTAGCACCACAAACTCCTACATTATCGTCAGGAAGAAACCAATCTGGATCTATTTCTGTCTCATTTTCAATAAAATAACTTCTTTTATTCTCGTTGAGACAAACTTGATACAATGCCTTTCCATTTGAACTCTTTTTGCCAGAAACAAAAATTATCACGTCATTTTCCTTAGAGAATTTTTGAAGTTGAGGTTCTCTGTTTGAAACTTGTCGACAAATAGAATCATTTGCATTATATGAAACTTCTTCTAGGTCAGCATTAGATTCTTTTAGTCTTTCCTCAATTTTACCAGATAATTCGTAAAATCCTTTCGTGCTTTTGGTGGTTTGACTGAATAAAGTAATCGGCTTTTGATAGTCAATTTTATCTAAATCACTTTCCTCCATCACTACCACTGCTTTCTCCAAAGTTTGACCGGTAAGCCCTATTACTTCGGCATGCCCTTTCTTTCCATAAATCACAATCTGGCCGTTTTCTCTTTCCATCTTGTCAAAGGCTGTTTTGACCCGATGTTGCAATTTTAACACAACTGGACAAGAGGCATCGATCAACTCTATATTATTCTCTATTGCTGTTTTGTATGTTTCGGGTGGCTCACCATGTGCTCGAATAAGGACTTTGCAATCACTTAACTCCTGCAATTTCTCTCTATCTATCACAATTAAGCCTTTTTCTCTCAAGCGCTTCACCTCCATATCATTGTGCACGATATCTCCAAGGCAATATAATTTATCGCTCTGCTCCATTTCGTCTTCGGCCATTTTGATGGCGAATTCTACTCCAAAACAATAACCTGAATTTTTATCGATGGTTACCTGCATAGCTTTTTTCTTTTTCAATGATTTGCTTTGCCTTATTGACTATTTGTGCAACTTGTTCATCAAATGTTAAATTGCTCGTATCAATTTCAATGGCATCGGATACTTTGATAAGTGGGCTTTCTTTTCGCGAAGAATCTATTCGATCTCTTTCGGACAGGTTATTTTTTATTTCTTCCAAGTCTACTATATCTCCCTTCTCAAGAAGTTCTTGCTGTCTTCTTTCTGCTCGAGTTAGTAAATCGGCGCTCATAAATACTTTTAATTCTGCATTGGGAAATACAACCGATCCTATATCTCTTCCATCCATTACCACGGCTTTATTTTTACCCAAACGCTGTTGCTGAGCAACTAATTCCTTACGTACATCTTTTATCGCGGCTACTTCACTCACTTTTGAAGAAATATTCATCTTTCTAATTTCTCTTTCAACATTCAAACCATTTAAATAGGTCTCTTGTTTTCCTGTCTCTGGATTCAAATGAAAAGTGATTTCCAAGCTCTTTAAAGCCTTTTCGATTTCATGAGGATTAGTAAGAGTAACAAAATTATTTAAAAAATGTAGGGTCACAGCTCTGTACATTGCTCCAGAATCGATATAGGTGTAACCGAGGTCCTTGGCAACTGCCTTCGCGGTCGAACTCTTACCACATCCCGAATATCCATCAATTGCAATGACGATTTTACCCATCTAAAAAAACTTGCTTAAATCCGCTTTTTATTTCAGGCACAAATATAGTAGTTTTAATCTAAACCGATCCTAAGAAGCCCAAAGTCCTGTAGAATTGTCGGGTTCTTTTGAGGAATTTTTAAATTCTATTCCATGATTATCAAAGGTCAGCTTGTTGACATCCCTGAAAAGTCCATTTATTCTGCTTCAATAGAAATTAATGAAGGAAAAATCCTAAAAATCAATCCTATAGAAAAAGATCAAAATCTACCTTTTATCATGCCTGGATTTATCGATGCGCATGTGCATGTAGAAAGTTCTATGCTTGTGCCTTCGGAATTTGCGCGACTTGCAGTAGTGCATGGTACGGTAGCTACTGTTTCCGATCCACATGAAATAGCCAATGTCTGCGGAATGGAAGGAGTGGATTATATGATTGAAAATGGAAAGCAAGTTCCTTTCAAATTCTACTTTGGTGCACCTTCTTGTGTCCCTGCTACTCCTTTTGAAACAGCAGGAGGAGAAATCGATGCTGCTGACATAGAAAACCTAATGTCCCGACCTGAGATTCACTATTTAGCGGAAATGATGAATTGGCCGGGGACGGTGAATCGAAATGAGTTGGTAATGGAGAAAATTCGGATCTCGAAGAAATATGGAAAGCCCATCGATGGTCATGCACCTGGGCTCAAAGGCGAATTGGCAGAGAAATACGTCTCCGCCGGACCAAGTACCGATCATGAATGCTTTACCTATGAAGAGGCACTGGACAAAATCAAATTGGGAATGAAAATCGCAATTCGGGAAGGGTCCGCTGCAAAAAACTTCGAGGCGCTCATCGCCCTGATCGATGAATATCCTGAGATGATTATGTTTTGCTCTGACGATAAGCATCCTGATAATCTCGCTATTTCCCATATCAATGAACTAGCTGCCCGCGCTATCGCAAAAGGCAAGGATTTATTCAGTGTTCTTCAGGCAGCTTGCCTGAATCCTATTGGGCACTATGCCATGAACGTGGGGCAGCTTCGAGAAGGAGATCCTGCGGATTTTATAGTAGTGAAAGACCTGAAAGACTTCCTAGTTATCAATACATATATTAATGGAGAAAAAGTAGCTAATAATGGAAAGACACTGATCAAACCGATTAAAAACGACATCATCAATAATTTCAATACTTCGATCAAGAAGCCCGAAGACTTTCAGATCAAAGCCAAAGGAAATAAAGTCAGAGTCATTGAAGCCTTGGATGGACAGTTGATCACTCCGGAAATCTCAGGTGAAATTTTGATCAAAGATGGCTTTGCAGAATCGAATCCAGAAGACGACATCTTAAAAATTACTGTAGTCAACCGCTACGAAGATGCTCTTCCAGCGGTGGCATTTATCAAAAACTTTAGACTGAAAACTGGCGCAATTGCTTCTTCAGTCGGTCATGACTCTCACAATATAATTGCCGTGGGTATCGATGATGAATCCATCTGCAAGGCTGTCAACTTAATCATAGAAGCAAAGGGAGGAGTATCCGTTGTTTCAGAGGATCAGGAAGAAATCCTTCCTCTTCCAGTTGGTGGAATTATGTCTGCTTCGGATGGCTATGATGTTGCCAAATCCTACACTCGAATCGACAAACTAGCCAAAGAAATGGGAGCTACATTAAACTCCCCATTTATGACTTTGAGTTTTATGGCCTTGCTGGTGATTCCTGATCTGAAGCTGAGTGATAAAGGATTGTTTAATGGGCAACGATTTGAGTTTGAAGAGGTGTTTTTATAAAAAACCCTCTAGGTTTCGAAAAAATGGAGAGCTGACACTTAAATATCCGAAGTAAAGTGGAATTCTATCTCAGGATAATTATCCATCACCATTTGAAGCCAGGCTTTTGATTCGGCCATAAAGACAAGTTTTCCGTCTTTGTCGTGGGCAATGTGACGGTTTTTGGAACGGACAAATTCATCCAACTGCTTCTTGTCTTTGCTGGTGATCCAGCAGGCTTTGTATAGGTTCATCGGGTGAAACTCAACCGTGGCGTTGTATTCGTTCTTTAATCGGAACTGGATGACTTCAAACTGAAGTTGACCGACAGTACCGACAACTTTTCTCGATCCCATATCGAAGGTAAACAGCTGTGCCACTCCTTCTTCCATCAATTGCTGAAGCCCTTTTTCCAATTGCTTGGTTTTCATAGCATCCTTATTTACAACCTCACGGAAGATCTCAGGAGAGAAACTTGGGATTCCCACAAATTGCATGTTCTCCCCATCTGTCAGGGTATCTCCTATTTTCAGGTTTCCCGTATCATACAAACCCACAATATCTCCAGGAAACGCCTCATCGATCATTTCTTTATCCTGCGCCATAAATTGGGTCACATTCGAAAATCTCAATGGCTTTGGTCCCCTTACGTGATTGTAGGGTTTATTTCTTTCAAATTTTCCAGAACAGATTCTTAAAAATGCAATTCTGTTTCGATGATTCGGATCCATGTTGGCATGGATCTTAAATACAAAACCTGAGAATTTCTTCTCATCCGGCATCACTTCTCGATCTTCTGTTCTACGGCTTTTTGGCGCTGGAGCGATTTTGATAAAAGTATCCAGCATCTCATTGATCCCGAAGTTATTCACCGCAGAGCCAAAGAAAACCGGGGCAACTTTCCCCTCTAAATATTCTTTGGTATCAAATTCAGGATAAACTCCCTCGATCAATTCTACATCTTCCCGCAGCTGATTGGCAAAATTCTTCCCGATCAACCCTTCCAATTCAGGGTCCTGAACATCCTCAAACTCCTGACGAACATCACTTAGCTTTCTTTGAGAAGGAGTAAATAAATTGAGTTTATGATCAAAAAGATTGTAAACGCCTTTGAAACTTTTTCCCATTCCTATCGGCCAGGAAAGTGGATGACATTGGATGTTTAGCTTTTGCTCCACCTCTTCAATTAATTCATAGGGATCTCTCCCTTCTCTATCGAGCTTGTTGATAAAGCAGATCACCGGAGTATTTCTCATCCGACACACTTCCATCAATTTCTCCGTCTGCATCTCCACCCCTTTTACACAGTCAATCACCATGATAACAGAATCGACAGCTGTTAAAGTACGGTAGGTATCTTCTGCGAAATCCTGGTGACCAGGAGTATCGAGTAGGTTGATTTTGACATCCTTGTATTCAAATCCCATGACAGAAGTAGCAACAGAGATCCCTCTTTGCTTCTCGATTGCCATCCAGTCAGACTTAGTTGCGGTATCGATTTTATTCGATTTTACAGCACCAGCAGTTTGGATAGCACCACCAAAAAGCAACAATTTTTCAGTCAAAGTGGTCTTACCCGCATCCGGGTGAGCAATAATGGCAAAGGTTCTACGCTTCTGAATTTCTTCTTTCAAACTCATGGGAGATATCAAATTAAGGCTGCAAAGGTAGGGAAAAACCGCTAAAAATTAGACAGAAGTTCTAAAGTAGAATTCATGGAAATAAGATTTACGAAATACGAATTACGAGATTCTCGATAGAGTTAAAACCCATTTGCAATTTTGAACATTAAAAAAAAGCGAAATCAGAATCAATTTGTATTCAACTTCCATGATAAAAGGCAATTGATATCCAAATTTCCCGAAGCTTGCATAAATCTTGTAAATCGTACTTCAAACTTCGTAAATCGTCAATATTCCAGGATTCCTTCTGTAACAAATTGTGATGCTCCTTCAATTGTACTATGCAAAACGATTCGGAATGTTGTCCCGACTCCTACCTCCGAGTGTTTCACAAAAATTTTCCCTCCATGGTAGCCCTCGATGATTCTTTTAGCCAATGTCAAACCTAGGCCCCAGCCTCTTTGTCGGGTAGAAAAGCCAGGATTGAATACTTTCTTATACATTTTTTTCTCCATCCCTTTACCGGTATCTGTAATGTCAACTATCACAAATTTGTCGGAATCTTGAATCACATCGATGCTTATTGAACCTTTACCTTTCATTGCATCTACGGCATTTTTACAAATATTTTCAATTACCCATTCAAAAAGTGGTTTATTCATCATGGCCTCAAGATCCTTGGAATCGGCATTGATTTTCATATCAACTTTGGTAGAAATCCTTGGCCTAAGATAATTGACGGTTTCTTCTAAGCTATAGTAAAGGTTTTCGGGCTGGATTACAGGTTTACTTCCGATACTGCTAAAACGTTCTGTGACCATCCTGAGCTTCACCACGTCTTTGTCCATTTCGGAGATAATTTCTTTGTTTTCTTCCCAAACGGGTGAGTTCCGCAAATAATCAATCCAAGCCATTAAAGAGGCAATCGGAGTTCCTAGCTGATGTGCAGTTTCTTTTGTAAGACCGGCCCAAACCCGATTTTGCTCTGAAATCTTACTTTGGTTAAAAAGAGTATAAGCCAAGACTCCAAACAATAAAATTACAGCTAATTGAACATAAGGGTAATATTTCAGATTTGTGAGTAGCTCAGAATTTCTATAATAAACCTGGATATCTGCTTCGCGAAGAAGAATAGGCTCATATTCCTCCATCATTTCTGCTAGCTCAGAAGCTAAAGTTTTAACAGAGTCTTCATTACTTGCATTTGCTTTGAAAGGTATATTTCTAAATTCAATAGGATCTCCGGCTGCATCCACCATAATGATAGGAATGGAATAGTTTTGCTGAATGATCTCTTGATTAATAAAAGTGAGGTTTTCAGCTGTAGAGGCTGCGTACTCCAAAGCAGATGAAAGTAATTCAATCTGACGCCTTTCGCGCTCCCTAAGTTCCTCCACAAGAATATTGGTATACAAAATAGATCCGCCACCAATTATGATTGACACAAATATTACAAGCCATTTGACTTGTTTTCTGTTTTTATAAAGGTCAAGTGTAGTCAAATCTTGAAAGCGATTTTTCATTCTTTTAATAATGTACTAAAGTTACCAACTACGTAAACGGAAAGATCGTATAATGCTTTCAAATAAATATTTTGCCAGCATGTAAATTAGTCTACTTGTAAATTTATGCTTTAATACGCCAAGGTAAAAAAAGAGTACTTTTATAAATTCAATTTTAATTTTCTTTAAAAAAAGTGCTCAATTGGACCTATTACAACTGAGCACGCTTTTGTTGATTCTTATTGCTTATTGACTGGTTCTTATCCATTTCCAAAGGGTCTTGTAAGAAGGTTTTGTGCCATGCATAAGGATACCAATTCGATAAATTTTCCCAGCCATCCATGTGGTAAATAAAAACCCTCCAATCAAAAGTGACATGGAAAGAGCTAAATCTGTCCAGGGCACCCCATAGCTTATTCTTCCCATCATAGCGATAGGAGATGTTAATGGAATTACCGATAGCCAAAATGAGGTATTGCTATCAGGATCGTTCAAAACAAAAACGAATAAGCCCATATAAGCAACAATCAGCGGAATTGTGACAGGAAACATAAATTGCTGCGCTTCAGAAGGAGCCTCAACAGCCGATCCGATAGCAGCAAAAAGAGCTCCGTATAGTAAATAACCACCTAGGAAATAAAACAAGAAACTAAGTACCAGCCCAAAAAAATCTATACCTGAAATAACTTGTAGAATTTCGGAAACATCACTTTGAGGCATAGAATTGACTAATTCGGGATTTGCCATTTCCATCGCAGTTTGTTGCGGCATTTGCATTCCAAGATATCCTATTACTACTGTAGAAAGAGTTCCTATCAATACTACCCAAATTAAAAATTGAGTTAAGCCTACTGCTCCAATGCCAACTATTTTACCGAGCATTAACTGAAACGGCTTAAGTGAGGAGACCAGAATTTCCACAATTCTACTGGATTTCTCTTCAATCACGCCCTGCATGATTTGATTTCCATAGACGAAAATGAAAATATAGATTAAAATACCTGTTAGAAAGCCAAGTGCATAATTAACAGTTGCATCATTCACTGTTTCCTCTCCTTTATCATCTAATGTGATGGATTTTATTCCAACTCTTGTACGAACTTCATTAATGATTTTCGGATCAATTCCACTTTCAAATAAGCGCTGTTCTTCAATTTTCTTTCCCAAATTATTTTCCAAATAAGAGATCAAATTGATACTTGGATTATCCTCACCATAAAAAACTATACCGGAAGGATCATCAAGGGTAAATTCAGGGATATATAGAAATCCATAACGATTTCCATCTTGAACCATTTTCTTACCCTCTTCGAGATTTGTATCTGAAAAAGAGAAAGCATATTGCTCAGAGCTTTCTAAGAAAAACATTTTGTTTTCATCCACCACTTCTATGATTCTCAAAGCTTGAGAGCTCTTATCCTCCAATGAAATCCAAACAAACACCCCCATGATCGCAGGGAATATCAAAGGGGTAATCAATGTGGCTAATAGAAATGACTTCTTTTTTACCCTTGCCAAGTATTCTCTTTGGATAACCAGCCAGATTTTATCCATTTTGTGTATTCTTAACCTGATGAATAAAAATTTCTTCCATACTTGGCACTACTTCTTTGAATTGCTTTACTTCCCCATATTGCATCAATTCACTCAACAATTCATTTGGTGTTTTACCACTCAGGGGTAATGTAAAAGTAAAATTATCTTCCTCTTCTTTTGCTATCCACTCTTGAGGAATAAATTGTTTCAGATCTCCCAATGTGACACTGTATACTTCTGGTCTAAAACTCTTTTTCACTTCACGAATAGTCCCATCCAAGATTTTTTTGGACCGATTTATCATCGCTACTTGATCACAAAGAAGTTCCACTGATTCCATCCGATGCGTACTCAATATTACCGTTGTTCCAGCTTGCTTTAATTCCAGAATTTCGTTTTTTATTAATTCAGCATTGACAGGGTCGAAACCTGAAAATGGCTCATCTAATATAAGTAGAGGAGGCTCATGGATTATGGTTGAAATAAACTGCACTTTTTGAGCCATTCCCTTTGACAAATCTTCGATCTTTTTTTCTTTCCAAGAGCTTATTTCTAGCTTATCCAACCAAAAATTAATTTTAGTTTTTGCTTCTGTATGACTTAATCCCTTGAGCCTGGCAAAGTAAAGAAGCTGATCCCAGACCTTCATTTTTTTATATAGGCCTCTTTCCTCAGGCAAATACCCAATTTTGGAAATATGAGAAGGGTTTAAATGTTCTTTATTGATAAAAATCTCACCCGAATCCCCTTCAATGATTTGATTAATGATACGTATTAAGGTTGTTTTTCCGGCACCATTAGGACCGAGTAATCCAAAAATCACGCCTTTAGGAACATCAAGATCAATGTTGCTAAGCGCTATATTTGAACCGTAAGATTTGTTGAGATTTTTTATTTCAAGCATAGAGCCAAAAAACTATTCTATCGTCAATGACCCAACCCCTACATCCAGAATAAGTTCAAGCAATCTAGGGTCTGATTCATTGTAACCTTTCGTAATATAAGTGTGTTTATCGATAGTTTTTAGATATTTCGGAAGAGTTGTCCTGCACATCGCTGTCGTCTTCACTCGAATCTTGATGGGATAGGATTCATCAGGTAAATTCAAATTGAGTGATCCAGCTCCTACGGCAGCAATAACATGACACATAGATGGCATACCATCTGAAAAATTTAAATTCAGGGATCCATAATTGACCTCAAAAATCATCTTAGATGCATTAGTAAAATTAGCATCATCAATCTCTATTGTTCCCATATTGAGTGTTACCAATAAGGTGTCCATTTGAACATGATTTGGATCTTTAGACCCGTAATTAATCAAGATATCAGCACTGGCACTATGAACTTTGAGATTACTTATAGGTAATTGGGCTAAATCTATCTCAGTTTTACCCATACCCAAATTAAAATCCAGGTTGTAGACAAAATTTGAAGCTAAGCCTAAATCCCAGGTATGATCAAAATCAGAATTATCCCCAGAAAAGATTTTGGAGGTAATACTTTTCCCGAGATTATCAGATTCTACATTTTTATGCTCCAATGTAGACTCAAGAATATTATTCTTAATCTCATAAGAAAATACGGGGAGGATATTTGTTTTCTGAAGGTGACCATGAATATATAGCGGATCCATGGATCTTATACGCTTGACCAGAGTTGTACTTTTATAAGAGGAAAACATGAGATGAACGACCTCATACCCCTTTTTCTCAGTAATTTTAAACTCTTTCACAAGCTGTGCCTTACTCACACCTACACATGCAATGACTCCCAGAAACAGTAGACACAATTTTCTAAGCATACCGATAGGTTACGAGGCGACTTTAAAAAGGTTCTTAAAAATATAAAAAAAGCCAGAATTGATTCCGGCTTATTTATATTTTTAGAAAAACTCCTTCATTTTATCAAAGAAAGATTTGTCCGATTTCCCAGGATCTGGTTTGAAGTTACTTGATTCTCTAAGATTCTCTAGAGATTCTCTCTCCTCTCTGGATAACTGAGTAGGTGTCCAGACATTAACCATAATTAACTGATCACCTTTACTGTAACCATTGATATCTTTAATCCCTTTTCCTTTCAAGCGGAGCATCTTTCCACTTTGAGTACCTGGATCAATCTTTATTTTCACTTTACCATCGATGGTAGGAACTTCTATCGAAGAACCTAAAGCAGCATCTACAAAAGAAATAAATAAGTCATAGATGACATTATTGCCATCTCTTTGAAGAATTTTATCCTCAATCTCCTCAATTACAATCAACAGATCACCAGCTATTCCTCCAGGGATTTCATTTCCTTTACCTGACATGCTAAGCTGCATTCCTTCGGCAACTCCGCCCGGGATATTAATGGAAATGACCTCCTCCTTTATAATAAGTCCTCTAGCATCAGCCTCGGCTGGTTTTTTATCTACAATCTGACCGCTCCCCCCACAAACAGAGCAAGTACTTGCGGATACCATTTGGCCAAGCATTGTATTAACTACTTTCTTGATTTGACCAGAACCCTGGCAAGTTGAACAGTTTTTAAAAGTAACCCCCCCAGCAACTACATGCCTTTTTACTTTGATTTTCTTTTCTACTCCGTTAGCAACTTCTGCAAGAGACAATTTAAGTTTAACGCGAAGATTTGTACCCTTTCTGGTTCTACGGCCTCCGCCTCCACCAGCTCCACCAAAGAATGAACCAAATCCACCTCCTCCAAAAATATCACCAAATTGAGAGAAGATATCATCCATGTTCATACCGCCTCCACCAAAGCCTCCATTTCCGGAAACTCCCTGATGACCAAACTGATCATATCTTTGGCGCTTATCAGGATTACTTAAAACCTCATATGCTTCAGCTGCCTCTTTAAACTTTTCTTCTGCCTCGGGATTATTAGGGTTTTTATCCGGATGGTATTTGATTGCCATTTTCCGATACGCCTTCTTTATCTCTTCCGAGGAGGCAGATTTTGAAATACCTAATACTTCGTAATAATCTCTTTTTGCCATAATTTTTTAAGCTCCTGTTACTACTTTGGCATATCGCACCACTTTGTCGCCTAGCGTATAACCTTTTTCCACTACATCTATTACCTTACCTTTTAATTCTTCACTAGGAGCAGGAACTTGTGTGATTGCTTCTTGAGTATCAGCATCAAATGGTTTCCCTATTAGGTCCTCCATCTGTCTGAGGCCTTTGCTTTCAAGAATTCTCAATAGCTTATGGAAAATCAATAAATTCCCTTCTTTATTTTTCTCCCCTTGTTCTTGTGTATCACTAACTTTTATAGCTCTTTCAAAATCATCAACCACAGGAATCAAATCTCGGAGAACTTCTTCAGAAGCTGTGGTAATCAAATCTAATCTTTCTTTAGAACTCCTTTTTCGGAAATTTTCGAAATCAGAATATAACCGCAAGTATTTATCTTTTAAATCGGCAACTTCTGCTGCAAGTCTCTCTTCAGCAGAAACTTCTTCCTCATTTGTAGATTCTTCCATAGTATCTGTAGCCTTATCGGGAGTATCTTGAACTAATTGCTCCTCATTCTGATCTAATTCCTTATCCACTTCGTCTTTATTTTTCATTTTAACTTTTCGATAATTGGCATTACCCACTTAACAATATTTTTGCCATCCTGATCTAACTGACAATCTGACACCTTAAGAACGGTGGATTGCCTGCCAAATAAGATCTTTCAGTTTGTCTAAGTTATATTGACTGACAGAAGAAATAAATACACTGGGAATTCCTTCTGGTAGATCTTCTTCCATTTCCTTCATTAATTCCTCATCTAGCATATCTACTTTTGAAACAGCCAGTAATCGTTGCTTATCTAATAATTCGGGGTTGTATTTTTCAAGTTCACCAAGCAAAACTTCATATTGTTCTTTTATACTTGGTGCGTCTGCTGGAATCATAAACAATAAGATGGAGTTTCTTTCAATATGTCTTAAAAAGCGAATCCCTAAACCCTTGCCTTCAGCTGCTCCTTCAATGATTCCCGGAATATCAGCCATTACAAATGATTTATCATCCCGATAACTAACAACTCCCAGATTGGGAACTAAAGTTGTAAATGGATAATCCCCGATTTCTGGCTTTGCCGCTGATATTGATGAAAGCAGCGTGCTTTTCCCCGCATTGGGAAAACCCACAAGACCGACATCAGCTAGAAGTTTTAATTCCAAGATGATCCACTCTTCAATCCCTTCCTCCCCAGGTTGAGCATAATGAGGGGCCTGATTGGTAGAAGTTTTAAAATGGTGGTTACCTAAACCGCCTCTTCCTCCTTTTGTCAGAATGACTTCCTGACCATCTTCAGTAATTTCAAATCTCTTTTCCCCGGTTTCTGCATCTTTTGCTACTGTACCCAGAGGGACATCGAGAATCATATCTTTTCCATCTGCTCCCGTTCTTCTACCTCCTTCGCCCCCTTTTCCCGATTCGGCGATTATATGTTTTTTATATTTCAGATGCAGTAAGGTCCAATGTTGGGAATTACCGCGGAGTATAATGTGGCCACCTCGGCCACCATCTCCACCATCGGGACCTCCCTTAGGAACATGCTTTTCTCTTCTAAAGTGAAGAGAACCTGCACCTCCAGCTCCTGAGCGAGAACAAAACTTAACGTAATCAATGAAATTAGAATCGGCCATTTTTTAAAGAAAAAGGCTAAGCACTGATGCTTAGCCAAATGTGGATTGCAAAATTAGGAAAATTAAGCCAATCAGTAACTATCAATGACAGAAGTGATCTGATTGAATATTTCATTTATTTCTCCAACTCCATTGATTTTTTGAAACTTACCTTGATTTTTATAATAAGTTGCTACTGGCAAGGTCTCATTCATATAGACTTTGATCCTAGTTGTGATTTTTTCATTATCCTGATCATCTGCTCTATTTGATGTCTTGCCTCTTTCTTTGATTCTTTCCCTTAAAATATCCTCGGGCACTTCAAGAGAAATCATACCTGAAATTTCTAAGTCATGATGCGAAAGCATTTCATCCAAAGCTTTTGCTTGAGCAGTAGTTCTTGGAAAACCATCAAAAATAAAGCCTTTAGAGTCTTTAGTATCGCTGATTTTCTCTTCCACCATCTTAATTACAACTTCGTCAGGCACCAAATGCCCTTCATTCATATATTTTTTTGCTAGGAGACCTAATTCTGTCCCTTCACCTAAGTGTTTTCTAAACAAATCACCAGTCGAGAGATGAGTCAATCCATAATGCCGGATTAATTTTTCACTTTGAGTGCCTTTGCCCGCGCCCGGAGGGCCAAATAAAACGATATTATACATTCCTGATATTAATTTTAAGGAGTATCAAGTTGATAGATTTCCGAAAGATTTCTACCTAGACCATCATAGTCAAGGCCGTAGCCAACAACAAATTTATTGGGAATTTCAAAACAGACATAATCTATTTGGTAATTAAACCGAAAAGCTTCAGGTTTAAATAGAAGAGAAACAATAGAAATACCTAAAGGATTTAGACTAGAAATCTGCTTTAGCATGTAATTCATGCTGATTCCAGTGTCTACTATATCTTCAACAATTACTACGAATTTATTTTTTAGATTTTCTTGAATACCTACCAACGATTTTACTTTTTCGCTACTTTTCGTCCCTTGGTATGAACTTAATTTGACAAAAGAACAGGTAATTGGTAAATCTATGGACCGGCACAGATCAGCAATAAAAATGAACGATCCATTTAACACTCCTAACAAAACAACATCTTTTCCAATGAAGTCTTGAGTTATTTGAGCCCCAACTTGGGAAATCCTTTCCTGAATCTGATCTTTATTTAAGAATGGAATAAAATTCTTGTCTTTGATTCTAATGCTCATAATACCTTAAAGTTCTTTCATTAAAAATTGGTATAAATCGATCATTGCTTTAAGATCCTTCAAAGATACTCTTTCATCCGGTGTATGAACATTATCTTCAGGAGCACCTATGAAACACCAATCGATTGGGAAAGGAGAAAATTGAACCTCTCTTCCATCGCTTCCTCCTGCCCCTTCTACTTCTATTTGAAAAGGAATTCCACTTTTCTCAGCTAAAGAAATAATTTTATTCAAAAAACTTCTCCGTGGTATAAATTTATCTCTTATTGAAATAGCTACCCCATTGTGATGCTGTACCCCTTCCGTGACCCAAGTAATATCAGAGATTAGTGCTTGCTTAATCGGTGCCTCCTTTTGAATAAACTTAAGAAGAAAAGGCATGCTCCCACCTCCATGCTCTTCATAAGTAGAAAACACAACCCACCCATTTTCGAGTGTTTCACATAATTTCAATGCATTATAAATCCCTAACCTATTGTCAAGATAAGCCGCTTGAATAAAATTATTATCAACTCGTACATTTTGTTCAAAAGACAAGCATGTCCCTGGGTCTATCCCTCTAGGAAAATCATGAAATAAGCCATCTTCATCTCCCTCAAGTCGGCATCTGATAGACCCTAGACTATCTTCACCTACTAACCATGTCCCAGGAATTAGTTCTGGTCCTCCGACAGGAACCAATTGATTTTTATACCTAGCCATAAATCCAATCGTGTCGATATGGGCAAAAACTGCTGTGTTTGGAGTTCCAAATTTTAGAAGTAAACAATCATGGAATGCGTCACTAAAAAATATTTTTGGTACAACCTTCCAATTTTTCTTACGTTTTTCGACATATTCGTGTAAAAATTGAGTTGTACGAGATTCATCACCAGAAACACCATTTATTTCCAATAAATCGTACAAAATTTTCATTTTGGCATTAATTATGTTAAATATTTATTAATAGACAGTAAATTTGTTTAGATTTATTTTGTTACCAGAATTGTGAATTAAATAAATCATCTAGATTTGCAGTAAGTTAAAAGTTATTAAATTTGTAATCTCATCAATCAAACACTTAAAATTTGAACAAAAATTTTTTGTTATGAAAAAACTAATACTCTCAACACTTATGGTCGGTGCTTTGGCACTTGGTGCCAATGCCCAGAAAGAATTTGACAAATTCTCTCTGGAAATCAATGGAGGCGTCAACAAACCAATGGCACCTCTAACTCCGGGATATCTCTCACCTACAGCCAATTTTGGCCACATTGATTTCGGAGCTCGTTATATGTTCAATGAAAAATTCGGCCTTAAGCTTGATTATGGTTTTGGATCTATGTCAGAGGTAGATGGTGAATCGCCTACATTTGATACAAAATACTATCGTTTAAACCTTCAAGGCGTGATGAATGCTGGTAGAATAATGAACTTTGAATCTTTCACAAGATCAATAGGTTTATTAGTTCATGGTGGAGCCGGTATAGGAAATGTAAACCCTGAAGAAAATCTTTACAATGATTTTACGGATGATGTTTATAATTTCATCGTAGGTTTTACTCCTCAACTTAAATTAGGTAGAGGTGTTGCCTTAGTAGGTGATATTAGTGCTATTATAAATGGGCGTCAAACTGTTACATGGGATGGTGCAACTGCAATTAGACCTACTGATGCTGGATTTTATGGAGCGAATTCAGTTTGGTGGACTGGTACTTTAGGACTTCAGTTCTACTTAGGATCTGCAGAAGAGCATGCTGACTGGTATATAGCAGCAGATAAATATGCTACAAAAGAAGAATTAGCTTCTCAGATCAATGGTATCAAAGACATGCTTAAAGATTCTGATGGTGATGGTGTTCCGGATTATTTAGACAAAGAGCCTAATACTCCAGCTGGAGCAAGAGTTGATTCTCAAGGTACTACAATGGATTCCGACGGTGATGGAACTCCTGACCATTTGGATAAGTGTCCATTCCTTCCTGGACCAGCATCTACTAATGGATGTCCTGTAGAGGAGATTAAGGAAGAAATTGATTTCTTCAAGAAAGCAATTAACGACGGATACATTAACGTTTATTATGCTTTCGATAGTGATAAGCCACTTGGATACTCTAGTAGCGCAGCTAGTTACGTTGCAAATTTTATGAAGAAAAACCCAGGAGTTAGCGTAGAAATTAAAGGTTATGCTGATGAATTAGGTCCAGAGGATTATAACATGAAACTTTCTGAAAGAAGAGCTAAGGCTGTTTATGATCTATTAGTATCTTCAGGTGTTGATGCATCTAGACTTTCTTACAAAGGTTATGGGGAAGATACTAGTGTAGACAAGTCATCTGCAGATGCTAGACAAATGGCAAGAAGAGCAAGTTTCGAAGTGAAATAAGCTTTTAGCTTAAATATAAAAAAAGGAGAGCCCGGAAAATCCGGGCTTTTTTTATGAAAATATTTTCCTGAATATAATTGTAATATTTTTTTCTACTTTTGAGCCCACATCTCTAATTCTTAATTAATGAAAAAGCTCATTTTAGCAATTGTGTTCTTCAGCATTGAATTTTCTGTTTTTTCACAATCAGAATTTAATAAATGGTCTATCGAGACGAACTTTGGCTTCAATAAAGCGATGGCTCCATTAACTCCAGGATATCTAAGCCATAGTTTGAACATAGGGCATCTGGATTTTGGCGTTCGTTATATGTTTAATGAGAAGTTTGGGTTAAAAGCCGATGCGGGATTTGGTTCATTTTCTGAAGTAAAAGGGGAAAGCCCTGAATTCAAAACCAACTATTTAAGGGCTAATATTAAAGGAGTTGTTAATCTCGGAAAACTTATGACTTTCGAATCCTTTTCAAGAAAATTAGGACTTCTTGGTCATCTAGGTGGCGGCTTTGGTAGAATGAGTTTCGAAGAAACTATCTTAAATAACGCGCCAGACTATCATTATAATATCATCTCTGGTTTAACCGGTCAGTTCAAGCTTGGAACTAGAGTTGCTTTAACGAGTGATCTATCCATGATTTACAATGGAAGACAAACTTACACATTTGATGGAAACACCTATAATGCAGATGTACAACCTTCAAATCCTTTAGAGAATCCATTTGTTCATGCTCCAGGGACTTGGTGGACTGCTACCGTAGGTTTAAACTTTTATCTAGGTTCCGCTTCCGAGCATGCAGATTGGTATATAGCTGCTGATAAATATGCCACCAAAGAAGAATTAGCCTCACAAATTAATGGGATCAAGGATATGTTAAGAGACTCAGATGGAGATGGAGTTCCTGATTATTTAGATAAAGAGTCAAATACTCCAGTGGGGGCAAGAGTAAGCACACAGGGTATTACGTTGGATTCTGATAATGACGGGACACCAGATCATATAGACAAATGTCCTTTTTTACCTGGACCCGCATCAACAAATGGATGTCCTGTCCAAGAGGTTAAAGAGGAAGTTGATTTCTTGAGAAAGGCCATCAATGACGGCTTTGTTAACGTCTATTTTGCCTTTGACAGCGCTAAACCGCTTTCCTATTCTATTTCCTCTGCACATTATATCTCAAACTTTTTAAAGAGAAATCCTGGAGTATCTTTGGAGGTAAAGGGTTACGCGGATGAGCTTGGATCAGAAGACTATAATATCAAATTATCCGAGAGAAGAGCTAAAGCTGTTTATGATATTATTGTATCATCTGGAATTGACACCTCCAGGTTGACATATAAAGGTTATGGAGAAGATACAACAGTAGATAAATCATCAGCAGATGCAAGGCAATTGGCAAGACGTACAAGCTTTGAAGTAAAATAAGAATATAAATCTTGATCAAACCCGGTTTCCAAAGAGCCGGGTTTTATTTTATCTTCGTGAAATGTTTATTCTTTCCGATACACCTTCCGTTGCAAATCAATTCATTTTGGAATTGAGAGATAAGAAAATTCAACAGGACCGTATGCGCTTTAGAAAAAATCTTGAAAGATTAGGTGAAATTCTGGCATATGAAATTTCGAAATCTTTTGAATATAAAGAGGCCAAAGTTGAAACTCCATTAGCTATAGCAAGTACATCTATTATTAATTCAAAACCTGTCATTATTTCAATTCTTAGGGCTTCATTACCCTTCTATCAAGGGTTCTTAAATATTCTTGATCAAGCTGAAAGTGGCTTTATTGGTGCTTTTCGAGAAGAAAAAACAGAGGGGGAAATTAAAGTGAATTTAGGCTATCACGCTAGTCCATCACTTGAAGGAAAAGATGTAATAATTGCAGATCCAATGCTCGCAACAGGAAAATCAATTATAAAAACAGTTAATACTATTTTAAGCCACGGAAAACCAGAAAGAATCCATATTGCTTCAGCTTTTGCTGCACCCGAAGGAATCGAATACATTCAAAAAAATCTGAAAAACATACCCTTTACTTTTTGGCTGGGGACCCTAGATGAAAAACTAAACCATTTATCCTATATCGTTCCTGGTCTGGGAGATGCTGGGGATCTTGCATTTGGACCGAAACTATAAATTCTATGATAGATTACATTCTTCTAGGCTTAGGCTTGGTCATCTTACTTTATGGAGGGAAAATTTTGGTGGATGGTGCGTCTGCAATTGCAGTAAAGTTAGGAATGAGTGCCGGATTGATAGGTCTTACCATTGTAGCTTTTGGCACATCAGCTCCTGAACTTTTGGTAAGTGTCAATGCTGCCCTAAAAGGCAACAGTGATATTTCGATTGGGAATGTAGTAGGGTCAAACATTGCCAATATTGGGATGGTTTTAGGCTTAAGTGGTTTATTTTATCCCATATTAATTCGAAAAAGTACATTAAGATTTGATTATATTATTACATTAATTGTCACTTTACTGTTCTATGCATTAAGCTACAATGGTATTATTGGATTCTGGGAGGGAATATTTCTATTTACCCTTTTCATAGGTTTTAATATTTATCTTTTTAGAAATACCGGTCAAGGTGGGCTAGTTGACAACTCAGAAGTAGTCGAGGAAGTTGAACTTGTAAAAGGTTACAGTTGGCTTGTGGCGATTTCATTATTTCTTGGAGGCATAGTAGGCTTATACTTTGGCTCAGAATTATTAGTAAACAATGCAATTAAAATATCAAGAGATTTTGGAGTCTCTGAAAGAGTGATCGGTGTTACTATTATAGCTATAGGAACAAGCCTTCCAGAATTAATTACATCTATCATGGCTGCTTTAGCTAAGAAAACTGATATGGCAATTGGAAATATTCTTGGCAGTAATATCATGAACATTCTTTCTATTATAGGAATAACCGCGATTATAAAACCGATCGATGTCTCTGGTGAATTCTTAAATTCAGATTACCTCTGGATGATTGGTTTTACTTTAATTCTCTTCCCTTTAATCAGGACGAAAATGAGAATTTCCTTGATTGAGGGTATGATTTTGTTTTTTGGGTATTTGGCTTATATGTACTTCTTATTATGATTGAATCGCTCCTTAAATTCCTTGGAATTTATTTTTTGAGTTTATTCAAATTTATTGCAGGGCCGGTTCTAGGATCTGCCGCTGGATATGGTGTTTTAGGATCAATTTTTATAACTGTTGCAGGTATGATGACCAGCGTATTTCTCTTTACTATAATCGGATCAAAATTTAAAAATTACCTGAAGTTAAGATTCAATAAAAAGAAGCCTATTTTTTCTAAAAAGAATAGAACCTTAGTGAAAATTTGGAAAAAATACGGAGAAATAGGTATTGCTATCATAACTCCATTAATCCTCACCCCAATAGGTGGGACCTTAATTATGGTATCTTTTGGGGCAAAAAAAAGACATATTTATATAAATATGCTTTTTAGTAGTCTTTTTTGGGCTACTCTCTTTTGTCTCACAATTGACCAGATTCTAAAAATTCCTTTCTTTCACAATTTATTATTGTGATTCATCATCTGGTAAAATTTCAATATCCTGAATCAATACTCGCTTAGATATTTCTTGGCCTGTTAACGTTGCTGCCAAGCCT
Organism: Algoriphagus sp. SE2; assembly: GCF_039563885.1. Lineage (NCBI taxonomy): Bacteria > Pseudomonadati > Bacteroidota > Cytophagia > Cytophagales > Cyclobacteriaceae > Algoriphagus > Algoriphagus sp. SE2. The sequence continues at coordinate 301,507 of NZ_JBCLWJ010000004.1, read as the reverse complement.
CCCATTGCTGTTTCCTTATATCTACTTTCCATGGAAGCCCCTATTTCCCCCATAGCTTCGACGCATTCATCAACCGGAATTACAGAACTGACATCCGAAATTGCAATCTGCGTCGAACTAAATGCGATAGATGCTGCGCTAGCATTTCTTACCACACACGGAACTTCAACTAAACCTGCCACCGGATCACAAACCAAACCAAGCATACATTGAATTGTTATTGCAACGGCATTAAATACCTGGTCCGTATTTCCTCCTAAGCAATATACCATGGCTCCAGCTGCCATTGCCGCTGCTGATCCAGTCTCCGCTTGACAACCTCCAACTGCTCCTGCTAAGCTTGCCTTCTCTTCAATAATTAAAGCTATACCAGCACTAACTAAAAGCCCTTCTACAATTTTTTCATCCGAAACCCCATGAATTTCTTGAAGTGTCACTAATGTTCCCGGTAAAATACCTGATGCCCCAGCAGTGGGAGCAGCAACAACTCTTCCCATGCAAGAATTTACTTCTTTTGCGGCTAATGCTCTTGCAATAAGTTTTTGAAATTCTGGAGATAATACAGCTAGAGGATGGTTATAAACCTTTTTTGCACCATTGTTTATCATTCCAGATCTAGAAGTCATTTCTTCCTCAAGCCCTGTCTTCACCGCATCTTTCATGACCTGAAAAGCATTAAGAATTCCGGCTTTTATCTGATTCGATTCTGCATTTTTTTGCTCGACTTCGTATTCAATTACAGAATCGGGTAAACTGACTTTATTTTCTTCACAGTAGGATTTCCAGCCTTTAAATGATTCGAATAAATAGCACATAAGATTTAAGGTTTTATTCTTTTATTTTCCTAAAACTCAAAAGTTAAAGTTAATAGTCTGCTTGATAGCGGGATCCAAACTTAATGCAACAGGACAAGTACGGGCTGCATTTTTCAACTTTTTAACCATAACAGGGTCTTTTGTTGGATTGTCCCAATGAAAATTGATAATTATTTCCTGAATCTTTCTTGGGGAAGATTGCATTATTTTAGTCACTTCCCAAGTAAGCCCATTCAAATCTTCCCTTTCTCTGGCAGCTACAATTCCCATAATAGTAACCATACAGCTTCCCAATGCACTAGAAACCAGATCTGTAGGAGAAAACTTCTCTCCTTTTCCATTATTATCTACCGGAGCATCTGTCAATATTTTGGTTCCAGATTGAAGGTGCTCAGACTCTGTTCTCAAATTTCCTAAATATGAACTTTTTATAGTTGGCATAAACCCTTACTTTTAAAATCAGTTTAAATAATTGTATCCACAAATTAGGACATTATTTTCGACCTTTTCGAATGACAAAGCTGAAATTACTACTTCCACTATTCCTCATTCTTTTTGCGATAGACACTTTCGCTCAAAGAGATGATATAGGTAATTATGAATATGATAAAGAATACCTCTTTGGAGCAAACAAAAACACCAATGGTGGACTCATTGGAGGTTTTGTTTTCAAAGTAGGAACTAGAATTACTGACGACCAATTCAGCTTCTGGGCTTTAGAATTTTCAAATGTAAAAAATCCAAAAGAAGTCAGGTATAATACCGTACTTGGAAATAGCTATATTTTTGGAAAGTCAAACTACCTTTATTCGATTAGACCACAGTATGGGAGAGAAGTAGTTTTATTTAAAAAAGCTCCTAACCAAGGGGTTCAAGTTTCGGCATTGGCAGCTGTAGGGCCCTCTCTTGGCTTAATTGCTCCATATTATATTGAATATGCTCTTAATAGAGTGGAAACAGTTTCAGAGCAATACGATCCTGAAATTCACCAAAGTAGATTCAATATTTTGGGCACTGGCAGATTATTCCAGGGTATAGGTCAATCTGAATTGGCAATTGGGGCCAATGTAAAAGCTGCTTTGAACTTTGAATTTGGTGTTTTTCGAAGTAACGTTACCGGATTGGAACTCGGATACATGCTTGAGGGTTTTACCAAAGAAATACCTTTAATTCCAACAGCAGAAAACAGACAAATATTCCAGTCTGTTTATTTTACATTCTATTACGGATTCAGAAAGTAACAGAAATTGGGTTTTACGAACCTCCTGCTTTAACTTTGTAAAAAATCACAATTTTATGATTGAATTACCCGTCATTTCCGAGGAGGCAACTCGAAGAAAAAAACCAGATTGGTTGAGAGTAAAGCTTCCAATTGGAAAAGAATATGCAAAAGTCAGAAAACTTGTAGACGAACATAAACTCCATACAATATGTGAAAGTGGTAACTGTCCAAACATGGGAGAATGTTGGGGAGCGGGTACTGCCACATTCATGATCCTTGGAAATGTCTGTACCAGGTCTTGTTCGTTCTGTGCAGTAGCAACAGGAAGACCCCCAGAATACGATACAGATGAGCCAAGAAGGGTAGCGGAAGCTATCAAGCTCATGGGCGTGAAACATGCAGTATTGACATCTGTCAACAGGGATGAGTTGAAGGACAAAGGTGCCGAAATCTGGTATCAGACTGTAGTTCAAACAAAAGAACTTTCTCCAAGTACAACTATAGAAACCCTAATCCCAGATGTAAAATCAAACTGGGATGCGCTATATAGAATGATCTCAGGAGGCCAGGAAGTAGTTTCTCACAATATGGAGACTGTAGGCAGCTTATACAGAAGAGTCAGACCTCAGGCTAAATATGATCGTTCTTTAGAGCAAATAAAACTAACCAAGGAATATGGTAAAAGAACCAAAACTGGAATTATGTTAGGATTGGGTGAAACTAAAGAGGAAGTTTTTAAAGCTATGGACGATTTAGTAGCTCATGGATGTGATATTCTTACTTTAGGTCAATATCTTCAACCAACAAAAATGCATATTGAAGTGGCCGAATTTATTCACCCTGACATGTTTGCCATGTATCGAGAAGAAGGACTTAAAAGAGGTTTAAAATACGTAGAGTCAGGTCCCCTCGTGAGATCATCTTATCATGCAGAAAGACATGTGAATGTCTAACTCAAAAGATCAATCAATTAAATTTTTAAGCACATGTTACATGTGCTTTTTTTTGACTCTTTTTTGAAAACTAAAAAATAAATAATTTTTATGAGGGTTATCAAAAAGATCGGTGTAAGATCCGTAGCAAAGATTTATGGATCAACATTAGTAGGATTCGGTGCCATTATAGCAATTCCTTATGGACTATTTTGGTGCTTCAGTTTTAAGTGATTCTGGATGGTCTTTTGCCGCTGCTTTCCCTATTTCGTAATCATAGGTATTCCTATAATTTATGGATTACTTGGATTCATATTTGGGGTACTTTTTGCCAGGGTTTATAATATAGTCGCCAAGAAAACCGGGGGATTAGAAATAGAACTTAGCGAACCTAATAATTTGCAAGCCGACTAATAAAAAAGGCTGCCCATTGGCAGCCCTTTCATTTATTAATTGAAGATTTTAAAATTAAACTTCTTCAGTAGCATATTCTTCAACAGGAATACAGCTACATACCAAGTTTCTATCCCCATATGCAGAATCAATTCTTCTAACTGTTGGCCAGAACTTATTCTCCTTAACATTTGCATTTGGGAAAACAGCCTTCTCTCTGGAATATGGTAAATTCCATTCTCCTGTGAGAACCATAGTTGCGGTATGAGGCGCATTTTTCAACACGTTATTCATTCTATCAGCAATTCCATCCTCAATCTCCTTGATCTCGGCTCTGATAGAAATCAAAGCTTCACAAAATTTATCTAACTCAGCTTTTGTCTCCGATTCAGTTGGCTCGATCATCAACGTACCGGCAACTGGGAAAGAAACAGTAGGTGCATGAAATCCATAATCCATCAATCGCTTAGCTATATCTTCAACTTCTACCCCTACTTCTTTAAAGCCTCTACAATCCACAATCATTTCATGTGCTGCCCTTCCTTTTGTTCCTGTATAAAGAATTGGGTAATGCCCGCTCAAACGCTCTTTGATATAATTCGCATTTAAAATGGCCATTTTAGTTGCATTGGTCAATCCATCTCCACCCATCATAGCGATGTAAGCATAAGAAATTGGTAAAATACTAGCACTACCATAAGGAGCGGCAGAAATGGAAGAAACAGAATTCTCTCCACCGGTCTTCACTAAAGGATTTCCAGGAAGGAATGGAACCAAATGACTTGCAACACATATCGGTCCCATGCCTGGACCTCCTCCGCCGTGAGGAATACAGAATGTCTTATGTAAATTTAAATGACAAACGTCTGCTCCAATATTTCCAGGACTTGTCAATCCAACTTGAGCATTCATATTTGCACCATCCATGTATACAAGACCTCCGTATTGATGGATTGTGTCACAAATTTCTTTGATAGCTTCCTCAAATACGCCATGTGTGGATGGATAGGTTACCATCAAACTTGCTAGGTCATTTGCATGGGCAGAAGCCTTAGCTTTTAGATCCTCAAGATCAATGTTTCCTTTTTCATCACATTTCACCAAAACAACTTTCATACCTGCCATAACAGCGGAAGCCGGGTTGGTTCCGTGAGCAGATGTAGGAATCAAAGCAATATTTCTATGTGATTCTCCTCTGTCTTGATGATAAGCTCTGATTACCATTAAACCAGCGAATTCTCCTTGGGCGCCAGAATTTGGTTGCAAAGAAGTTCCTGCAAATCCAGTAATCTCTGAAAGCCATCTTTCTAGGTTTGCAAACAACTCCTGATATCCAGCAGTCTGATCCATTGGTGAAAAAGGATGCATTTGGCCGAATTCAGGCCATGTGACTGGAATCATCTCCGCAGTTGCGTTTAACTTCATGGTACAAGAACCCAATGAAATCATTGAATGAACCAAAGATAAATCCTTATTCTCCAACCGCTTGATATAGCGAAGCATTTCATGTTCTGAATGAAAGCTATTAAAAACAGGATGGGTCAAGTATTCGGTCTTTCTTTCTAAAGCAGCTGGTAAGGTAAGTTCTAAACTTTCTACATTTCCTGTCAATGAAACAGGATCTTTTCCTGCAGTAGTAGCAAAAACATTAATAATTTCCTTAACATCCTGAAGAGATTTCGTCTCGTCAAATGCTATAAAAACAACATCTTTTGCATATCTGAAATTCATTCCTGCACCTACAGCCATTGCTGAGAAATGAGCTTGATCGTGAGAACTTAATGTTACTTTTATAGTATCAAAAAATTCACCTTCCCCTACTTCAAAACCTAGTTCCTTTAGGCAGTTTGCAGTCAACTTAGCTAGACCGTGAGTCCTTAAAGCTATATTTTTCAAACCCTTTGGCCCATGATATACGGCATAGAAGCTTGACATTACAGCTAACAAAACCTGTGCTGTACAGATATTTGAGGTTGCTTTTTCTCTTTTGATATGTTGCTCTCGAGTTTGAAGAGCCATTCTATAAGCTTTATTTCCAGCCCTATCTAGTGATACTCCGATAATCCGTCCAGGGATCTGTCTTTTAAATTCCTCTTTTGTAGCAAAGAAAGCTGCATGAGGGCCTCCATAACCCATTGGCACCCCAAATCTTTGGGCAGTACCTACAACCACATCTGCCCCCATTTCCCCTGGAGGGGTCAAAATAGTTAATGCTAATAAATCTGCAGCAAAAGCAGTATGAACTTTATTTTCCCTTGCGGCAGCAACTATAGCACTATAATCTCTAACCAATCCATCGGAATCAGGATATTGGAAAAGCACCCCAAATAGTTCCGGGTCTGTTACATCTAATTCTTCAACAGAACCATAAACAATCTCAATCCCTATCGGCTCTGCTCTTGTTTCTAAAACAGCTTTTGTCTGGGGGAAAACTTTCTCATCAACAAAAAACTTAGTCGCTGTCTTTTTTTCTCGAGCTTTCACAGAGAATAACATTCCCATTGCTTCAGCAGCTGCAGTTCCTTCGTCTAGCAAAGATGCATTTGCTAACTCCATTCCGGTCAATTCCATAACCACTGTTTGGAAGTTGATCAAAGCCTCTAATCTTCCTTGAGCGATTTCAGCTTGATAAGGAGTATAGGCAGTATACCATCCTGGATTTTCAAGGACATTCCTTAAAATCACGTTTGGTACAAATGTGTCATAGTACCCTAAACCTATAAAGGATTTGAGGACCTTATTTTTGGAAGCCAATTTTTTGAATTCAACCAAGAAATCTGTTTCTAATTGAGATGCCGGTAAATTAAGTGGGCCTTCCAATTGAATGGATTTAGGAACAGTTTGATCGATTAATTCTTCAAGAGAAGAAGCTCCGATAGTTTCTAACATTTCGGCTATTTCCACATCAGTGGGGCCGTTATGTCTGTTTTCGAATTTTACTGCGTTTGAAAGGTTGATCTTCATAAAGAACGTCGGGAAGAATGAATATTTGGGTTAAAACATGCCCTTGTTTTTTAAAGTGCAAAGGTACAATATATTGAGGGATAAAGCTTTTTAGATTCTCAATATTTTAACATGGATTTAACTCTTATTTACAGAAGGTTGTTTGAAGGGTCAAAAAATTATCTAGTTTTGGAGCGAAAAACTGCGAAACTCCTGAATTGAATAAAAATTAACCTTTCAAAGGGAGAGATCGTTACTATTTCCGAATCTTTTAAATAAATAAAAAAGTTATAATCAAGATGAATAAAAGCTTGTTTTTGACTGGTGCTATTGCCTTTGGGCTCTCAATGCCCTTAATGGCTCAAACACCAGATCCGGTGAAATACGCTAATACTATAACTGTTGCTGATCTCACCAAAAATCTAACTTACCTTGCTTCTGATGAGATGAAAGGTAGGGATACGGGTTCTGAGGAACAAAAAATTGCTGCAGAATACATTTCTAATTTCTACAAGAACTTGGGATTAACGGGCCCAGTAAATGGAAGTTATCTACAACAGGTTGAGTTGGTAAGTAGCTCTTTTGACGAGGTCAGTCTGAAAGTCGGTAAAAACAAACTTGTCAACAATGAAGACTTTGTATTTACTGGAGATGGGGACATGAAAAAAGCAGCCAAATCTGAGCTGGTGTTTCTTGGTTTAGTCTCAGATGAAAACCTAGCTAAGGTAGATGTTACAGATAAATTGGTTGGAATCTGGGCTGTTGGTCAAAGATCCAATGACTTGGTCTCAAAAGTAATGGATGCCGGTGCTGCAGGCATAGTGATCGTTTCTATGGAAGGTCAAGCGAATTTTGACAGAATTGCAAATCGTTATAAATCACTAGCAGGCAGAGGCAGAATTGGGTTTCCTAAAGAAACGGAACAAAGACCGATATTTATGGTGAGCTCAGAGAAAATGGGAGAACTTTTCAATACTCCTGTAGAAGAGCTTAAAGAAGCTGCAAAAGCTAATCCTGAATCAATCAAACCTCAAAAGGCTTCTTACCAAATTGAAAAAAATATTAAACCAGTAGAATCTTCAAACATACTGGCCTTTTTGGAAGGGACTGACAAGAAAGATGAGATCGTAGTTATTTCTTCACATTATGATCACGTGGGTGTTAGCAGCACAGGAGAAATATTCAATGGAGCTGATGATGATGGTTCAGGAACTGTTTCTGTTATGGAAATTGCAGAGGCATTTGCCACTGCTGCCAAGGATGGACACAAACCACGAAGATCAATTTTGTTTTTGAATGTAACCGGTGAAGAAAAAGGACTTTTAGGTTCTGAATATTATTCTGACCACCCAATTTTCCCATTAGAAAATACTGTTGTAAATTTTAATGTTGATATGGTTGGAAGAATAGATTATGAGTACCAAGATGCTGAAAACAAAGACTTTGTTTATGTAATTGGTTCCGAGATGCTATCTACGGATTTAAAAAAGATCTTAGAATACAATAATATCACCTATTCAAATCTTATCCTGGATTATAGATATGATGCAGAAGATGATCCAAACAGATTCTATTACAGATCGGATCATTACAACTTTGCAAAGCATAATATTCCAATTGCTTTCTTCTTTAATGGAGTTCACGATGATTATCACCAAGTTACTGACACAGTGGATAAAATCGAATTCCCATTGATGGAAAAAAGAGCTAGACTTATTTTCTATACAGCTTGGGACGTAGCAAACAGAGAAAAGAGACTTCCCGTGGACGGAACAAATACTAGAGGATCCAGATAAAAGTAAAAGCCCCGATAATTCGGGGCTTTTACTTTTATCTACCTTTATTCTTTTGATTTTTCGTTTTCAATTGATTTCGATTGGTCTTCGCCTTCGAATTTTTATTTCCTCTCTTCTTTTCTTCTTTGGCCTTTTCAGTAAACGGATTGGCTTTTTTAGGAGCTTTCTTCTCATGAAAAGCACCTTTATAGTCCGGATCATCTCTTTGTTTTAAGCGATCCAGTTCCCGTGCATAAGCTTGCTTTTCTTCGAAGGGTGTGTCAGGAATTTCTACATCATCGGGAATTGGCAACTCCCCAACTTTCATTCTAATAATCTCTTCTATTCTCTCAAAATGGTAGGTCTCCGCGGGATTTACAAATGTGATAGCCTTCCCTTCTTGCTCTGCACGTCCCGTCCTTCCGATTCTGTGTACATAGTCCTCATAAATCAAGGGGACATCAAAGTTGATCACATGGGAAACCATACTGACATCCAATCCTCTAGAAGCAACATCTGTAGCAACTAAAATCCGCACATCACCTCCTTTAAAATCCTCCATGGAGTTAATTCGGGTATTTTGCCCTTTGTTTGCATGAATTACTCGAATTTCCCCAAAATGCCTTTTATCTAAAAAGTGAAATACTTCTTCTGCATTTTTCCGAGATCTTGTAAAAATTATAGCCCTATTGACGGCCTCTTCCTCCAGCAGTTTGGCTAAAAGATTAATCTTTGTTTTGATATTGGGAACCAAATATTTCACCTGTCCGATAGTTTCAGCAGTCGTGGCTTGTGGTGTCACCTCTACGCGCTCCGGAAACTCCAGAAACTCATAAGCAAGTTTTTCTATTCTACCACCAAAAGTCGCCGAGAAGAGTAAATTTTGCCTCTTCACTGGGATGACTTCCAAGATCGATCTGATCTGAGGCATGAACCCCATATCCATCATTTTATCTGCCTCATCTAATACCATGGTTTTAATATCCTTGGTATAGATTTCATTCTTTCTGTACAAATCAATAAATCTACCCGGAGTAGAAATAATAATATCAACCCCGGCTTTAATATTTTCTATTTGGGTTTTTGGTCCAAGTCCACCATACAAACACACAATTCTTAAGTCAGTATAGGTTGCCAATTGCCTGACCACTTCCTCAATTTGCATAACCAATTCTCTGGTAGGGGCTAGAATCAAAGCCCTGCAATGCATTCCTTGAGCATATTTCACTTTCATTAAGATAGGTAAAACGTAGGCTGCAGTTTTTCCGGTTCCTGTTTGCGCTATCCCCAAAACATCATGGCCTGCAAGGGCAAGAGGAATAGATTTCTCCTGAATTGGGGTGGGGTGAGTATATCCAGCCTCAGCTATCGCATCCAATAATTGGCGATTTAACTTAAATGCTTCAAATTCTAAGGCCTCATTGCTCATGATTCGTTAATTTTAGTGTATAATTTGAAAATGAATCTGATAGAATCGATGAAAAGTATTTTAATCACCGGCGCAAATATAGTCAATGAAGGCCGGATAAGCCCGAGCGATGTTTTAGTAAAGAATGGAAGAATCGCTAAAATAGGTTCAGACCTGAGTTCTGAAATTGCAGATATCCATCTTGATGCCAAAGGAAAATATTTACTTCCTGGCTTGATTGATGATCAAGTGCATTTTAGAGAACCTGGCTTGACCCACAAAGCTGAAATATATACCGAAGCAAAAGCAGGCGTGGCAGGAGGAACTACCACCTACATGGAAATGCCCAATACCGTCCCTCAAGCTGTCACGATTGATTTGTTGGAGCAGAAATATAAAAGAGCATCGGAGGTATCTTTAGCCAATTATTCCTTTTTCTTCGGTGCGACAAATGACAATTTAGATGAGATTCTAAAAGTAGATCCCAAAACAGTCTGTGGAGTCAAAGTATTTCAGGGATCGTCTACGGGAAACATGTTGGTAGACAACCCACAAGTGTTAGAGAAGATATTTAAAGAATGTAAAATATTGATAGCCATTCACAGCGAAAATGATGACATCATTAAAGCGAACCTGGCATCTTTCAAAGAAATTTATGGCGATGATATCCCAGTAAAATTTCATCCAAAGATTAGATCTGAAGAAGCTTGCTATGATGCATCAAGCAGAGCTGTAGCTATGGCCAAGAAATATGGAACCAAACTTCATATTCTTCATATCAGTACTGCTAAAGAATTAGAACTTTTTGATAATTCTATTCCATTGGAGAAGAAAAGAATTACTTCGGAGGCATGCATCCATCATTTATGGTTTTCGGAAGAAGATTATGAGAAAAAAGGGAATTTAATAAAATGGAATCCAGCAGTAAAAACTGCGCATGATCGTGAAGAAATTTTCAAAGCAGTTTTAGATGATAGAATTGATGTGATAGCAACAGATCATGCACCTCATACCTTAGAGGAAAAGTCTCAGCCTTACACCAAAGCTCCTTCCGGCGGACCGCTAAATCAGCACAGCTTAGTAGCGATGTTGGATTTCTATCACCAGGGAAAGATAAGTCTGGAAATGATCGTTCAGAAAATGTGTCATAACCTTGCTATTTTATTTGAGATTAAGGAAAGAGGGTATATTAGGGAAGGTTATTTCGCAGATCTTGTCCTTGTGGATTTAAATTCTCCTTGGACTGTAAAAAAAGAGAATATTTTGTCAAAATGCGGTTGGTCACCATTTGAAGGGCATACTTTCAAGTCAAAGGTTACACATACGATCGTTTCTGGACATTTAGCGTACGAAGAAGGAACATTCCATGAGGAGAAAAAAGGCGAAAGATTGAGTTTTTTAAGAAATTATTAAGCCTGACCTTGCGTCGGATGTCCCTAATAATTACTTTTGCAAACCGTTTGGGAAAGAAGAACTCAAATGATTAAATGGTGATTGTAGCTCAGCTGGTTAGAGCGCTGGTTTGTGGCACCAGAGGTCGCCGGTTCGAACCCGGTCTTTCACCCAAAACCCCTCTTTATGAGGGGTTTTGTTGTTTAAAAAAGCCTTGTTTGGCATAACATTTGTCGAACTGAGCCTAAACTAAACCAATTTGCGATGTTTACTTTGTTCCAATCTTATCCTAAATTCCCGATAGTGAAGCGCATCAATGTAAGGATGACTAAAAACTACATTTCAAAATTTGAAGAGTCACTAAAAAATTTCGAGGAATTCCAAAAAGAGGGTTTTCAATCATAATTTTTTTTAAAGGTTATGGCTTCATAATCTTTTTTTTATCCATATTATTTTTCTTGTGGATGCAAAACTCTATTTTTAAATCCATTCAATAATTTATTTATGAGTTACATCCATTTTGACAAAACCCAGCTGATTAATTTAAATTATTCTCTGGACAGGGAGATTATCAGAACTAATAGATCTGGAACTTATACCAGTACAACGATTATTGGGTGTAACACAAGGAAGTATCATGGATTATTAGTTGTTCCTCAGCCGCAAATTGATTCCCAAAATCATGTCATGCTGTCTACCGTTCATGAAACGGTGATTCAGCATGGAGCCAGTTTTAATTTGGGAATTAGCAAGTTCCCTGGAAATTATTCCCCTAGAGGGCATAAGTATCTTGAAGATTTTGATTCAGAACCAATACCAAAACTCACCTATCGAGTTGGAGGAGTTTTACTCCAAAAAGAATTGATATTGGATACTAATCGAGACCGTGTTATGATCCGATATACCCTCTTGGATGCACATTCACCCACTAAAATCCGGGTAGCACCATTTTTAGCCTTCAGACCTTACCATAATTTAATGAAGGCAAACACTTTCATAAATAAAAAGTTTGGAAAAGCACCAAATGGAGTAAAATTTCAGCTTTATGAGAAGTACGACCCGTTGTTCATGCAACTTTCTAAAAAAGGCGAATTTGTGCCTGCTCCAGATTGGTATTACAATGTAGAATACATACAAGAGAGGGAAAGAGGGTATGATTACCAAGAAGATTTGTATGTTCCGGGTTACTTTGAATTTGACATAAAGAAAGGTGAATCCGTCATTCTTTCTGCTGGCCTAACAGAAGCGGACCCTAAAACCAGAGAATCCGCATTTAAGAAAGAGATAGCCAGACGTATTCCAAGAAATAACTTTGAAAATTGTTTGAAAAATTCTGCTGGTCAATTTATCCGAAAAAGAGATGGCGATACCAGAATAATTGCCGGTTACCCTTGGTTTGGCTGGTGGGGAAGAGACACCTTCGTGGCAGCTCCAGGACTAACATTGACCATGGGAGACAAAGAAACTTTTTTAGAAATTATGGAGACCATGTCAAAAGATCTTCATGGGCCATTATTTCCAAATGTCGGAAGTGGAGTCATTACAAACATGAATTCCATTGACGCTCCTTTGTGGTACTTCTGGTCACTACAGCAATATGTTGCCTATACAAAAGATAGCAAAACCATCAAGAATAAATTCCTGGATAAGATGAAGGGAATTATAGATGGATATATTCAAGGAACAGATTTCAATATCAAAGTTTTAGAAAATGGCCTAGTCTACGGGGGTGAAGAAGGAAAAGCTCTGACCTGGATGGATGCTGTCACTCCTGAGGGACCAGTTACTCCCCGGATCGGGTGCCCTGTTGAAATTCAGGCCTTATGGTATAATGCGCTTTGTTTTTATCATGAGCTTACTGGAGACGAAGAAATCAAAGCCCTTTCAGAAAAAACAAAGGAATCTTTCGAAAAAGAATTTTGGTCCGAAGAACACGGTTATCTTGCCGATGTAGTAAATGGAGAGGAAAAGGATTGGGCTGTAAGACCAAATATGGTATTTGCCACCTCGCTACCTTACACCATGCTCAATGAAAGTCAAAAAGACCTAATATTGGAAATGGTTAAATCTAAACTTCTAACGACTAGAGGGTTAAGATCGCTATCTCCTGATGATTATGCCTATAAGGGATATTATTTTGGTGATCAAATCAGTAGAGATCAGGCATATCATAATGGAACTGTTTGGACTTGGCCTTTAGGTCATTTTGTCGAGGGTTATATTAAATTACATGGTAAGTCAGCCTCTAATTTTATAAGTAAAATTATTAAAGGTTTTGATGGAGTAATGACGCAGTATGGAGTTGGAACTGTTGCAGAGTTATATGATGGGGATCCCCCACATAGACCGAAAGGTGCTATCTCACAAGCATGGAGTGTAGCAGAGTTGCTTCGAATGATGGATTTGGTCAAAAAGATTTAAATAGCTTTTTATGAAAGTATTGATGTTTGGGTGGGAATTCCCACCACATATTTCTGGAGGACTTGGAACAGCTTGTTATGGCTTAGTCAAAGGCTTGACCCATCATAAACAGGATATCATTTTTGTGGTCCCTAAACTTTGGGGAGATGAGGAACCTATGGCTGATTTTGTAAATGCCAGCGATATATCGATAGATTATAGGGAAAAGAAATTTAAATCCATCTGGAAAAATCTCACTTACCTCGAAGTAAGTAGTTTTTTAGTTCCCTATCTAGGCCCTGAAGAATATCAGAAATTTACTGATTATGCTATTCATGACCGGACTGATGTAGATGAAAGTATCTTTACAACAAAGTATGAGTTCAGCGGAAAGTATGGTAAAAATCTAATGGAAGAAGTTTCAAGATATGCTTTAACAGGTGCTCAGATAGCACGAGACCGAAGCGATTTTGAAATTATTCATGCACATGATTGGCTCTCCTTTCCAGCGGGTATTGCTGCAAAAGAAATTAGTGGAAAACCACTAGTTGCCCATGTTCATGCAACGGAGTATGATAGATCAGGGGAAAGCGTAAACCAGGTAGTCTATGATATCGAAAGAGCCGGAATGCATGCTGCAGATCATGTTTTGGCGGTAAGCCAACTGACAAAAAACACGATTGTTAAAAAGTACGGTGTTCCTGCCAGTAAAGTAACTGTATTACATAATGCTGTATTAGATGCCAGTATAATAAAATCTACTTATGAGAAGAAAGTACCTGAAAAAATCGTCACTTTTTTAGGCAGGATAACTTTCCAGAAAGGACCTGAATATTTTGTAGAAGCGGCTAAAAAGGTGATTGAAAAAGATCCGAATGTCCGATTTGTAATGGCTGGTTCAGGAGATTTATTAAATAGAATGATAGACCGTGTTGCTGAATTAAGAATTGCTACTAAATTCAATTTTACAGGATTCCTTAAAGGCGATGATGTAGATCATATGTATGCGATTTCTGATGTATATGTAATGCCTTCAGTCTCCGAACCATTCGGAATATCTCCTCTTGAGGCAGTACGGCACAATACCCCGGTAATTATTTCCAAGCAATCGGGGGTAGCAGAAGTATTAATGAATGCTATAAAAGTAGACTTTTGGGATATTGATGCAATGGCAGACGCAATTTTTGCATTATTACACTACAAAGGTATTTCTCAAATGTTTAAAGAGCTTGGAAGTCAAGAACTTAAGAAACTTAAATGGGAACATGTGGCCGCCAAGCTTGTTACCGTATATGAAAAAACTTTATCCCAAAAATCATGAGAACTATTTGCTTTTACTTTCAAGTTCATCAACCTTTCCGCTTAAAACCTTATCGTTTTTTTGATATTGGAGAGGATCATCACTATTGGGACGATTTTAGCAATCGAAGTATTATGCGTAAGGTAGCACAGAAGTGTTACTTGCCCATGAATGCGTTGCTCCTTGATCTCATCAATAAATATGACGGGGGTTTCAAAGTAACCTTTTCCATTTCAGGGACCTTTATGGATCAAATGCAAGCTTATGCCCCTGATGTGCTGGAAAGTTTTCAGAAACTCGTAGCGACAGGTCATGTAGAATTATTAAATGAAACTTATTCGCACTCTTTAGCCTCACTTAAAAGTAAAGATGAGTTTAAAGACCTTGTTCATAAACATCAGGCAAAAATCAAGGAACTTTTTAATGGATACACTCCAAAAGTATTTCGAAATACAGAGTTGATCTATTCTGATCAAATTGGTGCTATGGTTGCTGAAATGGGATATGATGCAATGCTCACTGAAGGGGCTAAGCATATTTTGGGATGGAAAAGCCCCAATTATGTTTATGTGAATAGTATTGAGCCAAAGCTAAAGGTACTATTAAAGAACTTCCAATTGAGTGATGATATTGCTTTCAGATTTGGCAATAAGTCTTGGGATGATTATCCATTAACTACCGATAAGTTCATAAAGTGGATTAATGCCATTCCAAAAGAGGAAGAAACTCTAAACTTATTCATGGATTATGAGACCTTTGGCGAGCACCAATGGGCTGAGACTGGAATTTTTGATTTTATGAAACATCTTCCGGAAGCGGTTTTCAAAAGAACAAATTTCGGGTTTTCCACTCCTTCAGAGATTGCATCAAAAATCCCTCCTGTTGGAAAAATCCATGTTCCTATTCCTATTTCATGGGCTGATGAAGAGAGAGATTTGACAGCTTGGCTCGGTAATGATTTGCAAGATGAAGCGTTCGATCGGTTATATGATCTTGAAAAATTGGTCAATACGATTGAAGATGAAGAAATTCAAAGGGATTGGAGATATCTCCAAACCTCGGATCATTTTTATTACATGTGTACCAAGTTCTTTTCTGATGGGGATATTCACTCTTACTTTAGCCCATATGATTCCCCATACGATGCATTTATCAATTATATGAATGTACTTAGCGATTTTATGATTCGCTTAAAAGAAAAATCAAGTGCTGTAGAGGCTTAAAAATAAAATATCAGTAAGAAAAAGACCGAAACCCTCGGTCTTTTTTAGTTTATAGTAAGTCCAATTAACTTTGCTAATTATCCCTCCTCTAAAGTGATGACTGACATCAACTTAAAATTAGTAGCTTCAGTTTGAGCCCCGGGTAACCAATAAATATTATTAAAAATCTTTTGCTAATGGATTTACTAAATCCCCAAATCAGGTCTATTAGCTTCCTTGGTTGGTTTTGTAGCCGGTCCAATGGAGCTCTGCGTTTTTTTAATTAATAGCTCTCCGATTCGTTCGGAAAGTCCCGGCTCTTTACGTCCTTGATATAATTTGCAAATGCTTCTAACATCACAGTTTGTAAATCTGCATATTGCCTTAAAAATCGTGGCTTAAACTCTTGGGTAATCCCCAATAAATCATGAACTACTAAAACCTGGCCATCTACCTCCCCTCCAGCTCCAATTCCTATAACAGGAATAGAAACGGATTCTGCTACTTTTTTAGCTAAAGAGGCTGGTATTTTTTCTAAGACTATTGCAAAACACCCACACTCTTCCAGAATTTTTGCATCTTCAAGAAGCTTCAAAGCTTCAGATTCCTCTTTGGCACGAACACTATAAGTTCCGAATTTATAAATAGATTGAGGTGTAAGACCTAAATGCCCCATAACAGGTACCCCGGCGCTTAAAATTCTTACCACAGACTCTTTAATTTCGGCTCCTCCTTCTACTTTGATGGCATGAGCTCCAGATTCTTTCATTATCCGAATAGCAGATCTTAAGGCTTCAGAACTATTTCCTTGATAGGACCCAAACGGAATATCCACCACAACAAAAGCTCTTTTGACAGCTCTTAGTACTGAGGACGCGTGATAGATCATTTGATCTAATGTTATTGGCAAAGTTGTTTCATGACCAGCCATCACATTGGATGCAGAATCACCAACTAAAATGATATCTATCCCAGCCTCATCGACAATTTTTGCCATAGAATAATCATAGGCAGTAAGCATGGATATTTTTTCACCCCGATTCTTCATTTCTTGGAGAATATGAGTGGTAATTCTTTTGATGTTTGCTGAAGAGTGAACCGACATGATTTAGTTTAAATGGACAGAATATTCATCCCCTGAAAAATCCACTTTGATGTGCTCATTCAATGTGGTAGAAAGTTCATACCCTGTATAATCAGGTTTTAGGGGAAATCGACCATGGCTTCTGTTTACCAAGACTGCGATTTCCATTTTAAATAATTCTTTATCAAGAAACGGCTTCATTGCATAGGCAAGTGTTTTCCCTGTATTTAAAACATCATCTACCAAAATCAGAGTTTTCCCCGCCAACTCAACTTCATGCGAAAGCTCGATTTCTTCTGAAATCAAATCGGTTTTATCCAATTTGACTTCCAATTCTTCCACCTTTAAAGGAGATATTTTTTTTAGCTCTTTAACAAGCAAATCCGCTAGAATGGTGCCCATTCCAGAAATTCCAGCAAAAACAACTCCTGCAGAATTGAGATTTCTTTCATAAATCTCATAAGCCATCCGTGTTATTTTTTTCTTGATCTGTTGGTGATTGAGTACTTCGCTCATGTGAATTAGTTGAATAATGAAAATTAGGCCAATTCTCTAAGGTTTCAAAATAAAGATAGGGTTAACGGTAGGAATCCTCTTCATTCAAAATATTGAGATAACTCTGATATCTATAGGGATGAATATATCCTTCTTCTACTTTTTTCTTAATTACACAGCCTGGCTCATTGATATGCTGGCAATTGTTGTATTTACATTCTCCTAGGTACTTTCTCATTTCCGGAAAGTAATGGGAAAGTTCAAAGTCTTCAATATCCAAAATCCCAAACTCTTTTATACCAGGCGTATCTATTAAATCACCCCCACCTTCTAATGGAAAGAGTTCAGCGAAAGTTGTCGTATGAACTCCCTTTGCACTAAAGCCTGAAATTTCTTTTGTACTTTGAGAAGCGTTGGGCACGAGTTTGTTCAGGAGAGTAGATTTCCCAACTCCAGAATGTCCTGCAATTAAAGTTGATTTGTTTTGAAGGAAGGGACGAAATTTTTCAAAAAGTTTGGCATCATTTAAAGCAGAAATTTCCAGAACCTTATATCCCAAGGGTTCATAAATCTCGTGAATATCCAATAGCCAATCTTCAGCATCTTCACCTGATAACAAATCTGATTTATTAACCACCAAAATAGCGGGGATCCTGAAACTCTCCGTGCTCACCAGAAATCGATCAATAAACCCAAGAGAAGTTCTTGGCTGTTTCATGGTAATCACAAGCATCGCCTGATCGACATTGCTGGCAATGATATGAGAAAAATGCTGCTTTCTGGTTGATTTTCGAATGACATAATTTTCCCTGGGATGAATAGCAGATATTACCGCTGTTTCTTGATTATCTTCCTTCGCCAAAGTCACCCAGTCCCCTACAGCAATGGGGTTAGTCAATTTCAAATCTTCTTGTTTGAATTTCCCCTTCAATCTAGCCGATATAAACTCAGATCCAACTTTGACCACATACCAGCTCCCAGTTGATTTTATAACTCTACCTTCCATTTAATGGATAATTTAATAATACCTTATGGACTATTTTTTTTGCTGCTCCCAGATTAGATTCTACCCAATTTTTGGCACCTAATTTTGATTCAAAATAGAATTTTTCATCTCTCAATTTTTTGAATATCAATTGTAATTCTTCCAAATCCTTTACAGAAAACCCGCAATTTTCCTTCACACTTTGGGCTGCTTCTGGAAATTTGGATGAGTTTTTTAGGGTTCCAAAAATTACAGGAACTTCAAAGCCCAAGGGCTCTAAAATATTATGCAGCCCCTTTCCAAAGGCTCCTCCAACATACGCTAAAGTCCCATATTGATATAAAGAAGAAAGCATACCAATATTGTCTATAAAAAGAATTTTATTTCCCTCGAAATTCTTACTCTCTGAGTACCGGATAGAATCAGCTTCGATTGCCTCCTGCCAAATCCTCATTGGCTCAGGATTTAAGTCATGAGGAGCGATGATCCATAAAAAATCTTGATTTTGATTGATCAAAGGAATTAAAAGCTGCATATCTTCCTCCCACACCGATCCTAAAACCACAACCTTTTGATTTTCAACCCATTTTTCAATTTCAGGAAATTTTTTGGGTGCCAAAGCTGTCTCATGAACTCTATCAAATCTAGTATCCCCGGCTAAAACTCCATTTTTAAATCCAATGCTTTCTAAAAGCCTTACACTTTCAAGGTTTTGGGTGAAAATTTCATCCATCTGAAGTAAGATGTTTCTGAAAAAACCATTTGACTTGAAATATCTTTGGTCAGATCTAAAAGATGCAGAAAATAGAATCATTGGAATACCTTTTTCTTTCAATGCTAAAATATGATGATACCAAAGATCGTATTTCACAAAAAACACCAGTGTTGGATCCATGATTTTCACGAATTCAAAAGCCCAAGATTTTCTATCTAAAGGAATGTAACTTATAAAATCTACATGTTCTTGAGCCTTGCGGGTGGCAATGTCATAACCTGATGGACTAAAAAAACTAATCAGGACCAAGATTGAAGGTCTTTTAAGTTTTAATTCTGCTATTACTGGCTTTGCCTGTTCGTATTCACCAAGGGATGCGACGTGAAACCAAACTAAATCGCTGGAGTTTTTAGACCTAAATTCCTTGAGTTTATTGAGAAGACCTTTTCTTCCTTTCAAAAAATGGTTGATCTTTACACTGAAAATGCCCGCAATAGGCAATACTGCAGTTATCAGTGCGATAGCTATTCTATACAGCAAATTCATTTGTCAAAAGTAGCTAATCAATGGGACTTCTAAACCATATCTTTCAAGAGGCTTGAATCAAAAATAAATTTGATTGATTTTAAAATAGAAATAAAAAATAAAAACTGACACGTGCATTTATTCTCAAAAATAGCTACTTTCAAAAAGAGTCTATTTTTTGAAATAATTGGTTTGGAGTTAAATTGGTATGATTAAAGTTTTATTTGTTTGTTTAGGTAACATCTGTCGGTCTCCTTTGGCAGAAGCAATTTTTAATGCAAAAGTAAAAGAATCGAATCTTCTTTCATCTTTTAAATCGGATAGTGCGGGCACTTCAGACTTTCATATTGGAGAACTTCCTGATGAAAGAACAATTTTTACTGGCAAAAAGTATAACCTTGAAATGAATCATAGAGGTAGACAGGTAAACAGAACTGATTTTAGAGATTTTGACTATATCATTGCTATGGATGATAACAATCTTAGAAACCTCAATAACATGAAAACCCGATATGGTTTTCCTGATAAGGAAATATTCCTCATGAGAGATTTCGTTCCAGGATCTGAAGGATTATCTGTTCCAGATCCATATTATGGTGGAGATGAAGGGTTTGAAGAGATCTACAAAATCTTGGATGTTGCGCTGGATAATTTTCTCACGAAAGTGAAAGAGACTCATCAACTATATGTATGATCTCAATGAAATCTACGAAAAAGTACTATTCCAAAGCCTAGGACCTCAGGTAAAATTAAAATCTGCCTCTTTGGTAGCTGCAGGCAACCATAATCAAGGTATACGCATTGAAGCCTCAGTTGGAGATTTCTTCCTCAAGCTTAATTTTGATCATGAGAAGGATATTTTATTAAAGGAGTCCGAAGGGTTAGATTACCTTCGAAAAAATACTTTCCTTCAGATACCTGAGACTTTTGGGTGTGGGAGAGTCGGTGATTACAATTTTTTACTTTCGGAATTTATCCCTTCTGGAAGGTATCAACTTGATTATTGGGAAACTTTAGGCTTTGGTTTAGCTGATCTTCACTTAAAAACAAATAGCCTTTTTGGGTTGAAAGAGGATAATTATATAGCCTCTTTAGTTCAAAAAAATCTTCAGACAAATAATTGGATTGACTTTTATATAGAACAAAGACTGGAACCACTTCTAGGCAAGGCATATTTTGATAGATTGATACCACTTGATTTTTTAAAAAAATTCCAATCTATTTATCAAGTAATTGAATCGATCATCCCTCCCGAGAAACCATCCCTCTTGCATGGGGATTTATGGTCCGGAAATGTACTATGCAATCCTGAAGGCCAACCTTGTCTCATTGATCCTGCCGTTTATTTTGGTCATAGAGAAATGGATTTAGCATTCAGTAGATTATTTGGCGGGTTTGATTCTCGTTTCTATCAATCTTATGAATCAATCATTCCCCTTGAACCCGGTTTTGAAGCAAGAATGGGTATTTATAACCTGTATCCTTTACTTGTTCACCTAAATTTATTTGGAACAGCGTATCTACCAGGTATCGAAAGAATCATTCACCGCTATGTTAGGTAATCATGGATATCATTATCAGATTAGCTACAGAAAAAGATCTCAATGCAATTCTGGAGATCAATAATTATGAAATTCTTCACTCAACCATCAATTACGATTACAGTCCTAAAACCATTGCATTTCAGAAAAATTGGTTTCGGGAAAAAACTGAAAAAGGTTTGCCCGTAATCGTGCTTTCAGTTGATAAACAAGTGTTGGGATTTGCAACCTATGGAACTTTCAGGCCTAAGCCTGCATACCAGTACACTATAGAACATTCTATTTATTTACACCAACATGCAAGGGGAAAAGGATTCGGTAAACAACTAATGATAGAACTTATTCGCCTCGCAAAAAAGAATGGCTATCATTTAATGGTCGGAGGAATAGACTCTAATAATCTAGATAGTCTTGAATTCCATAAAAGACTTGGTTTTCAAGAAATTGGCAGATTTAAAGAGGTAGGAAGGAAATTTGACAAATGGCTAGACCTAATTTTTGTCCAGCTTTCTTTAGACTAAGAATATTTTTAAACCAAACTAACTTTCTTCCCTGATTTAACTGCCTCATAAATAGCATCTATTATGACCATATCCTTTAATCCTTCTTCTCCGTCAACCGGAACCAATGGTTTTTTTCCATCCAATATAATTGCCGCCATCTCATCCATTTGTGTTGTTTGATGAGTTACATGAGGATTTGTAAGAGGCCCCTTGTGTGTCCTTCCTTCAATTGGGCCATATCCGGTGGATGGTTGCATTTCTGCAAAACCTTTCAAACCATTAAGGAAAAATTTATCCAAATTATTCATGCTGTAGGTTGATAAACAAGAGGCAACTGCTCCTCCTGGAAATCCAAATTGAAACTGAATAGTCTCATCAACTCCTTCCTTAAATTTTTCAGGATTATTTTTTGTCTCTTGGGCAGTAACCCATATTGGCTCCTCTCCTATCATATACCTGGCTCCATTGATAGAATAAATCCCAATATCCATCATTGCTCCACCACCTGAAAGCTCATAATTCAATCTCCATTGGTTTGGATCTCCAATAATAAACCCACTGAGTCCCTGAAAAAATAGGACCTTTCCAAAATCACCATTCATTCGCATTTTGACAACTTCTTGGGTTTTAGCTTCAAAGTGCATTCGATAGCCAATCAATAATTTTACACCCGCAGCCTTACATGCATCAACCATGATTTTTCCATCTTTTGCATTGACTGCCATAGGTTTTTCACAAATCACGTGTTTTCCAGCTTTTGCCACTCCCAATGTATGATTCTTATGTAAACCATTAGGGGTGATCACATAGACCGCATCAATATCTGGATTGTCTTTAATTTGGTGATAGGTCTCATAATTATAACAGTTTTTTGAAGGGATATTATATTCTTTTTGCCATGCTTCGATTTTCGATGGAGTGCCACTGATAACACCTACTAATTTTGCACGCTTGCAGTCTTTCATCGCCTTTGCTACCCTTGTACCATAACTACCTAGCCCCATTATGGCAACTCTGAGTGGTTTTTCATCTTGTCTTTCATTAAAAATCTCTTGACTCATGGCTGTTAGGGGGTTAAATGGCGTTAGATTAAGAGCTAATGCAGAAAGGCCTGCTTTTTGGAGAAAAAGTCTTCTTGTTTTCATAGGTGGGTTTGTTTTGCGTTTTTTAGCAACACTTAAAATACAGAAAATCCTTGAAAAGCTTCCTTTATAATTTAATTATGAGAGCTTTTCGAGCTTTTTCCTCTTCTTACTATCTGCACTGTATTTCTTGTGCTTTGTTCTAACAATATCTCAAATCCCTCCAATTGAGATGAAAGTGATTCTTTTCCTGGGTGGATTATTGTAAGTAATTCTAAGCCTTCATTATATCTGATTTCAAACTCACTCCTTAATCTTTCAAGTAATTTTTTGAAGTTAAAGGGCTGAATATCCATCACCAAAGAAATACTTATTGCTGAAATCTGAAGCATGTTTACCCGTAGTTTTAATCTACGGAGTTCATCATATACCCTATGAATATGGTTTTCTTCAATGAAAGTGAAGTCGGTTACTTTAAAACTAACTAGTACTTGATTCTCTTTTAGGACGAATGTTGGTATAGGGGTGAAAGAATCTATTGAGCAAATTTTTGTTCCTGACAAATCCGGATGCAAAAATGATTTAACGAACAAAGGAATTCCTTCATTCGCTAAAGGTTTTATGGTTTTCGGGTGGATAACAGATGCCCCATAATATGTCATTTCGGCTGCTTGCTTATAATCCAACTCATTAAATAATACAGTTTCAGAAAATCTTTTAGGATCAGCATTCAATACTCCCGGTACATCCTTCCAGATTGTTACGGAAGAGGCATTCAAACAAGTACCAAGAATGGCAGCTGTGAAATCTGAACCTTCTCTACCTAAAGTCGTGGTCTTCCCAGATTCATTCCCACCAATAAACCCTTGGGTCACAACTGGGAATTTCTCCAATCGAGGTTTCAAATCCGATTGACAATTCTTTTTTGTCTTTTCCCAATCGATCTTAGCGAAACGGTAATCATTATTAGTGGTAATTATTTCTCTAGCATCTTGCCACAACACGATGAGCCCTTCCAAACAAAGGAACTCCATTACAATCTTTGATGAAATCAATTCCCCAAAACTCACTATGTCATCATAAAATTCATCATAGTTTTCGCTGGAAAGTTCGCCTTCAAGTTTCTTTTCCAATAAAATGAACTGATTTTCTAAAACAGGAAAAATTCGATGGTTTTTAGGAAATAATGCTTTACAAATATCAATATGATAAGATTTAAAAATATCACAACTCAAAGAATAATCAGTTTTCTCAAGTTTCAGATTAAGAATCACCTCCAGTAAATTAGTCATCTTCCCCATAGCTGAAACCACGATTACAACATTTCTACGCAATCGATTACGGAGAATATTAGCCATATTTTTTAATGCATCGGCATCTTTTACAGAAGCTCCACCAAATTTGAAAATAATCGTTTTTGTCATAAAATATTATTCTTAATTTTCAAGAAACTAAATCCAATTATTGTACTTTTTCAAGAAATGAAAATACTACCTTACCAACCAAATCAAAGTGGCCTAGCTTATTCTGTAGGAA
This sequence comes from Algoriphagus sp. SE2, assembly GCF_039563885.1. Classification (NCBI taxonomy): domain Bacteria; kingdom Pseudomonadati; phylum Bacteroidota; class Cytophagia; order Cytophagales; family Cyclobacteriaceae; genus Algoriphagus; species Algoriphagus sp. SE2. The sequence goes on along the minus strand of NZ_JBCLWJ010000004.1, from coordinate 277,259 downwards.
CCACATTAGACCGCTTTATCAAATCAAAACAAAGTGATTTTCCCTTTGCCTCTGGAGAACTATCCCAACTTCTAAGAGACATAGCGTTAGCTTCGAAGATAGTCAATCGCGAAACAAATAGAGCTGGGCTTTCCAATATTGGAGGGGCTTTTGGTCAGACTAATGTGCAGGGAGAAGAACAGCAGAAATTAGATGTGATTGCAAATATTCGTTTCATTCGAGCATTAAGCAAAGGTGGCGAAGTCTGTGCCATAGTTTCCGAAGAAGAAGATGCGGTCATCGATCTTCAAAATAAATCAGGGAAATATGTGGTAGCCATCGATCCATTAGATGGTAGCTCCAACATTGATGTTAACATCAGCATAGGAACTATATTTTCTATTTATAGAAGAAAAACTCCTGTGGGAAGCCCTATTTTGGAAGAAGACATCATGCAGCCAGGAACGGAACAAGTTGCTTCTGGATACATATTGTATGGCTCATCAACCATGCTGGTATATACCACAGGTTTTGGTGTAAATGGTTTTACCTATGAGCAATCCTTAGGAGATTTTTTTCTTTCCCATCCCTCAATTCAAGCACCGGAAAATGGCTCAATTTATTCCATAAATGAAGGAACCCAAAATGAATGGGAAAACGGTGTGAGAGCTTATGTTGATTCCTGTAAAAACAAGAATTACTCAGCAAGATATATTGGAAGTTTAGTAGCAGATTTTCACAGAAATTTATTGAAGGGTGGTATTTACATTTATCCAGCTACCAAGAAGAATCCTCATGGAAAATTGAGACTTATGTATGAAGCAAATGCCCTAGCTTTTATAGCCGAACAAGCAGGAGGTACTGCCACGGACGGAAGTAAAAGGATTTTGGAAATTCAACCAAAAAGTCTTCACCAACGAACACCACTCTTCATTGGCTCAAAAAAAATGGTAAAAGATGCATTGTCTTACTTTCAAAAAAGTGCCGCCTCACTTTTATAAGTGAGGTTCAAATTCTTGGAAACATTATTTGAAGAACATCTATTATCTTTACGCCTCAAACGAAATACATATGAAGCTAAAAAAACGAATAGTTAACTTTTCTCAGCTAGCGATTGCCATATCACTTCTTTTCTCCTGTAGTCAAAAAACTGAGGTAAAAGAAGAAGTTCCTGCAGAACCTATCGATGAAACTTATGCAGTCCAATCAGAAAAACTACTTTTCAATGTCGACACCTTGTATACAGGTTTTGACAATCCTTGGGGCATGACCTGGTTGACAGACGGTACTTTATTGGTAACTGAGAAAGAAGGTGAAATCCTAATTTTCAAAGACGATAAATTTACTGGCGAAAAAGTCCAAGGTCTACCTGAAGTATCCACTAAAGGACAGGGAGGGCTTCTAGATATCCAAGCACATCCTAATTATGGTGAAAATGGCTGGCTATATATTAGTTATGCAAAACAAGTATCTGAAGAAGAAACAACTACTGCGATCATGCGATTCAGACTTGACGGAACTACTGCTGTTGATCAAGAGGAGTTGATCCAATCTCAGCCTGCTTGGAAAGGGGGAAATCACTATGGAAGTAGAATAGTTTTTGATAATGATGGCTATTTATTTTATTCAAATGGTGACAGGTTCAATCGACCAGAAAATGCACAGGAACTCACTAATTCACATGGAAAAATTCATAGAATCCATGATGATGGAAGAATCCCTGAAGATAATCCATTTGTAAATACCCCTGAAGCTGTTCCTTCAATTTGGTCTTATGGGAGCAGAAATCCTCAAGGACTTTATTTCGACAAGGCAAATAACAGACTTTGGGAGTCAGAGCATGGCCCAATGGGCGGGGATGAGTTAAACTTGATAGAAAAAGGTAAAAATTATGGTTGGCCGGTAATCACTTATGGTAAAAACTATGACGGTACCACGATTACGGAAATTACTAAGAAAGAAGGTATGGAACAGCCGGTTACTTATTATGTGCCTTCAATTGCCACAGCAGGAATCACGATGGTTACTTCTGATAAATATCCAGCATGGAAGGGAGATATTTTGATAGGAGCGCTTGCCAAGATGCATATAAACAGAGTTGATATGGATGGAACCAAAGCGCTTTCCCAAGAAATTATCCTCCAGGATATTGGCAGAGTTAGACAGGTGAAAGAAAGTCCGGATGGTTATCTGTATGCCGTCACACAAGCTACGGGTCTATTAATAAAAATTATTCCCATCAGATAATGGAAATTAAGATCTAAAAAAAGGCTTCTGAATTAGTTCAGAAGCCTTTTTTGTTCATTGATTAGACAAAATCAATATCAACATTAAAAGGATATTTCATCAAAAACTGAAGCGCTTCTTTAATATCAAAGTCTTCAAAAAGCACACGATATAAATATTCAGTAATTGGAGCTCTAAGCTCCGCTGTCTCTAAAAATGCCTTGATAATGCGAATCGTATTAATACCCTCGGCAACTTCCTCCATATCGTCCATAATCTCTGATAGTTTTTCACCATTAGCCAATCGAAACCCAACGGTAAAATTACGTGAATCTACAGAGTTACAGGTAGTAACTAAATCTCCAATTCCTGCCAATCCGATAACTGATTTCACACTTCCTCCCAAGGCATTGCTCAAATGAACCATTTCTACCATTCCTCTTGAAATCAAAAGCCCCTTAGCATTTTCACCTAATTCCAATCCGGCCAAAGCTCCTGCTGCTATAGCAATTATATTTTTCAAGACGCCACTCAATTCAACTCCTATGATATCTGAATTTCCATAAACTTGAAACTTTTCAGAACGAAGTAAGCTCTGTCCCTCCAATATGACTTCATTATACTTACTAGCAATAACAGTTGCTGCTGGCTGTCCTTTCACCAACTCTTTAGAGAGATTTGGTCCGGCCAAGCATCCTACCCGGACAACCACAGTTTCCTGCAAAATAACCTCACTCATCGTGAGTATTTGAGACCTTTGAATTTTATGAACTGACCCCAAAGTCTCTCCCTTCCCTAAATTCAGACACAAACCTTTGGTCCCATGGATAATCAAATGGTAGGGTAACAAAAAGGGAGCGAATGTTTTGGTAACTTCCTGAAAACCAGAAGATGAAACCATCATAAAAATGATATCGCATGTTTCACAGATTTCCTGAGGGTCAAATGTTCCTTTAACCTCTGGATTTAAAGATTTTCCTTGAGCAGTATGCTTGGTATTTATTTCCTGAACTACCTCCTCTTTTCTAGCATAAACCATCACTGGGTTCTTCTCAGCCAACATATTTGCTATAGCTGTTCCAAAGCTGCCAACTCCAATCACTCCAATCCATTTTACTTTGGTTTTAGAAGAGTTTTTCGAGGCCATATCCAGTTAATCTATTGTGATAAAAATAAAGTAAACTCATGTCTTCTGTGACGATATTTCCTTGCTCATTTTGAATAAGTGGACGTTTTGCATGATACATTCCTACATTATCCAATCCATGCTTGATGATTTCATCCATACCTTGTTGAAGGTGTGGAGCAACGTTTATTAAACCTTTTGATTTAAGTTCATAAACCCTATCCATAACCATTTGACAATTGCTTTTAAATTCATCATAGGATAAAACAATATCCTCCTCCGGCAATCGGATCAAATCGAATAGATCTAATTTTCTATTCGTTGCTTGGATCATTTCAAAAGCAGTAAACGCCACTAAATGAGAGCTAAATACTCGATTGATTTTATGGAACTCCTCCACAATACGTCTTCCGAGCATATTCGTATACTCTTCTTCCCTTTGCTGATCTACTGTTATAACTCCTTCCGATAAAAAGTAATCCCTCGTGTTTATTCTTCTCCCTTTCTTATCAAGGCTGTTTCCATCCGCATCAACATAGTTTCCGAGAACATCCATAGCTTTCCCTATTGAAACAGAAATATCAGACCCTTTCGTAAAGAATTTCAATAAGAATTTTGAGATTTTGTATGAGTTTGAAAACTCATCGTTTTCTTTATAATACCTTTCTTGTCCAGTGATACTTAAATGATCTCGAATCAAACTAGGTGCTTCTAGGACGAAATGATAATTTATTGTCACAGGCACTACGAATACCTTTCCAGAATTATCATTGATCCCATTTTGAAAGTTAGCCCTTTGGGCCTCAATCGCTGTACTTAATAGACCTAATTTGAGCTTAGATTCAATCATTCCACTTCTTGACCTAGTTCCTCCTGGAAAGAAAAGACTGTGACAGCCAAATTGAATTGCTTCCTTTGAATATGTTTTTAAGGTTTCTAAATACAGCAAATTCTTCTTCCTCCTATCTACTTTATAGGCTCCTAGAGAATTCATGAAATAGGCAAAAATTGAAATATTGAACAAGTTTAACCCTGCTCCATAAATAAATGGTGGAAGGCCTAAAACGGATATGATCCAACCTATTAAAATACTGTCAAGATTACTAAAATGTGTAGGGACCATGACAATCGTCCCTTTGGTCGCCAAATCCCTCAATTGGTCAGTTTCTCCAGTAATTTGAATCTTATCCTGCAGCGTATATTGATTGCTGAAAATAGATCTAAAACCCTTTACTCTGGCGGCATTGAGCAGTCTTGAAAATCCAAAAGTGACTACACTTCGTGTGAATTTGTAATGAGAATGTTTAAAATTACTCGCAATTTCCTCCGCATAGCGAGAGGTAATTCTATTCAGAATGGATTTATATCCCTGAATTTTTTCTGCTTTGGATATTCCAGTAACTGAATTAATCTGGAGTAAAGAAGCTTTGACTTCCCCCCAGAAAGAACTTTCATCATCAGGGTCTACCACCCAAGGGTTTTGCTTAATGCGAAGTTTCTCCCGGTAGAGAGTGGTCTCCAATTCCTCTTTGAGAATCTCTGGATTTTTTTCTGCTAGATTGAGAATCCTTTCTTCAGCAAGGTCAGAAACTTTCTTGACAAACTCTTTCCGTTCTCTTGCCAGTTTGACAACAGGCCATTCATTCTTACTAGGAATGATTGGTTCGTACTTATGTTTAAGATATTTTTCCTCCAAGTGGAATTCAGATTTAAAAACGCTTTAAAGATAGCAAAAGCCTTTAGCTTAAACCCCACCTATTTGAATAACTCAGGGTTGCTTCTTTGATTTTGTAAAAATAGCTACAATTGCCGATGTAATAACCCCCATCACCATTGCGCCGATTGTTGCTTGTATCATATAACTTTTTAAATTAAACCAAGCTTCCGCCTCTTCTTGTGTCAAAGTTCCTGAGCTTACTGAATAAGCAATGATGTTTTTAAAATAGTCCGGCGTAATATATTCTGCGGTAATATATTGGGTAAATGGACTCAATACTGTGATAATAACAGAAATAATTACTCCAGACAAAAACCCTTGAACATAGGTCATTTGCCCATGGTAATAGTTTTTCTTTTTATCCAATAAGGCCAATACATAAAATATTATAGACGGGATAGCTACCAAGTTGGTTAGCGTAGAATGATCAGCGATCTTTTCATCATGCCAGCCTAAGGACTTTTCTAAAAACATCCAGGCCAGCATCATAATTACAAATATCAAGGCCCATTTAATTTCAATACCAATGTTTTTCATAACAGAATTAGCTAGGTGAAGTTAAGGTGATAAATCAATCCTATTTAAGTTACAAAAAAGTCGAATAAAATGAACAATCATAAGGAATCTTAACCTATGCCGTTGATATTCCTTGCCCATGAAAGAAAGGGTATTATTTTTACGACACAATTCATCGGATGAAAGCAGACCTCAAACAAATACAAGTTCCCATTGAAGCCGAAATGGCAGAGTTCGAACAAAAGTTTCGGGGCTTAATGAAAAGCAAAGTCAAACTTCTGGATCACATCATGAACTACATCGTGAAGCGAAAAGGAAAGCAAATGCGACCGATGTTTGTTTTTTTGACTGCAGGTATTACCGGAGGAATCAATGAATCGACTCACAGAGGAGCAGCATTGATAGAACTATTGCATACCGCAACACTCGTTCATGATGATGTAGTGGATGACTCAAATTACAGGAGAGGTTTTTTCTCAGTGAATGCTCTTTGGAAAAATAAAATTGCAGTTCTGGTAGGAGATTACCTCCTTTCAAGAGGCTTATTACTCAGTGTAGATAATGAAGATTTTCATCTTTTAAAAATCGTATCGAACACTGTGAAAGAAATGTCTGAGGGTGAGTTGCTCCAAATAGCAAAGGCAAGAAAACTCGACATCACCGAGGAAGTATATTATCAAATTATCCGTCAGAAAACTGCAAGCCTAATCGCTTCTTGTTGCGCAGTAGGTGCTTCAAGTAATCAGAATGAAAATGAGTTGATTGATAAAATGAGAACTTTTGGCGAAAAGGTAGGAATGGCATTTCAAATCAAAGACGATCTTTTTGATTATGGAGAGGATGAAATCGGAAAGCCAGTTGGAATTGATATCAAAGAAAAGAAAATGACTTTACCTTTGATATATGCTTTAAATCAGAGCGATTGGCTTGAAAAGAGAAGAATAATTAGTCTTATCCGCAATAAGAGCGAAGATAAGAAAGCCGTCAATGAGGTGATAAACTACGTGAAACAAAGCGGAGGACTTGATTATGCAAAAAGCGTGATGAATAAATTCTATCAGGAGGCTTTGGAAATTCTTAATTCATTTCCAGACTCCGAATACAAGACCTCTTTGGCAAATCTGGTGAGCTATACTATTGAAAGGAAAAAGTAAATCCCTTACTCAAGCTTCATTAAATACTTTCTAAAATCTCCGAAATCATTATTTAGTATTCCCACCCTCTTTTCGCCTTTCATAAAAGTAGCAAGCCTATCAGGCAATGTCAACTTTAAGTCCAATGCTTTCTCCACAGTTTCCCGAAACTTTCCGGGATGCGCAGTTTCCAAAAACACGCCTTGGTATCCGGGGTTTTCTAACATGAAATCTTTCAATCCTTTATATCCAACGGCTCCATGGGGGTCAAGAGTGTATCCCATTTTTTTCACTTCCTGCATCACCTCCACCGTTTCAGCATCTCTGTAAAAATATCCAGCTACACTTTCTTTCAGTGTTTTTTCACTATTTCCATAGAGAGCTAATAGCCTTGGGAAATTACTTGGATTCCCCACATCCATACTATTACTAATGGTAGGGATTGAAGACATAGTTTTAAATTTAGCTCCTCTCAAAAAGTCCGGAACTACCTTATTTACATTGGTGGCAGCTACAAAATGGTCGATTGGTAAACCCATTCGTTGGGCTAAAATTCCTGCTGCAATATTCCCAAAATTTCCAGAAGGAACCGCGAAAGCAACTTTCTTACCATTCTGTGGGAGTCGTGAATAGGCATAGAAATAATAAAGAGACTGAGGAATCCACCTCGCAATATTGATAGAATTGGCAGAGGTCAATAATAACTTTTCATTTAGCTCCTTGTCCAAAAAAGCCTGCTTTACCATCGCCTGGCAATCGTCAAAAACACCATCTACTTCCAAGGCGGTAATGTTTTGACCTAGTGTTGTGAATTGCTTTTCCTGCAGCTCACTGACTTTTCCTTTTGGGAAAAGAATGATCACTTCAACTCCATCCACACCTAAAAATCCATTGGCAACTGCACTCCCAGTATCACCTGATGTAGCAACCAACACCCTCACTTTTTTCTCCGAATCCTTCAATAACAAGCTCATCAATTTCGAGCAAAACCTTGCCCCAAAATCCTTAAATGCCAAAGTAGGGCCGTGAAACAGTTCAAGGCTAAAAACATCCTGCTCAACTTTGATAAGTGGTGCGTCGAAAGTCAAGGTATGGTCCACCAAATCATGAATTTGCGCTTTGGTTAAATCTTCAGAGAAAATTGCACTTATTACTTTATAACCAATCTCCTTAAAACTAAACTCGGGTAGTTTCTCGATAAATTGTTTCGAAAGAATTGGAATTCTTTCAGGCATATACAAACCCTGATCTGGAGCTAACCCCTTGATCACCGCTTCTGCCAAACTCACCTTTTGTTTTGGATTATTTGTACTGTAAAACTTCATAGATTAATTCTTTTCTTCTAGCACATAGGCTCCAATCGTGTTGATGGCTGAAAAATAAACATCCACTCCTAGTCCAATACTTTCGTAGATTTCATTAGCGGCTTTGGCAATTGCTCCAGATTTTTCTGACCCATGAGATAAGGCAAATAAAGTAGGTCCAGACCCTGAAATACCCATACCTAAAGCTCCGGCAGCTTTCAACGCTTCTCTGACTTCATAAAAACCTGGAATCAAAACAGCACGGTAAGGCTCTGCAATGACGTCTCTCATGGCTCTAGAAATCAATTCAAAATCCTCCTGATATAATCCTGCTATAAAACCGGCAACATTTCCAGATTGAATGGTAGAATGTTTCAATGGAATTGAATCCCTTAAAACGCTTCGGGAGTCAGAAGTCTTCAACTCAAAATGAGGATGCAACAACGTACAATAAAGCCCTTCCGGAACATGAAGTTTGATTACATCTAAGGGATGATAATCTCTGATCAAAACAAATCCACCCAATAAACTTGGCGCCACATTATCAGCATGACCTGCTCCACAGGCCGATTTTTCTGCAGCGATTGCAAATGGCAACAAATTTTTTCGTTCATATGGATCTCCTATTAGTCTGTTTGCTGCAACCAATGCAGCAACAGCACTTGCAGCACTCGAACCCATACCAGATCCAAGAGGAAGCCCTTTTCGCAAGGCAATATCCATTCCTACCTGCTTCCCATAGTCATCCAACATGGCTTGGATGGCTACTGCACATGTATTCTTTTCAACTTCCCAAGGAAGTTTGCCTCCATCTTCCTCTATAGAAATAACTTTTAAACCTGTATTTTCTCTCAGAGTAACTTCTACGTAGTCACCCATAGCATCGATCGCAAATCCAAGGATATCAAATCCGCAGGAAACGTTGGCAACAGTCGCTGGTGCAAAAGCTTTGACAGATTTCATCATTCTCGAGTATAGTTACCAATTCTAATCACATCCGCGAATACTCCAGCTGCAGTTACATCTGCTCCTGCACCAGGCCCTCTAATGATCATAGGGAAATCGTGATATCGCTCAGTGGTTAATAAAATCATGTTATCGCTTCCCTGTAAACTACTGAAAGGATGATCCAATTTCAATGAATTCAAACCTACTTTGGCAGCCCCATTTTCTAGAGTAGCCATAAAACGAAGTTTTTCACCTTTTTTTTGTGCCACTTCTCTAAGTTTTTCGAACTCCATATCATGAGCTTTTAGTTTTTCAAAAAACTCATTAACCGAGGCTGTTACAACACAATCAGAGGGAACCATACCTGCCACAGTAACCGAATCAAACTCTAAAGTCTGCTCAGCCTCTCTTCCTAAAATTAAGATCTTTCTTGCCACATCCATACCACTCAAATCATCTCTCGGATCAGGCTCAGTATATCCTTTATCTTTTGCAATTTTCACAACCTCTGAAAAAGACGCTCCTTTCTCAAATTCGGAGAAAATAAAATTCATAGAACCACTTAATACCGCCTCAATTTTAATCACGCGATCCCCTGATAGCATCAAATCTTGAAGGGTGTTTATTACAGGTAGACCTGCAGCAACATTCGTTTCGTAAAGAAATTTAACTCCACGCTTTTTGGCAATTCTCTTCAAGGTGAGATACTGCTCCATAGAACCGGAGTTCGCTTTTTTGTTGGGAGTTACAATTCCAATTTTCGCTTCAAGAATTCTGGAATAGGTATTAGCAACTTCCAAAGAAGCTGTGCAGTCTACCATTACAGAATTCGAAAAGTTCATCTTTTCCATGGTTTCGATAAACTTGTTCAAGTCCATCTTTTCATCACTACTGCTAAGCTGATGCGGGTTTTTCAAGTCAAATCCATCTTCGTGGAAAGCCATATATCGGCTATTCGCTAGACCATGGATTTGGATATCCAATAAACTATCTTGCTGCAATTTAACTTGTTGTGAAGCGATCATCTTGATCAAAGCCTGCCCAATTAAACCTGTTCCTATCAAGAATACGTGAAGGACCTTGTTTTCGGAAAGGAAGAATGCTTCATGAAGTGCATTCAATGCTTTTTGAAGATCCACCTGTGGGATTACCGCAGAAATATTCAATTCTGAGCTTCCTTGAGCAATTGCCGCAACATTAATATTGTTTCTTCCCAAGGCCCTAAACATTCTTCCTGAAGCACCAGGATTCTGTTTCATATTTTCACCTACTACTGCCACGGTAGAAAAACCATGAAGTAAATTGACTTCATCCATTTCACCCAACTTAATTTCATAGTGAAACTCTCTTTCAACTGCCTCTTTGGCTAGAAAAGCTTCGTCGGTCTTTATGGCTAAGCAAATGCTATGCTCTGAAGAAGCTTGCGAGATCAGTACAATATTCACCTCCGCATCAGCCAAGGCTTTGAAAACGCGACTGGTCCCGGAAACTGACTCTATTAACCCAGCGCCTTGTACCGTCACAATAGAGATATTTGACATGGAGCTGATGCCCTTGATCAAGGCTTCTTTCGTAACCTCAGCATTAATCTTGGTCCCAGGGTTCTCCGGTTCAAACGTATTTTTAATGTATATCGGGATATTCCGCTTCATTGCGGGCTGCATAGTTGCCGGAAAAATAACCTTGGCCCCAAAATGCGAGAGTTCCATTGCCTCATTATAACTCAGCTGAGGGACAGTGAAAGCAGTATAAACCAATCTTGGATCGGAGGTTAAAACCCCCGAAACATCAGTCCAAATTTCCAAATCTTCCGCTTCAAGCGCACCTGCAAAAATTGAAGCTGTATAATCAGAGCCCGACCTTCCCAATGTAGTGGTTTCTCCTTTGAAGGTAGATGCTATAAATCCTGTAATGACTTTGATCCCCTCATTTTTACTAAAATAACTCCTTATCAATGCATTGGTAGTCTGAAAATCAACTCGGGCTTGACCAAACCTATCATTTGTTTTGATCACCTCTCTGGCATCTAAAAATTGGGTTTTCAAGCCTTTTCCTGCCAAGGACTCAGACAAAATAAAAGCAGATAGTCGCTCCCCAAAACTTACCACATAATCCAATGTCCTTGGAGAATTCTCTTTGATTAGAAAAGTTCCATGAAATAAATCCTCCAATTCTTTAAATCGGACTTTTACATAAGTCATCACTGTAGATTGGTTTTGGACAGAAATCAACTGTCTTACCATATCCAAATGCTTTTCTTCTAAGCTCTGAAGCAAATCTCTGTAAGCAGAATCACCATGTTTTGCAAGCTGTGAGATCTTAAGTAGGCTCTCCGTGACACCACCAAATGCAGAAAAGACAATGGCTATTTCATGCTTTTTGAGTTTCTCCTGAATGATGGAAAATACTTTTTTGATGTTTTCTGGGTTCGCTACGGATGAACCGCCAAACTTGATGACTTTCATAAAGAATCTATAATGAGTTAAAACTACTAAGGAGGACCAAAAATGGCCAAAGGGGCGGGTATTATTAAATTAAAACGGGATCACCCGTCATGGTGGTACAAATCCCGGTAGACATAAAAAAAGATGTACGCGCAACTACTCCACGTAAAATAACTGGGTTTTCTGTGAACGAACTATTTGCTGCTAATACCATATCCGAAGAATTGACGTGACAATCTTACTGCCAAAAATTTGATATGCCAAACAATCCTTTATAGTTTTTCAAAAAAGAAGCACTTTCTTTAAAAATTAGGCAATAAATCGGGCTTTTCTCGATTTACCCCTCTTAAAAATTTGAATAATTATTGAAACTCAGAAGAGAATTTGGTCTATGAATTTTATAAATTGTTATTCATTTAAATTCAAAACAAGATGAAAGTTTTTAAATCGATTTCCATTATTCTTTTGGTCTTTTTGATGGTAGAATGCAAACCTGTTCAAAAGACAGCGATGGGTCTTCTAGGAGATAAAACTTGGGAACTGAATTCAATGAGTGGAATATCCTCTCTCGAGGAAAGTTTTCCCTCAGGAGTACCTACTCTCGAATTTTTAGAGGCAGGAAAACTGGCAGGTTTTAGCGGATGCAATAATTTTTCAGGTATATATAGTCTGGAGGGTAAAAAGTTAAAACTTGATCCCGGTGCGATGACCAGAAAAGCTTGTCAAGGAAACGGAGAATCATCTTTTATAACTGCCTTAGGTCAAGTAATAAAATTCCAAAGCTCAGGTGATGAAATTAAATTATTGGGAGAATCAGGGGAATTAATGAGTTTTATTCCAAAAAATTAATCTCTTATAATAGCTCTTTGACCATTTTAGATATTCCTCTAAAGGCAATTTTCTCCCCTTTTTCTTTTCCCAATAGTTCCTTTCCCAAAGGAGAGTTTTTACTCAATAAAAATACTTTTTTTTTATTCACGATGATCTGGCCAAGACTTATGGAAATAAGAAACCAATCCTCTCCAAAACAAACCAGACTTCCTTCAGTAATTTTCAAGCTGGGCTTCTGGGATTCCTTGAGGTGCTTCATTTCCATCATGAAGGATTTGTTCTGTTTGTATTGGTTTTCAACCTTACCTATTTCCTGACGAATCATTTCCCGACCCGTTTCATATTTATCTCCGGCAGAACTTTTGGTGTCTTCATGGATACTTTGCTCCAATGACTTTAGTTCAGAAGAAAGAAGTTTGTTTTTTTCTTCCAGTAAATCAAAAGCAATCTGGAAAACCTTAGATTTAAAATCTTCCATCTATTCCACACATGCTTCAGTTCGTCTAGTATCAATGATGTAAACGATCTTCCAATCGTCATCAAATTTGACTAATTGAAATGAATTCACTCCACAGTGACTAAATTTATCATTCACAAAAAATTGATAAGGCGTCCAAGCAGTCGCCATATTTGCATCAATATTTATCACATAATCCGTAAGTCGTTCATCTAATTGTCTATCGGCCGGGATGGAGCCAATATTTTTTGCAAAATCGGAGACGGAATTAATTGCAATGAATGTTCCCTCTGGCTTATTCTGTATTGTCTGCATGATTGCATTTTCAGAAAAAGCACCCATTATTTGCTCCGAATTTTTTGCACGCATGCCATCGAATAATGCGTCTATCACTGCCTTTACATTATCTCTTTCTGACTGGGCATTGACCGAAACAAAGAGGCTAAAAACAAGTAAAAAAGAAAGAGTTAATTTAGATTTCATAAATATCGATTTAAACTTCACCGTATAATTTAAAAGTCATATTACGCAAGGCTGAAGTATTAACAGAATAATGCATTGCCTCAGCAATTTCTTTTGGAGTTACCCATTTTGAAAAATCAGCATCTGGCATGGAATCCCTATTTTGGGGCGTATCTATTATACTAGGTACAAATACATGAGACCGTATTGGAGAATCTTTAATTTCCTCCCCAAGAATCTCCGTTAAAGTAATAACCAGCCTTTTACTTAGCGAGTATGCCAAGGTATCTTTAGCTCCTGACAATTCTAAAGCAGGTCTAGCCCCAACAAATAGAAAAGTTCCTTTTTGCTGTTTTTTCATGATGGGTAAAAAACCTCTTACCAAATGGTATGCACTAAAAAAATTTAATTGAAACATTTTCTGAAGATCAGTCTGGCTTGTCTTTTCAAAGCCTCCACTCCCATAACCTCCAACTAACATGGCTAATGCATCTAGGTCACCGTATTGAAGTTGGAATTCCTTTACAAATGAGACCACCTGTTCCTCATCTGTTACATCCACTTCATAACTATCATCCGCTTCCTCTACGAAATCATCTCTATTAGGATCCGTTAAAGCTATAATATGATATCCTTCCCTCTTAAATTTCTCAACAACTGCAGATCCTAAATTTCCGCTTGCCCCTGTAATAATTATATTTCTGCTCATACTTATGAAAAATTCTGTCTGAATATTCCTAAAATTACCCTTAATTTTTAAAATACGACATGAATCATCTAAAAACCAGTATACAAAGCAAGGAAAGCATCAAAAGAAGAAATTTCGCTTTCAAACTATTGCTTTTAATCATATTGGATTACATCTATGTTGCTGATATGATCTTGCGCCCATTTTTGGATTCTAATCCTTTGATCACCAACTTAATTCGAGCGCTTGTTTTTTTACTTAGTAGCAACTTGATCATATCGCTTGGAAGGTTTGCAACCTTACGCTTTTACTTAAAAAGAACTAAAGATGAAAAAGTCCAGCCCAATTTCGTAATTGGAATTGACAGGATTTCTTGGATTCTCAATGTGGTCATTCTTCTAATTTCTCTGATGCTTGCTGTAGGAATAAGGCCACTGGAGTTCTTGACCAGTATAACTATTGTGGCTGCCGCAATTGCTGTTTTGACCAAAGATTACATTACCAATATTGCTAACGGTTTGATCATCATGTTTTCTGATCAATTGGAGATTGGAGATAAAATCCATATTGGCAAAAACACAGGATTCATCCGGGATATCACCTTAATCAATTTGATCTTAAAAAGTGAAACTGGTGAAGTAATAATCGTTCCTAATTCCATGATTTTGGCCAGCGAAATAGTCAATTATTCTCGAAACAATGCACATCAGATGATTTTTGATTTTGAATTAAAAAACGAAAATAATTTACAACTTAATGAATTGGAAGGAAAGCTAATAGAAGACCTGAAGCCTTATTCAGATGTAGTTTACATAAAAGGAGCTCAACTTAATATCTTAGAAAGAAAATCTGAAAGTAGCTTTGTCAGGTTTCAATTTCCCATAAAAACGGGAGAAAAAGAATCAGAATCAAAGGTTAGAAAAATTGTCAACCAATCCATCATAAACCTATCCCATGAAGAAAGAGAAGCCTAATTACTTCGATTTGGTCTATCAAGTCGTTAAAGAAATTCCAGTGGGAAGAGTCACAAGTTATGGAGCCATTGCTCATTATTTAGGTTTAAAAAGTGGAGCAAGAATGGTAGGTTATGCCATGAATGCAGCCCATACAATGCCTGAAGTTCCTGCACATCGAGTTGTAAATCGACAAGGTTTACTCACTGGAAAACATCACTTTGCAACTCCAACAGCGATGCAAGAAGCCCTAGAGAAAGAAGGAGTGAAAGTAGAGAATGATCAAATCCTGAATTTTGAACAAGTTTTCTGGAATCCAGAAACTGAGCTTACTCTTTAATTACTTTTTCCGTAATAAATACAAGCCCAAAAACATCAATAGTCCATTTAGAATTAAGGCCTCAAACCCAAATTTATAGCCCCAAAGCCATTTTTCTGAATTAGATGCAATGATGTATGTTATCGTCGGGGCCAAGAAAGCCAAATAAGGAACCCGCTTGTCTTTCACCTGCATTTTGGTGAAAAGCCCAAATGAATATAATCCCAACAATGGACCATAGGTATAGCCTGCTATCACAAAAACTGTATTAATTACACTTTGGTCATTGAGCCAATGGAAAACCAAAATGACAAAAAACATTAGAATTGTGAATGCCACATGAACTCTCTGCCTAATTTTAACTCGTTGATCAGATGGATATTTTCGCTCTAATTGAAGAAAGTCTATGCAAAATGAGGTGGTTAATGCTGTCAGGGTGGAATCGGCGCTTGAATAAGCTGCAGCAGTTATCCCAAGTACAAAGACTATTCCTGCGAAAGCTGAAAAATGCTGGGTAGCGAGCATTGGAAACAACTCATCAGTTCTTGTAGGAAGCGGGATACCTTTGGTTTCGGCAAATAGATAGAGCATTACACCCAATCCAAGAAAAAGGAGATTTACAATCACCAAGCTAGTGGTAAACCAGAACATATTTTTCTGTGCTTCTCCTATATTTTTACAGGTTAGATTTTTCTGCATCATATCCTGATCCAAACCTGTCATTACTATCGTGATAAACGCACCTGAAATAAACTGTTTGAAAAAATTGGTACCGTCTTTCCAGTTCCAATTAAATATTTTTGATCTAGGGTCATCTGAAACCACCTTGAAATAGTCACTGACACTAGCTAGCTCTAATTCATTACCTATCAATACAATACTCACTACTACTGCTGCCAGCATGAAAAAAGTTTGAAGTGTATCTGTCCAAACCACTGTTTTGATTCCTCCTCTGAAGGTATATAGCCAAATTAAGCCTACTGTGATCAAAACCGAGGTCCAAAATGGAATCCCCAAAGAATCAAATAATATCAATTGTAAAACTGAGGCGACCAGAAATACTCGAAGAGAAGACCCAACAGTTCGAGAAAGAATGAAGAAAAAAGCACCGGTTTTATAAGACCAAAAGCCAAATCTATCTTCCAAATAAGAATAGATGGATACTAGGTTTAAGCGATAATATAAGGGCAATAAAACTTTGGCAATAGTAAAATATCCAAGCGTATACCCCAAAACAACTTCGAAGTAAAAGAAGTTAGAATTACCTACCTCACCAGGTACTGATATAAACGTCACACCAGAAAGAGAAGCGCCAATCATGCCAAAGGCTACTAAAAACCAAGGAGATTGTCTATCGCCGGTAAAGAATGTGTCTGCCGTTACTTTTCTTGAGGTAAACCATGAAATCAGAAAAAGCAATAAAAAATAGCAGGAAATAACGACTAGAACTACCTGTGAATTCATAATTGAGGCTAAGATTAGCCGCTAAATTGTCTATTATTATTAATTTTGCAAAATGAATCGATTGAACATGACCTATCAATTTCAGGAAGAGACCGATGTATTGTTGGAGGAAGCGATAGATTTAGATTCCTCAGATCTAATTGTCTATAATGACGATGTCAATACCTTCGACCATGTGGCTAATATTTTGGTGAAAGTTTGTAAACACAGTCCAGAACAAGCCGAGCAGTGCACTTTAATTATTCATTTCAAAGGAAAATGCGCTGTAAAAAAAGGAAGTGTGGAAGAGCTAAAACCTATGTGTGAAGCTATTTTAGATGCCGGAATCCAAGCTGCAATTGTATAATCTATCCTGAGTGAATATCCCTTCCAAACTTATTGAAGATGCTGTTACTGAAATATCCAGACTTCCTGGCATTGGTAAAAAAACAGCGTTGAGATTAGCCCTTCATTTATTGAAACAAAATGAAGTGCATACTGAGGCCTTAACTTTGGCACTAAGCAGAATGAGGCAAGAGATACAATACTGTAAAACTTGTCATAACATCTCTGATTCTGAAGAATGTTCGATATGCTCAAGTTCGAGAAGGGATAAAACTGTAATCTGTGTGGTAGAAGATATTCGGGATGTTTTGGCAATCGAAAACACCAATCAATTTCAAGGCATTTATCACGTGCTTGGAGGAGTAATTTCTCCAATCCAAGGAATTGGTCCTGAAGAACTTACCATCGAAAGTTTATTGGAAAGAGTAGAAATAGCTTCAAAAGAGGAGCCTGTTCATGAAATAATTTTAGCCTTAAGCGCTACTATGGAAGGAGACACCACTTCTTTTTATTTGGCAAAAAGACTAAAAGAAAAGGGAGTTAAGGTAAGTACTATTGCAAGAGGTATTCCTGTAGGAGGTGAATTAGAATATACGGATGAGGTAACCTTAGGTAGAAGTATAATGACCAGGATTAATTATTCCTCTGATTAATTATTTGTTTGCACAGTAAGATGACCTTTCTATATTTGCAAACCTTTTGGGGGATTAGCTCAGTTGGCTAGAGCGCTACACTGGCAGTGTAGAGGTCAACGGTTCGAATCCGTTATTCTCCACTTAATTAATAGCTTCACAGAAATGTGGAGCTTTTTTTATTCAACTAACAGCAACTTTTAGGGTTCTTTGGTTTAAAGAAATTGTATTCAATAATTCCGACTTTTAAAAGTATTTAATCCTTTTCTTCCCTTAAATAATTCTAATCGAATGTTTTAAAATGTAGCATTCCCTTAATCTTTATCGTCTTTAATTAAGATACCTACTTACTGTTTTTCCATGAAAACTAGCCCCATTTACTTACTTCTTATATTTCTTTTCTTGGCTTCTTGTCAAAAGGAAAGCCCTTGCAACAGCTATGATATAGGTGAGCCAATCGAAGTGGGACTCACAAAAACTATTTCTTTTTGTAAAGAACCTTTCACGATTACTTTTTCAAAGATAATTTCTGATTCTCGATGTCCAGAAAACGTGGTTTGCATTTGGCAGGGCTTAGCCGAAGTTGAAATCCTGGTGAACCTGAATGGCCGGGAAAAATCGTTTCTGCTTAGTACCTATCCTCCTTTTAATAATATCCCCTCAGAAGTGAATTTTGGTGATTATACTTTTGTTTTAGTAAACGTCCTACCCTATCCTAATACGACTAAATCATATAGGGAAAAAGACTATTCTATTCAACTGCTAGTTGAAAAGACTGGGGAGTAATTGTATCTTGCCATAAATCTTTTCTTATGGCAAAAAGAATAATCACAACATTTTTTACAAGCATCCTGCTAACAATACTAGTGACTTCCTGCTCTTGTAATCCTGAAAATATTATAAAGTTCGCGTTTAAAGGAATGGAAAGTATGATGGGTGAGGGTTTTTTACCATCGGAAGAAATAAGAGCTTTGGGAGATTTTCAAGGCATGAGCGTAGCACTTAATAGCTCAACAGTTGATGATCATGTCGAATCAACTATTTTCTTAAAACTAGAAAATGGAGATCCTGTTAAATTGGGAAATCAACCGGAAATTCTTGCAAGGACCTGCGCTGAAATCTATTTGAGAGATTTCGAAAATTCAGATAACTATAGGCAAATCACTGTTCAGTTTATTCAAACTGATCCAAGTAACCCTGAGAATATTGCTATTCAAGAATATACTTTTGAAACAAAAGATTTTTAACCTAACCAAGAAACCATGGAAATGCCACCTGAATTCAAAAAGCCAAAAATGACACTTGGTGATTGGATAATTACAGTAATAATTAAAAGACTTCCGCTAATCGGATTTATCATGCTCATCGTTTGGGCTGTTGACTCAAATACTGACCCTGATAAATCAAATTGGGCCAAAGCTGAGCTAATAGTTAATGTAATTATTTTCGCTGCTGTAATGATTTTTATAGCAATCATTGGTTTTAGTTTTTTTACCAATTTTGCAGATGGCGTAGACTGGTCCGAATTCGATTAATGGAAATAAAAGCCTTTTGTTCAGATGTTGATGGTACTTTGCTCAACTCTGAAAGAGATCTTTCCCAGCGATTGAAAGCAATAATCAGCCAATTACATGCTGAGTTCCCTGTCATTCTGGCAAGTTCCCGGATGCCAAATGCCATGAGACATTTGGTAAAAGACCTTGGCAAAGTTGATCAACCTTTGGTTTGCTACAATGGGGGGTATGTTTTGAGCGCTTCAGGAGAAGTCTTGGACTCTGTAACTATACCTCTGAAATTGGTGGAAAAAATTCTTTCCTTAACTAAAAATTCAGAAATCCACGTTAGCCTTTATCAGGGAGAAAATTGGTATGAAGAAAAAGATGATTATTGGTCACAGCGGGAAATAAGAAATACTAAAACTTCTTGCATCTGGATGCCTGCCGGCGAAGTGATCAATTTATGGTCCGAAGATAATTCAGGTGCTCATAAAGTAATGTGTATGGGTGATTCCCAAGAAATTTCCTGGCTTTTTGGAGAGCTACATTTCGAGCATGCAAAAGACCTTCACCTTTATCGATCCAATGATAATTATTTGGAAATAGCTCCAAAGCCCATTTCAAAAGCAACAGGATTAAAGAAAATATTAGATCATTCTTTTGACTTTGGATTGGATTCTGTCATTGCATTTGGAGACAATTACAACGACATAGATTTGCTTCAGTCCGTAGGTTTTGGAGTGGCTGTGGCAAATGCCAGACCTGAGGTTAAAGCAGTGGCAAAAGAAATTACGTTGACTAATAAGGAAGATGGCGTGGCTTTGACTCTGGAAAAACTTTTTCTATAATATTCCAGACCCATCCTCGACTTCCTCGATAGCCTTGCTCAAAAAATCCTGAAAAGGACGCATAATTCTAAACCCAGACAAGGCTAATTGGATAAATTGGCCGCTTTCTATTTCCTCGTCTCTCAAGGCTGTGGAAACTGTAAAGCTTTTCAATTTCAGATGGTCAATGAATTCATGATCCGCACTAAAATCCCTAGGACTGGTTTTAAGTTTTTCACCTTTTATTTCACCAAATGTATTTTTAAAGTCTTTCTCTTCCTCAATCTTTTTCAACTCTGCTCCTGAGTAATCTATTTCTTTCCTGATCTTTTTCAAGGTCTCTCCCATGGGCATCCAAATCCCACCGCCAATAAACGATTGCCCAGGTTGTATGTGTAGATAATATCCAGGACCCTCGGACTTCTTTCCTTTTGGTGAAAAATAAGCTGCAAAATTAATTTTATATGGATCCTTATTTGCTGAAAATCTCACATCTCTATTTTGTCGAAAAACACAGTCTTTAGGCTTGAATGCCTCAAAGGCCGGTTCCCACTCTGCCAATCCTTTCAATATCACCCCAACATCTTCCAAAAATTCTCCCTTACATTCCAGATACCATTTTTTATTGGCATCCATCCATTCTTTATGATTATTTTCTTCTAGTTCAGACAAAAATTTTAGGTAAGGTCTCATTCGGAGTAATGTTAAAGATCAATTTTGTTAACTAACTAGGAAAGATTTTGGTTTAAATGAAATCGACTAATCCTTCTAATTTCATCCCCCTACTTCCTTTAATCAAAATTAGATAATCTTCTAATTTGCTATCCTGAAGCCAGTTTCTAAAAGAGAAGGGATCAGGAAAATAAAGCGCTTTAGGAGCCTTTGTGAGGGCGGAAGCAATCAATTTCCCGGTGAAACAAACCTTATCGATGGCATATTCGCTGACTATTTCTCCCAGTTTGGCATGTTCCTCTTCTGCATGGTCACCCAGCTCAAACATGTCTCCCAAAATAATCATCTTATGCTTCTTCCCAGTCATTTCACCAAATGTGCGAATGGCCACTTCCATACTAGATGGGTTGGCATTATAGGCATCCAAAATAATTAAATTACTACGCTTCTCTATCAATTGAGATCTCATGTTGGAAGGCTGATAAGCTACTATAGCTGCTACCGCTTTTTCGATTGGTACATCAAAAAATTTACCTACTGTCAAAGCCGTCGCAATATTTCCAAAATTATAAGCTCCAATGAGCGAGCTTAAAAAGACTTTCTCTCCACCTTCCACTGTAAATCTGACAAATGGATTCGCATCGATAAAACTCACTTCACAGAAATCACCTTTGGCAGGATACAATATTGGATTCGCAAAACGCTTGGCCATATTCGACAAAATTGGATCTTGGGAATTAATAAAAACCGTCCCATTATTTGCCCTGAGATGTTGATATAATTCAGTTTTGGTTTTTAAAACACCCGCTGGACCACCCATTCCTTCTAAATGAGCTTTCCCTATATTTGTGATAAAGCCATGGGTGGGCTCTGCGATTTCACATAACTCCTGGATATCTCCCTGCTTATTTGCTCCCATCTCAATAATCGCTATTTCAGCATCCTCCCCAATGGTCAATAAAGTTAATGGAACACCAATATGATTGTTAAGGTTACCAATCGTTGCTACCGTTTTGTATTTCGTCTTTAATACCGCATTCAAAAGTTCTTTTGAAGTAGTTTTCCCGTTAGACCCAGTTAATCCAATGATAGGGATTTCCAATTGTCTCCGATGAAAATTGGCTAGATCCTGAAGCATTTTTAAGCTGTCTTTTGCCAAAAAATATCGCTCATCATCTTCTATAAAATACTTAGGATCATCTATTACTACCAACGAAGCTCCCATTTCTAATGCCTTTGGCGCAAACTCATTGGCATCAAAATTTGGCCCCTTCAGAGAGAAAAAAATATTTCCAGACTCAATTTTTCGGGTATCAGTACTAGCCCCGGTACTTTTTTTGAAAAGTTGATATAATATAGAAAGATTCATTTTAAAGACATTTTACTCCCAAAATAAACGAATCATTCACATCTTTGAGTCCATACATCCGTATTAATTTTAGATTTCTATTCCTACAAATGCGAAAACCATTAGTATTCATTTTCTTTCTTTTCATTTTTCGCGCCCAAGCACAGGAAGTTTATTCTTTTGATCATTCAATTAATGTCGAACAAGGAGGGGAAAATTTGAATTCTCCCTTTTCAGGTGGAATCAATTCTGCTCAAATACAAACAATGGATGTAGATGGCGATCAAACTGAAGAATGGGTAATTTGGGACATCAATTCAAGGCAACTTCAGGTTTACAAAAAGCAGGGAGAAAATTTTATTTATATACCCGAATTCAGTTACTTATTTCCTCTTGATATTGCCGGATTTTTAATTTTAAAAGATTTTGATCAGGATGGAAAAAAAGACCTGTTCACATCCACCCCATTGGGAATAAAGGTTTATAAAAATGCTTCTTCTGGAAATAACTTACAGTGGATCGTAGCTCAAAATTTTTTGAGAATAGATGGTTCGGGTAATATCCAGGCAAATAATCTTGATACTCCTTTGATCAAAGACCTGGATAACGATGGTGACTTGGATTTGGTGATATTCAACTTCGCATCAGGTGATTTCTTGGAATTTTATGAAAATACAAGTGTAGATAGAAAGGGAAGCCCTGATGTCGATGGATTTGCTTTCCCAAAATCCTTTTGGGGAAATTTTGTATTCTGTGGATGTGCTGAATTTTCGTTTGGCAAAACTTGCTCCGGAGTAGATTTAAGAGTCTATGAATTAGAAAATAAGAGAATCCAACATGCAGGAGGCCATTCTATTCTTTATCAAGATTTCAATGGTGATGGAATCTCGGACTTAGTTTTAGGTAGGGATGAATGCAGTACGCTCTACTATTTGCCTAACAAGGGCACCGATAAAGAAGCCCTTTTTAACACTTATTCTAATGAACTTCCCGGATACGGAAACTTACCACAATTCCCGATCTTTCATACTGCTCATGTCATCGATAACGATTTAATTATTGGACTTAACACTAATGAATCTGCCACGAATTTTGACATTGATTTCAAAAACTCATTGGTCAAGATTGATTCAGATGGGGTATCCGATTTCAATTTCCTCCAAAATCAGATGATTGATCTAGGAGAAAATAGCATCCCTCTATTTATTGGAAACAAGAGCTCAGGATCTGTTTTTGTTACTTCAAACCAACTAGTAAACGGAAAAGTAATCAGCAAACAATCAATTTTTGAACTAGAAAATGGCACCTTCCGCCAAATCGAAGTAATCAATTCAATTCTGGATGATCTGAAATTGATTGATGCACAGAATGTACTTTTCAATGACCAACAGGGAAAGCGCCATAATATCATTTCAGGAATTTCCATTTCCAATGGAATCCCTAACCAAAAGATCTTTGAACTAAACGATGACCAAAGTCAGTACGATCCGCTAGAGTTTTCAGGATACCAGCCCAACCGAGGAGATTACTTGCAGTTATTTAACTACGAAGACAAAGATTATCTGCTTGTAGCTGCACAAAATGGAAGTTTAGATTTATATGAAATTGACTTTGGAAACCTCTCTGCAAATTTGTTAGAGGAAGACTTTTTGGGTTTCGAAGATAATCCTTCGAATAGAAATTTAAATGTGGCAGTACATAATAAGCCCAACCCTGATTTATATGCAGTAGATCAACTTGGGGAAATCGTAAAGATTTCAGATTTCATGAATTCTTCCTCAAAAACTGAAATCCTTTTAAATATTGATAATCTGAACCTTCCGCCTAGGTTAGGAAGAAATACTTGGATAACTGTAGTTAATCCCCTTTTTGAAGAAACTCCGGATTTAATTTTAGGAACCAAAGGAGGAGGCCTAATTTATTTAAAAGCAGAAAATCAAGAGAATCCAGACGAGGGAGGGTTTAGAATTAAAGTCTATCCAAATCCTACGAGAGGCCCAATAAAAATTCTCTCCAATCTTCCAGCAAAAGCACGCCTGATCAATTCTCTAGGTCAAATAATGTTGGAAAACATTCAAATCCAAGCAAATCAAGAGCTTGAAATCCAAGCAGGATTTTTACCCCCTTCCCTCTATATTCTTCAAGTTGAAGTAAACGGAAAGTTTACCACGTCAAGAAAAATCTGGGTACAATAAACCTTGTCTCTTTGAGTATTGGTTTTTATAAGCTAGTTTAAGAGCATATTATAAAACCAAACATGAGATATTTTTACATATTCCTATTTACATGCCTTATTTCAATAAGCTGCTCTTCCAACAAATCTGAGCCTGCAGATTTAGTGTTTCTGAATGGCACCATTTACACTGTCGATGAATCCAACCCTCAAGTTGAAGCAGTGGCTGTTAAAAATGGGATAATCTTGGCTGTAGGAAGTTCGGAAGAAATTGGTGAATACATTTCTGATCAAACAGAAGTTGTTGATTTACTCGGAATGACGATGACCCCCGGGCTTATCGAATCCCACGCACACTTGATGGGAATCGGCTATAACAAGCTCGAACTCGATCTGATGTATGTAAAAACTTACGACGAACTGGTGGAAAAAGTAGCCGAAGCAGTAGCAAAGGCAGAGCCTGGAGACTGGATTACAGGAAGAGGTTGGCATCAGGATAAATGGATTGAAAAGCCTGAAAAAATGGTTAAAGGTTTTCAAACCAATGATCAATTAAATGAAGTATCTCCAGACAACCCGGTCTTCTTAAGACATGCATCTGGACATGCTACATTTGCAAATTCAAAAGCATTGGAACTGGCTGGGATCTCTAACCTCAAAGGAGAAAGACCAGGTGAAGTAGAAGGAGGAGAGATTATTTTGGATGAGTTAGGTAACCCAACAGGTGTATTAACCGAAAGAGCTTCTGGAATTGTTGGAAAGTTAGTTCCCCAAGAAACTCCAGAGAGGGCTGCTCAAGCTTTGACTTTGGCGTTGAAAGAATTGGCAGAAAAGGGAATCACTAGCTTTCACGATGCAGGAAGTGGTCAGGAGACAATTGATTTACTGTTGAAATTTAAGAATGAAGGAAAACTCACCTCCAGGCACTACATGATGCTGGCAGGTAGCGATCCTGAACTTCTAGAAAATTGGTACAAAAGAGGACCTATGATAGACAGCGTAGACCATCTTTTTTCTGTCAGATCGATCAAATTATTCTGCGATGGTGCTTTAGGTTCCAGAGGAGCTTGGCTTTTGGAAGAATACACCGACAGACCGGGTCACTTTGGACACGAAACCCTTCCTATGGAAGTTGTAGGACAAGTATCCGAAAAAGCCATTCCTGCGGGATTCCAAGTTAACTCCCATGCCATTGGCGACAGGGCAAATAGGGAAGTTTTAGATGAATACGAAGCAGCATTTGAAAAATATCCAGATGCCAAAGATCTTCGATTTAGAATTGAACATGCGCAGCATATTGATCCAGAAGATATTCCAAGATTTGGAGAAATGGGTGTAATTGCCGCCATGCAGGCGATTCATTTGAGTTCAGATAGACCTTGGGCTATTGATCGATTGGGAGAGAAAAGAATTGTAGATGGAGCATATGTTTGGCAAAAGCTGATGCAAAGTGGTGCTGTGGTGGCGAACGGTACAGATGCACCAGTCGAACCAGTTGATCCGATTCCTTCATTTTTCGCCTCTGTAAGTAGACAAACATTGGAAGGCACTCCAGATGGTGGCTATGAAGCAAGCCAAAAAATGACTAGAGAAGAAGCCTTGAAGTCTTATACCTTAGATGGGGCATATGCTGAATTCGAAGAAGATTTTAAAGGCTCCATTGAAGTTGGAAAAGCCGCGGACTTTACTGTTTTTGATAAAAATATCATGGAAATCCCCGAATCTGAGATTTTAAATAGCAAAGTCATGATGACCATTGTGGGAGGAAAAATTGTTTATGAGAAACCAGAATGATAAAAATTGAAGTTTAAAAATTCAAAACTATTAGCCTGCTCCAAAAAGAAGCAGGTTTTTTTATCTATTAACTGTGCTTCAGCTTTTTTCAATATTTTGGAATCCCTACTAAATACAAATCAAATCCTCCTTTTCCTCCGGGTCGATCTGAAGAAAAGATCACATCCATTTCATGAAAAAGGACCCGGATATCCATATTATAATCATTATAGGAAGTGTTCAATGCCTCAAAATTGGTGACTTTGCGGGGGAAATACCCTTTACGATATTTCGGATTGAGCCACCAGCAGGAGGTGGTTAGCATCACAAGTAAGCAACTCGATAAGAATGCAGTCTTATTCATAGAAGTTGAAATGTTCTCAGAAATATAACTAATAGTTTTTTTTTAAAAATTAAATTTTACCGCCTGCCCAATTACTTCTTACCCCTAAGAAACCTTAACAATCTCAATTGAGGATTTTTCCCTATTTTCCCATTCTAAAAAAGATAAAGACTATGCGTAAACACTTACTCGTACTTTGGGTACTATGCTTTCTGTCAAGTTTAGCTATTGCCCAAGACCTAAAACCAATTACTTGGAAGGATATTCCTACTTGGAAATATATGAATGGAAGAAGCTTTGAAGTTTCGCCTGATGGACAGTGGATGGCTTATACCATTGTCCAGTTAGAAGGAGACGGAGAACTTATCGTCCAAAAAGTAAATGATCTAGAAAGTAAAAAGACTTATAATATCGGCGGAGTAACTGGTCAGCAATTTGCTTTCAGCAAGGATTCTAAATGGCTTGCTTTCAAAGAAGATCCTTCTTTTGATGAAAAGAAGAAAAATGAAAAGGCAAAAGGCAAACCGCTTTCTGACAAACTTCATTTGATCAAATTAGGAACTGACGAGAAAAAGACCTTCGAAAAAGTAAGCACTTTTTCTTTTAATAATGACGGCTCATCAGTTTTAGCCATCAACCTTCCAAAGGAAGGAAATGGTGAAGGAAAAGGTTCGGATTTATTGATTTATAACCTGAATTCTGAGAAGGCCCTGACTTTAGGGAATGTGCTCGAATTCTCTTTTAACAAGCCAGGAACTTATCTGGCCTACACTGTAGATGCTGCAAATAAGTCTGGAAATGGGGTTTATCTTTTCAACCTTTCAAATAACAGCACCGCGGTTTTGGAAAATGACAAAGCGAGCTATAAATCACTTAGCTGGACAGAAAAAGGAGATGCTTTTG
Organism: Algoriphagus sp. SE2; assembly: GCF_039563885.1. NCBI lineage: Bacteria > Pseudomonadati > Bacteroidota > Cytophagia > Cytophagales > Cyclobacteriaceae > Algoriphagus > Algoriphagus sp. SE2. The sequence goes on along the minus strand of NZ_JBCLWJ010000004.1, from coordinate 250,201 downwards.
CCGCTTTGAAAATGGTAGAAGATAAGAAATATAAGCAGGACCAAGGAAAAATCGTTGGAGTAAAAAACCTTGCTGCACCTCAAGTGACAGTTTATGATCCTCAAAAAGATTCTACTGGATTTGATCAATCTTATACCATTAGTCCAAACAGACGTCCGATGTGGTCTGAAGATTTGACCCGACTTTTTTATGGAATTCACCCATTGGTTTTAGCCAAAAAAGAAGAAGCCAAGAAAGAAGTGGATAAAGATTCTGTCGCCAAAGCTGAATCTGAAGCGATGAAAAAAATCATGGCTGACACGTCCATACATAGCATTAAAGATTTACAAAAAGCAATTTCAAAGTTGGACACGGCTAAAGCTTCTCCTAAAAAAGGAGATGCTGACAAGCCTGACATGACCATTTGGCACTGGAACGACAGCAGATTGCAGTCCCGTCAGCAAGTATTGGAAAACATGGACAAGAATTACAGTTTTTGGGCTATGTACGATGTTGCCGCTGGAAAGCATATTGCACTTCAGGACAGTTCCATGAGAGACCTTAGCATTATGCCAAAAGAAAAATATGCTTTAGGTTCAGACCTTCAGAAATATGAATTGGATATAAATCTTGATGGTCAGAATTATAGGGATTTCTATATAGTTGATTTGAAAACTGGTGAGAAAACCACTCTGTTCACTAATTTTTACCTACCTAGTTTTTCATCCTACCCTCGTCCTTCTCCCGATGGAACTAAGTTTAACTATGGATACGATGGCAACTACTATATATATGATATCGAAAGTGGGGAAGAGAAAAATTTAACTGCTAGCCTTCCAGTCTCTTTTGTAGATACCGAAGATGATCACAATGTCAAAAAACCTTTAGAAAACTTTCTAGGATGGTCTTCTAATAATGATTATGTCTTAATAAGTGATGGATGGGATATTTGGCAAATACCGGTAGCTGATGGAAAAGAAAAGGCTGTAAACCTTACCCAGGATGGAAGGGCTGAGAAAATTAGATATCAATATAGATTCAGATTGGACCCTGAAGAAAAAGGTTTTGACTTGAGTCAGCCTCAATACTTCCGGATTTATGGAGAATGGACCAAGAAAAGCGGAATTGCTAAAATCAACCCTGCGAAGAAATCCGGCCTTGCTGCAGGAACAGAAAAACTGGTTTGGGAGGATGCCTCGATTGGTTCCCTACAGAAAGCTGAAAAAGCTCCCGTTTATTTCTACAGCAAAGAGACTTTTAATGAGCCTACCCAGTATTATGCCGCTGATGCTTCCTTGGCTTCCGCTAAAAAAGTTACTGAAAATGCACCGGATGCTTCAAAGTACTCCTGGTCTGCAGGCACAAGGCTAGTTGATTATGTTTCTGACAAGGGAGATACGCTACAAGGCGCACTTTTCCTTCCTGCAGGGTATGTAGAAGGTAAAAAATATCCTACGGTCGTCTATTATTACGAAAAGCTTTCACAGACCAGACACAATTGGACTAATCCGGGCTATAGTGGTACAGGATGGAATCCAAACGTATACACTAGCAATGGTTTTGCAGTATTTATTCCAGATATCGTTTACAAGATGGATGATCCGGGCATGTCGGCCGTCTGGTGCGTGATCCCAGGAGTCAAAGCAGCAATAGAGACAGGAGTGATTGATGAAAACAACATCGGTATTCACGGGCACTCATGGGGCGGTTATCAAACTGCATTTTTGATTACCCAGACAAACATGTTTAAAGCAGCTGCAGCTGGAGCCCCTTTGACCAATATGATTTCTATGTATGACTTGATCTATTGGAATTCAGGGGGAGGAAACATGTCTATTTTCGAAGCTTCGCAAGGTAGATTTACTGGAGGACCTTGGGAAAACTGGGATTCTTACGAGCGTAACAGCCCTGTATATCACGTGAAAAATGTAACCACTCCTCTTTTAATGCTTCACAATGATAAGGATGGAGCAGTGGATTTCACCCAGGGAATTGAATATTACTCTGCTTTGAGAAGATTAAAAAAGCCAGTGGTCTTGGTTCAGTACAAAGGTGAAAATCATGGTCTTGGGAAACTTGAAAACAGGAAAGACTACTCCGTGAGAATGATGGAATTCTTCAACCATCACCTCAAAGGTGAAGAAGCTCCTGTTTGGTTATCTAAAGGAATTAATAAATTGGAACTGGATGAACATCTCGAAAAGAGAGCATTCTAAATTTTTAAAGGAGTCCATTAAGGACTCCTTTTTTTATGAATGAGCTTGCCATTCCAAGTTCTTTCCCTTTCTTTAAATCCCATTTCAAAAGGGTTATTTCATATTATGAATTCTACTAACCAAGATTCGTTGTCTTCTCATCAATCACCTTATTCAAAACTGAATGCAATGTGCTATTCAGACTCTGACCCTAATTATCATGAGCATTTTGAAAAATATCTTTTCGACCAACCCTTTGATGAGGTTTGGGAAACGTATGTTTCAATAGATCCGGCAAAAGCCTGGGCAGGTAAAATGCTTCATTTCAATCAACTTTATTCCAGAGAAACCGGGGAAGAAGTTTTTCCAGGGCAGGAATTCAAAGCAGAGATGGGCGTGGGCCAAGTGATTATTCTGAATCTTCATGTTTTCAACGGTGCAATAAAACTAACGATAGGCCACGAGGTAATGGAAGTAGACAAGAATAAAAAATTGATTCGTATTTGCTATTTGGAAAATTCTAAATCAGAGGGAAGTCAGTTTATAAGCTTTAAGACTTTGCCAGACGGAAAAACAGAGGTTTCACATAAAACATTTTATCGAAGTGGTTCCTGGTTTCGGGACAAGGTGATTTACCCCTACTTCCATACCAAAGCCATCAATGAATTTCATGGAAATGTAAGAAATGCCATTTTAGCCAATTATTAAAAACTTCCATTTAATAAAAACCTGCATGAAAAAGTCTCATAAAATTTATGCTATCATCAATTTGGCCGTTCTTATTTTGGTTATTTTCTGGAATTATTGGGTTGGATCTAAAGGCCTTGAAGGAAATACTGTCGGTTCCCTAAGTGCTGAATATCAGAACCTCTTCACCCCGGCAGGATATGCATTTTCTATTTGGGGGATCATCTTTTTATCACTTTTAGGACAAGCCATATTTTTTGTTTCCAGAGCTTTTAGAAGATCCAGAGACTCTGATTTCCTTTCTCAAATAGGTCCTTATTTGATTTTGGCAAACATCGGGAATGGACTTTGGCTCTACATATGGTTGATGGAATATACTGGACTAAGCGTAGTTGTCATGTTAGGAATCCTAGCTTCATTGGTCATCGTAGTTCTAAGCACCAATATGGAAAGATGGGATGCTCCACGGCCTATTATCTTCTGGCTTTGGTGGCCAATTGCAATTTACAGCGGCTGGATCGCGGTGGCTACAATCGCAAATATTTCAGCTTATCTAGCAAAATTGGGATGGAACGGAGGAATCTCCGAATTAACATGGACTGTAATAATGATAGTCATTGCGGTTCTTCTCAATCTCTTTATGATCGCCACTAGAAACCTTCGGGAATTTGCTTCAGTAGGAGTTTGGGCATTGCTTGCTATTTCAGTAAGGCATTGGGACAGAATCCCAACGCTTCAGTGGACAGCACTAATCGGGGCTGTGGTACTTTTTTTTGCCATTAGTTTCCATAGCTTTAAAAACAGAGCAACCTCCCCTTTTATAAGAAGATTATTTTAATCATCACTTACATTGAGATAGGAATATCCCATTTGATCTAAGGTGATAAAAGTAGTCTTAGCAGATACTGCCATTTTTACCATTGGAGTCAAATTTTCAGCATTTAAGTTATTGAATCGCACACTTTGCCCACAAACATAGAATTTCACGCCAACTGCTTCCAAAGCTTTGATGGCAGCAAGATTGGGATTCGGCTGACTATATTTTTTCTGATAATCCTCTTCCTTTAAAATTGCCTGAACTAATCCCCCATGAATCACTGCAGCAATCTGAATTTTCTCTGCAGGAACTCCATTCGCTATATTCAGATTATAAGTTCGGGCCACTTCCAAAATAGCAGATTGGATTTCAGTCGAATCTTTTACTCTTCCATATAAATCTATGGCGATTTTATAATCCAGTTCAGGATTATATTTCATTACTGGATCTTTTATTGGCATCACTCCCACCCATGGATGGAAATCAAGCACTGGATAAGTAATATTTTCTTTGATATGTGGAGGTATTTCATCCTGAGCAAGGCAAGTCAAGTTAAAGACCATAAACACAAAAAGCATTGGGATTATATACTTTTTCATAAAAATTTGATTTGAAGTTTTTTAGGAAATTAATCATAAAAATCTTCAATACAACTTTTCATGCATCTCCAATCAGAAAAAGCTATTTAATACTGTATTAAAAGCTCTAAAAATAATTTCTTTCCCATTTAATTTAATCCACTTTTTTCCATCTACTTTTGATCCATTTTTCATCCAAAAATCTATTTTAGATACATGAACATTCCCTTCTCTTTATTGATTATCGGATTATTGCTTTTAGTCAATGGAGCTGATTGGTTGGTGGACGGAGCCTTAGTTTTAGCAAAGTAATATCACGTCTCAGATTTGGCCATTGGAAATATAATCTGCTTTAGTATTTTCAACATTTTCCTAATTCTGGGAATCAGTTCGATTATTTAAACCCATGAATTATAAGCTTTCATTCAACACAGACAAATACATCTTAATGGGAGGAATAATTTTCCGTTTCCTGGCGATGATTACAGGAAAAAAAGTTGGATAGATAGGAAGCTGCCATTTTATTGATGGTTTATTTGGCATACACTGGTTACTTAGTCAGTTTGAAGATTTGATGAACAAATTCATTTAACTGATAGAAGGAATGTTAAAAATTTTCTTGAATGGTTCATTCCCATCCTTGAAATTTTACCTTTAGTCAATTTTCTGCTGACAAAGCATTTTTTTCAGAATATCTTTTCACTCATGTTCCCAAATTCAAGATATGATTTGGAACTTGCCTAAAACTCAAACCTATCCTAGTACCATGGGTCTATTCCAAAAGATAAATTTCGGAAAACATATTGCGCTTTTTATCTTATTTATTCTGACAGGTTTTACAGGGTTTTCCCAGCAAAACAAAGCCAAGCTTTCAGGTTCAATCCAGGAAAAATCAACCGGGAGTCCCTTAGGATTTGCTTCTGTAGCAGTTTATACTCCAACTGACAGCTTGGTGGCAGGTGGGATCTCTGAAGAAAATGGAAAGTTCTCCATAGATATTCCATTGGGCGAATTTTATACACTTATCGAGTTTATGGGCTTTGAATCTTTCAAGTCTGGACTCATCATTTTTTCAAAAGATAATAACAAAGTTGACTTAGGACTTATCGAACTTGAAGCCACGGCTGGTGATTTGGATGAAGTGGTAGTCCAAGGTGAGAAAACATTGATGGAGCTTTCCCTCGACAAACGGATATTTAATGTGGGAAAGGACCTTGCAAATGCTGGTGGAACTGCAAATGATATTTTGATGAACCTACCTTCGGTATCAGTTGATCCTGAAGGAAATGTCAGGCTCCGAGGGTCTTCCAATGTAAGAATTCTGATTGACGGAAAACCTTCTGGATTAGTAAGCTTTAAGGGAGGTGCCGGACTGCGACAGCTTCAGGCAAATATGGTAGAACGGGTAGAAGTTATTACCAATCCATCAGCACGTTATGAAGCTGAAGGAATGGCCGGAGTAATCAATATCATTCTAAAAAAAGATAATAACCAGGGATTCAATGGTTCCTTTGAAGTGATAGTCGGCACCCCTCTAAACCTCGGCTTTTCAACAAACCTCAATTATAGGAAGAACCGAATTAATTGGTTTATCAATTATAGCTTGGCTCGCAGACACCAACCAAACGTAAAGGAATTATATCAAGAGGTATATAATGAAGATGGTTCAACTTCTATTTTAAGTCAAAACAATTCAGGAGTTCTAAAAGGATTCAATAATAATATCCGTGGTGGACTAGATTATTATTTCAGTGAAAATAGCATCCTGACTGCTTCTTACCTCTGGAGAAGAAGTGACGGTAGACGTATTACAGATATCCGCTATGAAGACTATCTGAATAATTTTGATACCTATTTGGGGTATTCGCTTCGGCAACAAGACGAAACTGAAGCGGAGCCAAATTCAGAAGTGATAATTAGTTACAAAAAAAGTTTTGAGGAAAAGGGGCATGAACTCACGACTGCATTTACCTACCTAAACTACTGGGAGCGCTCCGATCAGAAATTTACAGAGTCTGCCTATACGCCAAGTGGACAACCGATTCCTGATTCCGATCTACTTCAGACCTCATTGAATGATGAATATGAAAATCAGTATTTACTGCAATTGGATTATGTCAAGCCATTTGGAAAAGAGGGGAAGTTTGAAACCGGTCTACGTACCAGTTTTCGTGAAATGGAGAATGACTTTATAGTCTCAGAAGAAAATGAAAGCGGAGAGTTAATCCCGCTGCCAGGTTTGGATAATATTTTCCTTTACAATGAAAACATACTAGCTGCTTATGGGATCTTGGGGAATAAAACTGGCAAATGGAGCTATCAGGGTGGTTTGCGAGTAGAGCATACTGATGTGGAAACCATCTTGGTGGAAACTAATGAACGTAACCCTAGGAAATACACCAACCTATTTCCAAGTGCACACTTAACCTACAATATTTCAACAGAAAATGCTTTTCAGTTGAGCTACAGCAGAAGAGTCCGAAGACCTGTTTACAATGATCTGAGTCCCTATGTTACCTTCTCTGATCAGCGTAATTTTTTTAGCGGCAACCCGGATTTGAATCCAGAATTCACAGATGCATTTGAATTGGGACACATCAAGTATTTCGAAAAGGGAACCTTGTTTTCAACAGTTTACTATAGAAGCACTACAGATAAAATCGAACGCTTAAGATCTGTAGATGAAGATGGAAATTCTGTAACGCAGCCTTACAATCTCAATGGTGAAAATTCATTTGGGGTAGAATTCAGCTCTGACTACCGCCCAACAGAATGGTGGAAGTTGGATTTAAATATCAACTTCTTTCATGCCAATATTGATGGAAGTAACATTCAGTCAGGTTATAGGGCAAAGACTTACTCATGGTTGTTCAGACAAACCTCCAGATTTACAATCGGCGATGGATTTGATATTCAGTTAAGAGCAAATTACGAAGCAAGACAAAAAACTGCTCAAGGGATCAGAAAAGGAATTTTCTTTATCGATATTTCCGCTTCGAAAAACATATTTGGAGAACGTGGTGACCTAACACTTACTGCAAATGATATCTTCAATTCACGACGAAATCGCTATATTATCGATGGTGAAAACTTCTTCACTGAAGAAGATTCTCAGTTCATCCGAAGACAAATAAATCTGACGATGAGCTACCGATTAAGACAATAAGTTCAAATAAGCCCAATCTATTCGCCTTGTAAATCATATTTACAGGAAAACCAATTACCCCCATGTGGAAATTCTCATTACTGGTATTGATGCTTTTTAGTACCAGTCATTTTCTTAAAGCCCAAAAAATAAATGCATCCTATAAACTGCATATCAAGAAGGCTAGTTCTGAGGTTTTCATAGACGGAACCATCGATGAGCAAGCTTGGCAAGATGCCGAAATTGCAAGTGATTTTTTTATGATCACTCCAATGGATACCAGCTTTGCAAGGGTTCGCACGGATGTTAGAATGACTTATGACGATGAGAATCTCTATTTATTGGTGGAGAATTTTCATGCAGTAGAAGGCCCCTATATGGTTGAATCCCTTCGACGGGATTTCTCCTTTGGTAAGAATGACAACTTCCTGCTCTTCATGGATCCTTTTGATGACCAAACGAACGGTTTTTCATTTGGAGCTAATGCTGCCGGAGCACAATGGGATGGCATCATGTACAATGGAGGTAGTGTGGATTTGAGTTGGGATAATAAATGGCGATCAAAAGTCACCAACTACGATGACAAATGGGTTTTTGAGGCAGCGATCCCTTTCAAATCAATTCGATACAAAAAAGGAATTACGGAGTGGGGAATCAACTTTTCGAGATTGGATCTGAAAACGACAGAAAAATCAGGTTGGGCACCCGTTCCACGTCAATTCCCTTCTGCCTCATTGGCTTACACTGGCTCTCTGATTTGGGATCAGGCACCTCCACAAACAGGTGCAAACATTTCCGTGATTCCCTACGCTTTGGGTGGAATAAAGAAAGATATTTCAGGAAATGGCGATACTGAATATCGTAGAGAAGTAGGCTTGGATGCCAAAATAGGTTTGACTTCCTCCTTAAATTTGGACCTGACTGTAAATCCTGATTTTTCACAGGTAGAAGTGGATAGACAGGTCACAAATCTGGATCGTTTTGAACTGTTCTTTCCCGAGAGAAGACAGTTTTTCCTGGAAAATGGAGATCTCTTTGCAAGCTTTGGATACGAGACTATCCGTCCGTTTTTCTCTAGAAGAATTGGCTTAAATGCGCCTATTCAGTTTGGGGCGAGGTTGAGCGGGAAAATCAATAAAGACTGGCGAATCGGGGCAATGAATATGCAAACAGGAGAAGTAGAGGAAGACGGATTACCCTCTCAAAACTTTACAGTTTTGGCATTACAGAGACAAGTTGGCGCCAGATCCAATATAACCGGAATGTTTATCAACAAGCAGTCATTGAACTACAACCCAGATCCTGACGCTGAACTACCAATTTATTCCCAATTCAATCGAAACGTAGGACTGGAATACAACTTGGCCTCTTCTAATAATCTTTGGACAGGAAAAGCCATGTTTATGAAAAGCTTTGCTCCTAACCAAGTTGGTGATGGATTTGTCCATGCCGCGAATCTAAAATACAGTTCCGGAAACCTTACTTGGAACTGGGAGCATCAATATGTCTCTAAAAATTACACTGCAGAAGTAGGCTACGTTCCTCGAAACGGATTTTATAAAATCAATCCGGAAGCGAGTTATTTGTTCTTCCCTAAAAGTGAAAAAATCCTGAATCACGGTCCCAAAGTTGGAGTAGGTTATTTCTTCAATACGGATGGTGAGAAAACAGATAACACCACCTTTCTTGCCTATAACATTAAATGGAGAAGTCAAAGTACTTTTCAGGCATGGGTCTCTACAGACTATGTATTACTTCAGCGCCCGTTTGACCCAACAAATTACAGCGGTGATACGCTCGCAAGGGGAACTGAGCATCAATGGTATGCCACAGGTGCAGAGTTTACTTCCAAGCCTCAAAGTGTTTTTACCTATGCCTTCACTACTCGATTGGGTGGATATTATGCAGACGGCAAACGTTATAACGTTACTGCAGACATAGGATACAGATTTCAACCCTATGTCAGCATTGCCTTAAGTGCCAATTATAATTCCATTCATTTGCCAGAACCTTGGAATACCACCAATTTTTGGCTGGTTGGTCCCAGAGTAGATGTCACAATGACCAATACGCTTTTCTTTACCGCTTTTGTCCAATACAATGAACAAATCGAAAATATTAACCTGAATACGCGATTTCAATGGAGATTTAAGCCTGCATCCGATATTTTCTTAGTGTATACAGACAACTATTTGCCTGCTCCTTTTTACACCAAAAACCGATCAGTTGTGCTGAAGTTTACTTATTGGTGGAATTTGTAAAAAAAGTCTAACACTGGATTAACTTCTAATTCTGAATAAATATTCATTCTACTCCAATTTGGATATAAAGCTTAACTTTAGCTTACAGATAATACCATAGAATATGAATTACTTCTTGAAAAAAGTACTCTTTCTCTTTTTGGCATTTTTTGCCTTAACTGAAACTTCAGCCCAAACATCTGATTTACTCACCTTGGAAAGAATTTATGCTTCCAATGAATTCAGCCAAGAACGGTTACAACCCATTCAATGGATAGAAAATGGCGCGGCTTATGTCACTGTGGAGAATGGAAATGAACTTGCAAGATGGGACAGTAAAAGTTTAGAGAAAAGTGTTTTTGTCCCGGGATCTGCTTTGCAAAGTGATGGAAAGCCCATAAGAATCGAATCTTTCAGCCTTTCTGACGATGGCTCGAAAATGTTGATTTTCACCAATTCCAGCCGGGTTTGGAGATCTAATACCAAAGGAGACTATTACGTATATGATCTGGAAAACGGTGTTTTGAAACAATTGGGTCAGGATTTTGAGTCCTCTTCTTTAATGTTCGCAAAGTTTTCTTCAGATAATTCCAAAGTCGCTTATGTCCAGAAATTCAATTTGTATCTGGAGGACTTTAAAACAGGAGAAGTCACTCAATTGACCTCTGATGGAACTGACAAAATTATTAACGGCACCTTTGATTGGGCTTATGAGGAAGAGTTTGGAAAACGAGATGGCTTTCAATGGAGCCCAGATGCCAAATTCATTTCTTTTTGGCAAATCGATGCCTCAGAAATCGGAACCTTTTACATGATTAACAATACCGATTCTGTTTATTCCCGACCAATTCCTTTACAATATCCAAAAGTGGGCGAAGAACCTGCCGGAGCAAAAATTGGCCTAATCGACATTGCTTCTAAAAACACCAAATGGCTTCCGATTCCAGGAGGAGAAAAAGAAAACTACTTACCTGGAATGCAGTGGATCAATGAGGACCTACTCTTGATTCAGCAGATGAATAGAAAGCAAAATCAATTGACGATCTGGACCTACAAACCTTCCAATGGAGAATTGAAGAAGGTTTATGTGGAGACTGAAAAGACTTGGGTGGATTTGGCTTATCCTGACCTATCAAGATATGGCTGGAGCGATAATAGCTTGCCACTGGTAGATGATGGAAAAGCTTTTCTCCGAATGACCGAAAATGACGGTTGGAGACATCTTTACAAAGTAGATATTGCAACTGGAAACAAAACATTGCTAACGCCGGGAGAATACGACGTTGCTTCTTTTGGAGGCCTTTCTGATAAAGAAGTGTTCTTTATCGCTTCTCCTGAGAATACTACCCAGCGCTATCTGTACGCCATTGATTTAGCTGGAAAAGGAAAGCTTAGACGTGTAACTCCTGATGCTTTTGAGGGAGTGAACACCTACGATATCGCTCCAAATGGTGAATTTGCAGTGCATAATCATCAAAGTACTTCTGATCCTTTGACCACGAGATTGGTCTCTTTGCCGAAGCATGAGGTACTGAAAACTCTGATAGAGAATAAGGAATACAAGGCCAAATTAGCTTCACTTAAAACTCCCGAAATCAAATTCACGACTGTGACTACTTCAGAAGGAGTGACCCTAGATGCACGGGTCATCTATCCGGTGGATTTTGATGAAACGAAGAAATATCCGGTGCTTTTTCATGTGTATGGCGAGCCTTGGAGTACCGTGGCTACCGATACGCAAGTGGGTCTTTTCAATATAATGCTTGCGCAAAAGGGGTATTTCATCATCGATATGGATAATCGGGGTACACCAACTCTGAAAGGCAGTGCTTGGAGAAAAATCATTTACCGAAATATTGGAAAAGTAAATGTGCAAGACCAAGGTTTAGCTGCCAAAGAGTTATTAAAACTCCCTTATCTAGATGAAAGCCGAGTTGCTGTTTGGGGATGGAGCGGAGGTGGATCTATGACTTTGAACCTGATGTTTAAATTCCCGGAAATTTATCAAACAGGAATGTCTGTTGCCTCTGTTTCAAATCAGTTGATTTATGACAATATCTATCAGGAGCGCTACATGGGATTGCCACAGGAAAATATTGAAGACTTTGTTAACGGATCTCCAATTACTTATGCCAAAAACTTGGAAGGGAATCTCTTGGTAATTCATGGAACCGGTGATGACAATGTACATTACCAAAGTGCTGAAATGCTGATCAACGAGTTGGTGAAACACAATAAACAATTCCAGATCATGCCATATCCAAACAGGTCTCACGGTATTAGGGAAGGTGCAGGGACCTCACTTCATTTATATACTTTACTCACAAACTATTTGATGGAGCATACGCCGGTTAAGTAATTACTGTTCGATAGACTTAGCTTCAAATGCTATAATCTCCCCAGACTCAACTTCAACTCGAATCTCTATTGGATTACAACAAACTTCGCAATCTTCGATGTACTGTTGAGAAGAAACCAAAGGATCAATGAGCATTGAGATTTCGGCAAGGCAATAAGGGCATTGAAAGAAATGTTCAAGCATTTTCTAAAGTAATCAAATACACCTTTCCTAACAACTGACGGAATTTACATTAATTAAGGCCTTCCCGTATACCCTTGTGAACTTTGCAGTAAATAAAAATCATCCGCTCTTCGAGATTTGTAATCTCGAAGCTCTATACGAAGATTTTAAATCTTAATGTTCAAAAGATAGGATTCTGGTTTCTGGATTATAAATCCCAGGATCGAGGTTCAGGATTGCAAATCCTGAACAGCGGGAGTGGAGATCGAAGGGTTTACCAGCATAGATATTTCGGCAAGACAGTAAGGACATTTGAAAAAGTGTTCGGGCATATAACAAGTTAATTAAAAATAAAAAACCCTCGAAGCCTAAACTCTCCGAGGGTTTTGCTGAATTATTACGAATTAAACTTCCACTGGGGAATCTATATTCTTAAAATAAACCTGCTTATCAGCATCTAAGTCAACCAATACGGCAGAATCATTTTTGATGTATCCTGACAAGATTTCTTTTGACAGCTCATTCAAGATCAATCGCTGCATGGTTCTCTTGAGTGGTCTTGCTCCAAAGTTCGGATCAAATCCAACTTCTCCAAGATAATCCAATACCTCCTTCGTTGCTTCGATTTCGATATTTGCCTCTGCCAATCGCTTTTGAATCTCTCTCCATTGAATATCCACAATCTTGCGGATAATCTTCTTATTGAGCGGCTCAAACATAATTACTTCATCAATCCTATTTAAGAATTCAGGTCTTACAGATTTTTTCAATAAGTCAAATGCTTCTTCTTTTGTTTTTTCCATAATCTCCTCTTTGTTCCATTCTTCGATTTCTGCAAATCTTTCCTGGATCAAATGAGAACCAATATTGGTTGTAAGAATGATTATAGTATTCTTGAAGCTTGCTATTCTACCTTTATTATCGGTCAAACGACCATCATCTAGGACCTGAAGTAAGATATTGAACACATCCGGATGAGCTTTTTCAATTTCATCCAAGAGCACTACAGAATATGGCTTTCTTCTTACTGCTTCAGTCAATTGTCCACCTTCATCGTATCCAACGTATCCTGGAGGCGCTCCAACCAATCTGCTGACCGCATGTCTTTCCTGATATTCAGACATATCGATTCGTACCATGGCATTTTCGTCGTTGAAAAGATATTCTGCCAAAGCTTTCGCCAATTCAGTTTTACCTACACCGGTTGTACCCATAAAGATAAAGCTACCAATAGGCCTCTTTGGATCTTGTAATCCTGCTCGGCTTCTTCTCACTGCATCAGACAAGGCGGTAATCGCTTCTTGCTGACCAGCAACACGCTTTCCTAATTCCTCCTCCAAGTGCAATAACTTTTCGCGCTCAGATTGGATCATCTTGGAAAGTGGAATTCCTGTCCATTTGGAAACCACCGCAGCAATATCCTCTTGATCTACCTCCTCTTTCAACAATGGAGATCCAGCCTGCATTTCTGCCAATTGATTTTTGAAAGATTCAAGCTTTTGCTCAGCTTCCCCGATTTTGCCGTATCTGATTTCTGCAACTTTTCCGAAATCTCCAGCTCTTTCTGCTTGCTCCGCCTCCAGCTTATAACTATCGATTCTTTCCTTCTCTCGTTGAATTCCAGTGATAACTGCCTTTTCACTTTCCCACTTGGCTTTAACACTGTCTCTCTTTTCAGAAAGCTCAGCCAACTCCTTGCTAAGAACGGTTTCTTTATCCTTATTCTTTTCTCTTCGGATTGCCTCTCGTTCAATTTCCAGCTGCATGATTCTTCGGTTCAACTCATCGAGTTCCTGAGGCAAGGAGTCAATCTCCATTCTCAATTTAGCAGCAGCTTCATCCATTAAGTCAATGGCTTTATCCGGTAAGAAACGGTCAGAAATATAGCGTTGAGAAAGCTCAACAGCTGCAATAACAGCATCATCTTTAATTCTCACACCGTGATGAACTTCATACTTATCTTTAATACCTCTTAGAATTGAAATCGCATCAGCTGCATCAGGCTCATCGACTATAACAGCCTGAAATCTTCTTTCCAAGGCCTTATCCTTTTCGATATACTTCTGGTATTCTTTCAAGGTAGTCGCCCCTATTGCATGCAATTCCCCTCTGGCCAAAGCAGGCTTCAAAAGGTTCGCAGCATCCATCGCTCCTTCGCCACCACCTCCGGCACCAATCAAGGTATGAATCTCATCAATGAATAAGATGATTTCCCCTTCTGCATCGGTTACTTCTTTGATAACCGCTTTTAATCTTTCTTCAAATTCACCTTTGTACTTGGCACCTGCCACTAACAAGCCCATGTCCAAAGAGATCAATGTTTTGGATTTTAGATTTTCAGGAACATCTCCAGATACAATTCGCTGCGCTAAACCTTCCACAATCGCTGTTTTACCCACACCAGGTTCACCCAATAGGATCGGATTGTTTTTGGTCCTTCTTGCTAATATCTGAAGAACCCTTCTGATTTCTTCATCCCGGCCAATCACAGGATCTATCTTCCCTTTTCTGGCCAATTCATTCAGGTTTTTAGAATATTTTTCTAATGCCTGATATTTACTTTCTGCGTTTGGGTCAGTCACTTTATTACCTTTTCTCAATTCTTTTATTGCTTCGATCAAAGGCTTTTCTGCGATGCCTTGATCTTTCAAAATCTTTGAAGCAGGGTCTCCTGCCGCCAAAATACTTAAAAGTAAATGCTCAATAGCCACATACTCATCACCAAAGGTTTTAAGATAATCTTTTGCTTTAGTCAATACTTGGTTGGCGGCATTACTTAAGTACGGTTGCTGTCCTCCGCTTACTTTTGGTAAACGTTCCAATTGCTCATCTAATTTTTGATTAAGCAACTGCTTGTTTGCACCGAGCTTTTTGAATAAAAAGTCAGTTACATTTTCATCCTCAGAGAAGATCCCTTTCAACAAGTGAGATGGCTCAATATTCGGCTGTCCAGCAGCTGATGCCAACTCCACCGCTTTTTGAATCGCCTCCTGAGATTTGATCGTGTATTGTTTGAAATCCATTATCGTTGGTTATTTAAGTTACTAGGTTTTTGTCTAATCAGGAAAGCATATTTTTCTTTAACATTTCCAGATTGTAACAAACTCTATTTAGCAAATCCAACTCCAAGCAATTTTTTAAGCCATTATGACCGAAAATGAAACAGAATCTTTGAAGAGTCGGATTTTTTGACAGTAAAAAACAAAAATAAGGATACAAAAGTGACTATTTTAAGAGGTCCAGCTCTTCCTCATAAGAAGAAAATGTCTATTTAATTTGACTTCTTTTCTTCTTCTACAAAGCCTAGATCCACCTTAAGTTTTGGGTTTACTTCACTTAATTTAGCAACCAAATCCTTAGAGACTTTTGTCTTCCAAAGATAAACACTTTGGAGATTCGGAAGCGTTGCTAAAAGATTGAGTGTTGAGTCACCAACAGCGGTATTATAAAGGTTAATTGATTCTAGGTTTTCCAATCTGTCCAAAGGGATAGTTCCTTTATCAGTGATGGGATTATTATCCAATAATAGTCGCGTTAAGTTCGGAAAACCTGCAACAATCTCCATCCAGGAATCTTCAATAGCAGCCTCTCCTAAATCGAGCCAGGTGATCTGATTTTCAATTGAAGATAATGCTTCTAAATTCTCCCTTTTTAATTTTCCATTGGCCACAACTTCCAAAAAATTATTCTCCTCAGAAAGCGCTGAAACTCTAAATCCTTGTTCTCTTACCTTAGCCAAGGTTTCTTCTGAAGCGGCATCAACATTCATTTTCTCATATAGTGCTTTCTTCTTAGTTGAAAGCCCATAAGTTGACTCTAAAAGCTCTTGAATTTCTCCTGGAAGCTCTTGATCTGTGACTTTAAGATCTGAATTCATTCCATTGTCAATCCAATATTTCAATAAGGTGATTTCTCCGTATGACAAAGTTACGCCTTTTGGAGGCATATATTTCCTACTTTTTGGATCTAAAGTCACCCTTTTATATAATTCACTGGATTGGGGAGATCCTGCTTCTAAGGCCGGACCTGTTTCTCCTCCAGTCAATAAACTTTCAAGAGAAGTAACTTGAAGCCCCCCT
Organism: Algoriphagus sp. SE2; assembly: GCF_039563885.1. Classification (NCBI taxonomy): domain Bacteria; kingdom Pseudomonadati; phylum Bacteroidota; class Cytophagia; order Cytophagales; family Cyclobacteriaceae; genus Algoriphagus; species Algoriphagus sp. SE2. The sequence continues at coordinate 233,960 of NZ_JBCLWJ010000004.1, read as the reverse complement.
TTTTGAGTTTCTGAGTCGTGACATGAAGCGCATTTCTGAATTAAAATTGGTTGGATGATATGGTCAAAAACCAACGTAGAATCCGCATCCTTTGGGAATTCCAAGGAGCTTTTTTCGAGATTAGGGTCGTAAAGAAATTCCTGAATAAACGTTGGAGCATAAGCATATAGATAATTTTCTCCATGGGTCAGATTTCCTCCTAAATGACCTGTGATAGAAATACATACCACTGCAGCTGCTAAAAAAATACCCACTCCTTTTTTATGGTCAACAACAGTTGACTCAATGGTATTGATATTCAATCTTTCCATTAAAGAATTCCCTTGCCTTGTTTTATCAAAATAGCCCAATATAAAAATGGTCAGAAAGACGGATAGAATAGCAACTGCTATCCCCATTGCTTTATGCCAAAAAAGACTCCCTTCTGGATATCCTCCTTCTTGAGCTAAAAGTAATCCCAAAACAACTGATAGAACTGCCGTAATAGCTGTTAAAAGTATTGTTAAAGGCAAGGCCTTAATCAAGAAATTAAACTTTTTTGATAAAGACAGGAGAAATAAAATTGCTGCTAAAAGTAGAAAACCAATAGGCAGGTGCACCGTAAGGGAATGAAATCGTCCAAAAAATAGTGCGGCATCTGATTGCAGAAGTATATACATAAAATGAAAATTGACTTATTTAAAGATAACATTTGTACCTTACTTTTCTGTACTACAGATGTATGTAGGTCAAATTTAATTTGGGTTAAACTTCCTTTAGATGATCAATTTTTTAAAAAACTCTAGATATTTCACCTTTATAGTCTTTTCTATTGTTTCCTGTCATACCTCCACGGTTCAAGATAAAAAAATTGATTCAGTAGATTTTTTATGGGAGGATCAGACAGGAATTTACCTCCCCAAAACAGGAGAATGGACCAATCGAGTTGAAGTAGCTGACCTTAATCAGGATGGGTTGGTGGATCTAATATTTGCAAATGGAGGAGATTATTCAGAACCGGGAGTTTTGGAATCAAGTCGAATTTTCCTCAATCAAGGTCCTAATTCCCGATTTCTTGAGGTTACAGAAGAGATTTTTGGAGAGAACAAGTTTTATGCAAGAGTGATCAAAGCGCAAGATTTAAATAAGGATGGCTTCGTTGATCTAGTCATTGGAAATACCTTTCAAACTCAAAGTGAATTATTTCTGGGAAGCGAAAAAGGAAAATTCATTCAGGTAACAGATACAAATTTTCCTCAAAAAATTGCAAGCATTGGAGATCTGGAATTTGGAGACGTGGATGATGATGGGGATTTAGATATTATTTTATCAGACTGGGGAGCTGGATCCAATATGGAAAATAATGGAGGCAGAACATTATTATGGCTCAATGATGGGAATGGAAAATTCGAAGACGTTACAACTTCCCAAATGCCAGACATATTAATCCAATTTTCGTGGGATTTGGAATTCATTGATTTTGATAATGATTTTGATCTGGACATCGCTATTTCATGTAAAAGGTGTGGTACAAGTAGAATCTTTGAAAATGATGGGGAAGGGAATTTTGAAGATAAAAGAATGCTTCCGGCTTATACCAATAATTATGAATTTGAGGTAGCAGATGTAAATAAAGATGGTTTCCTTGACTTAGTGACTGTAAATGACGGTGAAATAGTAGATCAAAAATCTTGGTCAAGAAAAGAACATATTTTCTTGAATGATAGTGCCAGGCGATATATCGACGCTACTTCTGCTTTATGGCAGAGTCCTGATAATATAGGAGAAGATGATAATAATATTGCTTTTTTAGACTACGATTCAGATGGTGACCCGGACTTCATTCTGAGCTCCTTGACAGGTGAAGATCGTCTTCTAATTAATGATGGATCTGGAAAATTCAAACTTAGACAATCCATTTTATCGGGAGAGCCAACTCCTCATACCCTTTCTTTAGTCTTTGCAGATATTAACAATGACCATAAAATGGATATCATCATGGGACAAGGGGAGGGTGAGGAAATGATAGATGAAAGAATTTATATTGGGAAAAATATTGTGGTTGATAAGGCTAAGCCAATCATTTCACATTTTAAGAATCAGGAATCTTTAAATGGAACTTCTATAATTAAAGCCAGAATTCATGACAACAAAAGTCCGAGCATGCCTCAAGATTGGAAATCAGTCGTTCTTTTGGTGAATTCAGCTGAAATCGAAATGAAATGGTATGGAGAGTATTTATGGAAAGCAGAAGTTGAAGAATCGAAAAATTCAGATTCAATTGAAGTTTGTGCCACTGATGCAGCTGGCAATCAGTCCTGCGTGAAGATTAATTAATGGAATTATCAACTCAAAATCTCCTTGATCACATTTCCCTCCACATCTGTCAATCTAAATCTTCTACCTTGAAATTTATATGTTAAACGCTCATGGTCAAGTCCCATCAAATGAAGTAGCGTTGCATTAAGATCATGTACGTGAACTGGGTTTTCTACCACATGATATCCAAAATCATCAGTTCTACCATAAGTCATCCCTTTTTTAACACCTGCTCCTGCCAATAACATAGTATAAGCGTCTGGATGGTGGTCTCTTCCAAAATTATCCTTGGTTAGCTGGCCTTGAGAAAAGCAAGTTCGTCCGAATTCTCCACCCCATACTACCAAGGTATCCTCAAGCAAGCCTCTTTGTTTTAAGTCCATGATTAATGCTGCACTTGCTTGATCCACCTCCTTGGCTCTTTTTCCAATATTTTTTGGTAGATCACTGTGGTGATCCCAGCCTCCATGGTAAACCTGGATGAATTTCACTCCTCGTTCTGCCAGCCTTCTGGCTAAAAGACAATTGCTGGCAAAAGTCCCAGGCTTTTTACTATCCTCCCCATATTGATCATAGATGTAATCAGGCTCTCCTATGGTGTCAACCACCTCCGGAACAGAGGTTTGCATTCTAAAAGCCATTTCATATTGAGCCATCTTGGCTTTAATAGAGGGATCTTCCCAAAACTCAAATGCTCCTTCTTGCATTTTTTTCAAGTAGTCTAATTGTACTCTTCTAGCAGCTTCGGTAACTCCGGGAGGATTTGTAAGAAATAAAACAGGATCCTTTCCTCCTCTGAATCGTACCCCCTGATGCTCCGCAGGCAAGAATGCACTGGAATATAATCCTGCAAAGCCACCTTCAAGCCCTTCTGTTTTCAGAACAATGAAAGCAGGCAAATTTTCATTGTCAGATCCCAAACCATAACTAATCCATGATCCAAAGGATGGTCTCCCAGGAAGTTCTGAGCCAGTATTTGTAAACATCTGGGCAGGTTCATGCTGAACTGAAGCCGTATGCATTGACTGAATTTTACAAAGCTCATCCGTAATCTTGGACATATTTGGCATCAAATCACTCATCCACATGCCGCTGTTTCCGTGCTGTTTGAAATTCCATCTAGTTCCAACCATTGGCAAGGAATTCTGAGTAGCAACGGTTCCTGTAACACGATCTCCCAAAACGCTTGAAGGAAGATCTTGCCCATCCATTTTGATCAACTGTGGCTTATAATCAAATAAATCAAGCTGAGACGGAGCTCCTGCCATATAGAGATAAATGATCCGTTTTGCTTTTGGGACAAAATGAGGTTTATTTCCGTAAGCGAAAAGTGATGATGGGTTTAGCAAGGAAGCCAAAGATACTGCTCCAATCCCTAATGAAGTTTTAGTCAAAAATTCCCGCCTCGTCAAAGGTGTATGTATATGATTGTGTCCCATGATTACCTTTTCATGTAGGTTTCATCAAAATTTAAAATTGAGTTTGCCACAACAGTCATTGCTGCAGTTTGAGTCTTATCGAGTTTTAAATCTCTTGGTAATTCTCCAACTGCTAATAGAGAATCTGCTAATAATGGATTTTCTTGAAAATGTAGTATTGCGCTTTCGTAATGTTCCCTCAATGTACTCAGTAAGCGCTCGTTGGGAGTTACCCCAGTAGCCAAGCGGAAACTTAAAATCAGCCTGTCATCCAAACTTTCTTTCTCCTTAATTACACGCTCTGACATCAATCTCGAAGCCTCTACAAACTGAGGTGCATTTAATAGATTCAAAGCCTGAAGCGGAGTATTTGTATTTACTCGTTTAGTTATACAGATTTCCCGGTTACTAGCATCAAAAGTGATCATGTAAGGTGCTGGAGAAAATCTCCGTGCAAATGTATACATGCTTCTTCTATATAAATTGGCACCGGAGTCTTGCTTATATTTATGAAGCTTAAATGAGAAATCCCCCAATTCTTGCCAAAGTCCTTCCGGCTGATAAGGTTTCACACTTGGCCCACCAACTTTCTTTACTAAAATACCACTGGAAGCTAGTGCATTATCTCTAATAAATTCGGCAGGCAATCTATAGCTACTTGATCTGGAATAATATTTATTATCTGGATCTGCCTCATACTTTTCCTGATCTGCAAAAGAAGATTGCTGATAAGTAGAAGACATTACCATAAGTTTGAGCATTCTTTTCAGATCCCAATCACTCTCCATAAACTCATAAGCAAGCCAATCTAGTAATTCAGGATGTGTGGGTAAGTCACCTTGTATGCCAAAATCTCCTGAAGTTTTGACAATCCCTGTTCCAAAAATCATTTGCCAGTATCGATTGATAATTACCCGTGATGTCAGTGGATTTTCAGGGTTGACTAGCCATTTTGCTAGACCAAATCGGTTTTTAGGATATTCTTCCGGGAAAGGCAAGACATTCTCGGGCGTACTCGGTTCTACAGCTTCGCCATAATCATTATAAATCCCTCTATTTAACAAGAAAGTTGGTCTGGGCTCTGACATGTCTTCCATCACCATTACTTCTTGTACACCACCCAATGCAGAAATTTTCTTTTTTCTCAGGTCTCTAATTTCATTTCTTAGGGCTATTCTTGATTTTTCTTTCTCTAAATAATAGGCTTTAACAGAGGATTCAGGAATTGGCTTACTTATACCTCCTGCAAGACTTGACATTTCAATAGATGTGAGATTCCTATCAAATAGTTTCACTTCATCCATTGCCCCCTTATAAATTCCCGGATCAAAAGTGAAAAGTCTATAGCTCTTTCCAAGTCTGAGGGGTAGCGTATCCAGTTTTGCAGTATATTCTTCAATTGGTAGAATACTTCGTGTTAGTTTATCAGCTTCAACCTTTATTTTTTGCTCTTCTCCATTCACGAATAAAGACACCCCTTCAGCACTGCCAGAACCATCGTAAGAAAATCCTATCTGAGACCAAATATCGGCAACCACAGCTTTTGTAGTCACAACCTCGATATAGTCGTCAGGAAGTCTATGAATTAAGCGAAGAGAAAGATGATTTGCAGAATCTAATAACAATTCCCAGCCTCGATAAAATCCTAAAAAATTAGCGCTATTTCCCATGATATTTTTGAGATGCTTAGCTTCTTCCTTTTCAGGTTTAATCCAAACGCTTCCACTGAAAGCATCATATTGGTCAAAAAAACCTACTTTATTAAGGCTTACGTAATCAAAATCATCATCAAAGACTACGCCTTTACCAACTTTCCCTTCTGTCAATTCTACTCCTAAAGTTGCTTCAGAAACCTTATTCTTATCAAGAATCAGAACTTCTTCATATTCAGTTTTCTTTTTCTTTTTTTGCTCTTTCTTTATCGAATCAATTTTTGCCTTTTCTTTTGCTGTCTTCTTCTTGTATTCTTCAGCCTCTTCTTCAGCAAATGGATTGAAATCTTTCTTAACTCTTTTAATTTTCTCAAAAGATTCAAAAGAAAAAGAACCCAACTCATTTTCAATCCTTGGAAGATCTCCGATGTCAGCTACATAATTTTTAATTTCCTTTGCCTGAAGATTTTTTAATTCATCTTCTTTCTCTTTTATCAATAGATCTAAAGAATCCAGTGATTTTTTCTGCTCCTCTTTGAAAAGCATTACTGTCGGGGGCCTATTTAAATCTGTTGGGCCAAGACCATATTCATCTACGCTATTGAAAAATGCTGATAGCTGGAAGAAATTCTTCTGACTAATCGGATCAAATTTATGGTCATGACAGCGAGCACAGCCTATGGTAAGACCAAGGAATGCTGTGCCCGTAGTAGCTGTTCTTTCTGCAACATATTCTACCCTATACTCCTCTTGAATGGATCCAGCAGAAGCTTCCATTGGATTTAACCTGTAAAAAGCAGTGGCAAGTTTATCTTGAGTTGTAGCATTTGGGAGTAAATCCCCAGCCACTTGTTTGGTAATAAATTCACTGTAAGGAATATTATTTTTGAAAGCTTCAATCACCCAATCTCTATAGGGCCACATTTCCCTATATCCATCAAAAGAAACTCCATGCGAATCTGCGTATCTGGCAATATCAAGCCATTCCATGGCCAACCTTTCTGCATTTTCTTGTGAAGAAAGAAGCCTATCCACAACCTTTTCATAAGCATTTTCCGAATCATCACTTAAAAATTCATCTATTTCCTTTATAGTAGGAGGTAATCCTGTCAAGTCCATAGTAACTCTTCTCAAAAGCCGCTCTTTATCGGCTCTTGGGTTAGGATTAAGATTTTGATTTATTAACTCAGATTGAATAAAATGATCAATAGGATTATTCCTATTCCAATCTTCCTTAAGTTCCGGAACTTCAGGATTCTCTACTTCTAAAAAAGCCCAATGTTCTTTCCACTCAGCACCTTGATCTACCCATTTTGCGATGATTGCTATCTCTTTCGGAGTAAGATATAAGTTAGACTCTGGCGGAGGCATTATGGTTTCCTGATCCAAACTAACCAGTCTATGAAAAACCTCGCTACCAGATAGACTACCTTTTGAAAAGGCCTTGTTTCCAGATTCTAATTTCTTAAAAGCTTCTTCCTCAATATCAAGCCTCAAGCCGGCCTTTCGAGATCCCTCATCAGGCCCATGGCAAGCGTAGCACCTATCTGCTAAAATTGGTTTGACATGAAAGTTGTAATCAATTTGATCAGGTAAATCAGCATATTCCACTTCTACCTCTTCAGGGAGAGAAGGCTGGCAGCCGAAGTTCATTAAGAGTCCAAAGACAAAAAAGGAACAGATCAGGACGCCTGATTTGCTGAACGGAAAGCTATTTGGGTTCATAAAAAAATATTTACATTAAATGTAACATTATCTTTATAAAACCCTGAAAAATAAGACAATAAATTTCTTGTAAAAATACAATTAGCAATTAAATTATTTTTCAAAAAACAAAAAATCCCTGCTCAGACGAACAGGGATTTCTACGAAAACTTAAGTAGTAATTTTATTGACCTGCTGCAAATTCCTCGACAGCCTTCCATACCCGGAAAACATTTTTATAACAAATTTTTTCAATATCCTCCTGAGAATACCCTCTTTTTAAAAGTTCAGCAATCAGATTTGGATACATGGAAACGTCTTTTAACCCTGTTGGCAAGGAATCCCCAACTCCATCGAAATCAGAACCAAACCCAACATAATCCACTCCTACTAAATTTACCACATAATCAATGTGGTCTGCTACTTTCTGAACCGAAGGGAAAGGATTATTTGCTGCGGTATATTCAGCTATATAAGCCTGTGCAGTTGAATCACTTCTGCTTAAGTTATTTTCAGCGAGCCAATTTACTATGTGCTCTCTTACTTTACTATTTCCGGTTGAATAGGCGGAATCTATAAAACTCCCTCCAAAATTTATCATCATCACTCCTCCATTCTTTGCCATTGCTTGAATCAATTCATCACTCATGTTTCTCTCAAAACCAGGAGTAAACGCCCTTACTGATGAGTGAGAGGCAATAACCGGGACTTGAGTAATGTCCAAAGCCTCTTTAAAAGTATTATCAGAAACATGAGACAAATCAACCATAATTCCTACTCGGTTCATTTCTTTGACTACTTGCTCTCCATATTCGCTTAGACCATTGTATAATCTGACCGTATCGTAACTACTGTCTCCGATCAAGTTTGCTTTTCCATGGGTCAAGGTAATGTATCGGATCCCTCTTTTATAAAAGTATTCTACATTGGCTATATCATCCTCCAAACCTGCTCCATTTTCCATTCCCATTGGTAAGGAAATTTTACCTGCAGAAAAATTTTCTTCAATATCAGCGGGGCTATAAGCCATAGCAAATTTGTCAGGAAAAGTTTCAGCTAATCGCTCAGTCATTAGGATTAATGAATCAGCTAAAGCTTTGGATGCACCAGGGATTTGTTGGTTGCCAGCAGGAATATATATCGACATGAAAGGAGCATCCAAACCACCCTCTTTGGACCTTGGAAAGTCAAAATTACCTCCATCCGTTCTTACAGATACATCCAGGATTTCTCGTTGAAGGGTAAAACCTCCCACTTTCATGCGATAGGGAAGATCTACATGTCCATCAACCATGATGGTATTATGAGCCATTTCAGTGGCAGCCTTCAGTCGCTCGTCATCACTCATAGTTGTATAATCAATGGTAATTTCCTTGGGTTGGCAGGCCCAAGCCATTAAGCCAATCAATAAGAAGGAATAGTTCTTTTTCATAAATGTTGGTGGTTTATAAGGGAGAAAGATACAGGGTTTTGTCCAGTCCCTAAAAAAAATTCCACAAAAGGGAATTCAAGGCAAATAAAAAGGACTTTGAAAGGAATCAAGAAACCATTTTCAAAAGATTTCACACTTTATCATTAACTTTTCGTACAAAATCCACCTACTATGAAGAAAACATCCTTTTTAATTTTACTTGCATGTTTTGCATGGGCATGTCAGTCTCCTGACGATTCCTCACCGGTAAGCATCAAAATAAGTCCTGAACTTGAACCTGGATTCAAAGATGGAAGATTATTGATAATATTTTCACCTGACAAAGAAAGAGAGCCAAGATTTTCAATTTCCGATAATGCTTCGACCGCTCAAGTTTTTGGAATGGACATAGAGGATTTTGAACTTGGAGATGCTATTGAGTTGGACCCAAAAAGCTTTGGCTACCCAATTGAAAATCTGAATGAAGTACAAGAAGGGAATTATCAAATACAGGCATTCCTAATAAAATATGAAACCTTTATTCGATCAGATGGCCACACGGTCAAACTAGCAATGGATCAAGGCGAAGGAAGGAAATGGGCTAATACACCCGGGAATATTTATTCTAAACCAATTTCCTTTGATTGGAAAGAAGGTACTTCAATCGAATTGACAATTGATCAGGAAATCCCTCCGGTTAGCGAGCCTGAAGACACCAAATATATCAAGCATATCAAAATGAAATCAGCCTTACTTTCTGAGTTTTGGGGAAGAGATATGTATGTTGGTGCACATGTACTTTTACCTGAAGGATTTGATGAAAATCCAAATCAGTATTACCCCTTAATGGTTTTTCATGGTCATTTCCCAAATGACTTTGGAGGATTTAGAACTGTTCCTCCGGATCCTGATCTATCAGAAGATGATTATTCAGCAAGGTTTGGAATCTACGGCTATGAAAAAATGCAACAACAAGAAGCTTATGACTTCTATCAAAAGTGGATTTCCCCTGATTTCAAAAGATTTATTATTATTGAAATTCAACATGCAAATCCATTTTATGATGATAGCTATGCTGTCAATTCCGAAAACCTTGGTCCTTATGGTGATGCATTAACCTATGAATTGATACCATATATTGAAAATGAATTTAGAGGAATAGGAGAAGGTTGGTCCAGGTTTTTATATGGTGGTTCTACCGGTGGCTGGGAAGCACTAGCTGCCCAGGTTTTTTATCCAGATGAATATAATGGTTGTTTTGCTGCTTGCCCTGACCCTATTGACTTCAGAGCTTTTACAACGGTCAATCTTTACGAAGACCAAAATGCCTATTTTCAAGAAGGGGAATTCAGGAAAACGCCTAGGCCAGGACATAGAGATTATTTGGGACATGTCTCTTCTATGGTAGTAGATATGAATCACAGGGAGCTAGCAATAGGTGGTACAAAAACTCGCTCAGGTGAACAGTTTGATATTTGGCAGGCGGTTTATTCTCCGGTCGGAGAAGATGGCTATCCAAAACCTATTTGGGATAAAAAGACTGGAGAAATTGACTCAAAAGTTGCTGAATTTTGGAAAGAGAATTACGACCTTCGCTATATTATGGAACGTGACTGGAATACTTTGGGACCAAAGCTTGAAGGCAAAGTGAATATCTATTGTGGGGACATGGATAACTATTATCTAAACAATGCTGTTTATTTAACAGAAGCATTTTTGGAACAAACAGAAAACCCATATTTTAATGGTGAAGTAGCTTATGGGGATCGTGCTGAACATTGCTGGAATGGAGACCCTACTCTTCCAAATTATATTTCACGACTTCGTTATAACACACTTTATCTAGACAAAATCGAGGATAGATTAAGGGCAACTGCCCCATCTAATTTTAATCAACAAAACTGGACAATAACTAAAAATTAAACTGACATGAAAAATTTACTTAAACCTTTCCTTTTCGGAATTGGAGCAAGTATATTGTTTGTACAATGTAGTCCTCAAAAAACGGAAGAAGATTCGGCAACGGAAACAATTGTTGTTGAAGATGCAAAAACTCCGACCCTAACTATGGTCTGGGAGACACCCGAAACCTTAATTACTTGTGAATCTGTACTTTATGATGATTCAACGGGGACTATTTATGTTTCTAATATCGAAGGAAGTCCAACTGATAAAGATGGGAAGGGATCAATATCCATAATTGATAAAGAAGGGAATATTATTACACAAGAATGGATTACTGGGCTTAACGCTCCAAAAGGAATGGCAATTTCAAATGGAAAGTTATATGTTACTGATATTGATCAGTTAATTGAGATTGATATTCAAGCTGCAAAAATTTCAAATACCTATCCTATTGAGGGGGCCGAATTCTTAAATGATGTAGCTTCACATGATGGCAAGATTTATTTCTCTGGTATGAATAAAGGGTTGCTTCATGTCTTGGACGGAGGATCAGTTTCTACAGTTTCTGAAGGAAATGCTTTGCTCAATGGAGTTGCTGTGGATACCAATGGCAAAATCTATGGACTTGACGGATCTGGCCTAAAAATGATAAATTCTGATGGCTCTTCAAGCATCATCAATTCCACTGTAACCGGAGGAGATGGATTAATCATTCTTGATGGTGGAAATTTTGTGGCTACAAGATGGGCTGGTGAAATTTATTTTGTTAGTGGAGATGGAGAAACGCTTTTATTAGACACGAAAGATGCTGGGTCTAATACGGCTGACATAGGATTTATCCCTGAGGAAAACTTAGTATTAGTTCCTACTTTCATGAAAAACAAAGTAGTGGCCTACAAACTTGATTATTAATAAATAGATAAAAGTTAAAATGTGCTTTTCAAGAAAGCCTCATTGTAACCACTTATCAATAACTAAATCAATGTATCAAGTTTCTATCCGCCTTATCTGATATTTTGTCCGTATCTTGTGGAGGATTATTCCGTTAAAATAGGTACATACCTATTTTAGGTATATCAATAAGACGAAAGGAAACACTTCACCTAAGAAGTTTTACTATGAAAAATTCAAAACCAATAAATTACGAGTTGGAGAAAAATATGGAGGTCATAAGCCAATTAGATGACCTTGTGGGAGATGCAGTTGACAATATTTTAGTAGACCCAGAGACTTGTTGGCAACCCTCCGATTTTTTACCTGAATTCGGAAACCCGGATATTCATGATGAAATTAAGTTATTACAAAAAAGAGCTGAAGGAATCCCGGATACTGTTCTTACCTCTTTGGTAGGTAATATGATTACAGAGGAAGCTTTACCCTCTTATCAAACGTATTTCAACCTGCTCGAAGGAATCAACGAAGAAAGAAGCCTTGTTTCACCTAGCGGTTGGGTTAGATGGTCAAAAGCTTGGACAGCTGAAGAAAACCGTCATGGTGACTTATTAAATAAGTATTTGTACATGACAGGTAGGGTAGATATGAAAGCCGTAGAAATTACGATTCATAGACTTCTTACTAATGGTTTTGACCCTAAATCAGAAAGTGATCCCTATCAAGCGATGATTTATACTTCATTCCAGGAAAGAGCAACAAAAGTTTCTCATGTTAATACTGGTAAACTTGCTGATAAAGCTGGCGATCCTGTTCTAGCTAGAATCTGTAAAACTATAGCTGGAGATGAGGCAAGACATGAAAAAGCTTATAAGTCATTTATGTCCAAAATTTTTGAAATTGATCCTAACGGTGCAATTCTAGCTTTTGAGAAAATGATGAAGAAGCAGATCGTTATGCCTGCAGTATTGATGGGAGAAGGAGGGCCTAATCCATCTATCTACACAAGGTTTTCAGAGATTACTCAAAAAGTTGGAATATATACTGGTTGGGATTATGCTAAAATCATCGATCATTTGGTAAATCTTTGGAAGATTGAAAGTCTAACTGGCTTGAACGATGCCGCTTCTAAAGCACAGATATATCTTTCAAAATTGGCTGATAGATATATGAGGGTAGCAGACAGAATGAAAGCTCCTGAGGAAGTACAGTTAGCTTGGTTAAAATAATAGCCTTTCAAACTATTACTACTTATTGTGGAAACCTCTTCATCTTTGAAGAGGTTTTTTTGTTACCGATTCTGTAGTATTTTGATCAAACAATAGATTTATCCGAACCTTCTCCAAAAACTAAAAAATGAAATCTTTCATACTTTCACTTATTTTCTTAACCCTCTTCAGATTCGGGTATTCCCAGTCTGAATTAAAAGTCAATCAAGAACGTCTTAACAATTCAATTCAAAAGCTTTCGACCTTTGGTAAGAATGAGGCGGGAGGATCAGACCGGGTAGCTTATAGCAAGTATGATCAAGAGGCGAGAATATACATTAAAGAGCTAATGACAAAGGCAGGGCTAGCTGTTTCAACAGATTTTGCAGGTAATCTAATTGGAAAAAAAACTGGATTAAATCCTTCTTTAAAACCAATTGCTTTTGGTTCCCATATCGACGAAGTTCCAAATGGAGGTGACTATGATGGACCAGTTGGCTCTTTAAGTGCTATAGAGGTAGTGCAGACCCTTTCAGAAAATAATTGGAATACTCGACACCCTCTGGAGGTAATAATTTTCACAAATGAAGAAGGCGGTGTTATTGGAAGCAGAGCACTGGCTGGTCAATTAAGTCCTGAAGCATTGAAAATAAAAAGTTCAAGTGGAATGACACAATATGAGGGAATAAAAGCCATCGACGGTGATCCAGATCGAATTCCCGAGCTGAAAAGAAACTCTGGAGATCTGGCTGCATTTTTGGAATTACATATTGAGCAAGGTGGAAATCTTGATAGAGAAGGGATAGATATTGGAGTTGTAGAAGGAATTGTGGCCATCGAGTGGTATGAATTTACCTTTCATGGGTTTGCAAATCATGCGGGAACTACCCCTATGAATATGAGAAAAGACCCAATGCTCCCTGCCGCAAGATTGGTTCTTGCCGTGAATGAAATTGTTAATTCATTTGACGGAGCCCAAGTAGCAACAGTAGGCAAGATCGAAGCTTTTCCCGGTGCGGGTAATGTGATTCCAGGAGAAGTCAAATTAAATGTTGAAATCAGGGATCTATCTTCCGAAAAAATTCATAACGTTTATGAAGCTATAGAGAAAAAAGCTAAAACACTTGCTCAGGAAAGTGATATGGAGGTCAGTATTAACCACATCGAAGTGGCAAGTAAGCCTGCTTTAGCTAATCCTGAAATACAAAAAACAATTGAAACTTCTGCTAAAGCATTAGGCTTGAGCACTAAATATTTACCTAGTGGAGCTGGCCACGATTCGCAGGAGATAGCAAGATTCGCTCCCATTGGTATGATATTCATACCAAGCAAAGATGGAATAAGTCACTCTCCTCAGGAATATTCTTCTCCTGAGGATATTGTAAATGGAGCAAATGTATTATTACAAACTATTATCGCTTTGGATCGAAAATTGAATTCAAAAAATTGACAATTAGATTCAAGAAAAGGTAACCTTACACTGAGCTTAGTAGTTAGTAACCAAATCGTGAAACTTTAATTTTTAGAGGATGAAACTCTTTAACATTAAGGGATAAATCTCCCAAATCAGGGAGTCTTTTCATCACTTCTTACAAATTCAAAAAACATGGACAATACTCAAATAGAAAACATCACGCTTTCTTTTCTCCAGCTCTCAGATTATCAAGAACTCAAAGAGGCTATGATTGATAGCTACCAATCCATGTCAGAAGCTTATTGGAGAGAAGATCAAATAGCAGCTCTTTTTGAAAAATTCCCTGAAGGTCAGGTCGTCATTCGGATCAATGACCAATTGGCGGGATGCGCACTTTCTATCGTGGTAGATGAAGATCAGCTGGAGGGTGAGCATACTTATAAAGGTATTACCTCTAATTTTACTTTTGAAAAACACACTAACAATGGAGATCTGCTGTATGGAATCGATGTCTTTATTAAGCCAGAATTTAGAGGATTAAGACTAGGAAGAAGGCTTTATGATTACCGTAAAGAGCTTTGTGAAAAGCTTAATCTGAAGGGAATTGTGTTCGGAGGTCGTATCCCTAATTATCACAAATATGCGGACAAAATAACTCCTAAAGAATATCTGGAAAAAGTGAAGATGAAAGAAATATATGATCCGGTATTAAACTTTCAACTCGCTAATGATTTTCACCCAACTCGAATAATGAGAAACTATTTAGAAGGTGATAAGGACTCTAGTGAATTTGCGGTTTTATTGGAATGGGATAATATCTATTATGAAAAACCAACTAAAAAAGCATCTACTAATAAAACGATTGTTCGCCTGGGTCTAATTCAGTGGCAAATGCGCTTGTATGAAAATCTTGACGAACTCATGCAACAAGCCGAATATTTTGTAGATGCGGTCTCTGCTTATCGTTCAGATTTTGCACTCTTCCCTGAATTATTCAATGCCCCTTTAATGGCTGAGTTCAATCATTTGACAGAAGCACAAGCAGTTCGCGGACTCGCAAAATACACCGATGAAATCGTTAAAAGATTCTCAAAACTTTCAATTTCTTACAACATTAATATCATCACTGGATCTATGCCTAAGATCAAAGATGATTTGCTTTATAATGTAGGGTATCTATGTAAAAGAGATGGTTCAATAGAGTTTTACGAAAAATTACATATTACTCCCTTGGAATCGAAAGTTTGGGGAATGCAAGGAGGGAATTCTTTAAAGGCATTTGATACTGATTGTGGAAAAATCGGAATCCTTATTTGTTATGATGCTGAGTTTCCTGAACTGAGTAGAATTCTTGCGGAGCAGGGAATGGATATTCTATTTGTTCCTTTCCTAACAGATACTCAAAATGGTTATTCTAGAGTAAGAAACTGTGCTATGGCGAGAGCTATAGAAAATGAATGTTATGTAGCGATGGCAGGAAGTGTAGGAAACTTACCGAAAGTCCATAATATGGATATGCAATACGCCCAATCTATGGTTATTACACCATGCGATTTCCCATTCCCTAGTAACGGAATTAAAGCTGAAGCCACTCCAAACACAGAAATGACGCTCATTGCAGACGTAGATTTATCACTTTTGAAAGAGCTTAATGAATTTGGAAGTGTACAAAACTTAAAAGATAGAAGAACAGATCTGTTTGAGCTTAAGCAAATTTCAGTAAAATGAAATAAGTAAGTTTTGAACTTTTTCCGGTATAAAGCTATTTCATGTATATACATTAAATCTACAAATGCATGTCTCAAATAAAAAAAATTCATAAGGCAGAATATAGGCCAATAGCTGATTTAATAACTTACAGCCCAATGCCTACAAATCAGTTACAGCAGATTGACCCCTTCATTTTTTTAAATCACCATGGATTTCAAACTTACCCTTCGCCCAATAGAGGGTTACCATTTGGGCCGCATCCCCACCGAGGAATGGAAACAGTAACTTTCATTTTAGAAGGAGACATTATGCATTTAGACTCCTCAGGCCATGAATCAGTGATAGGTCCGGGAGGTGTACAATACATGACTGCAGGAAGAGGATTGATTCATTCGGAGGTTAGCAGCTCGGAGTTCAAGCAAAAAGGTGGTGATTTAGAAATCCTTCAACTTTGGTTAAATCTTCCTGCAAAGTTAAAAATGTCCGATCCAAAGTATATTGGGCTCCAAAAAGAAGATATCCCTTCTTTTACCCTAGATGGAGGAAAAGTGGAAGTACAGCAATTATTTGGAGAGTGGAATGGTATCAAAGGAGCATTTGAGGAGTCATTTCCATTAACCATGAGTACAATTTATCTGAAGGAAGGAGGAAGTTTTGAGAAGGAAATATCTGAAGATGAAAATATTTTCTTTTACATAGTCAGAGGAGAACTGAATGTAAATGGAGAGTTGATCCCATATAGAAATCTTGTAGAATTCGAAAAGGGATCTGTAGACCTGAAAGTAACTGCCAAATCAGATTCAATTCTGATTTTAGGTCATGCAAAGCCTTTTAACGAACCTATGGTCGCACAAGGTCCGTTTGTCATGAATACGGAAGAAGAAATCCATCAGGCATATGAAGATTACCAAAACGGTAAATTCGGCTCCTGGTCCCATTAACTGTCAATAATATCCTGGGAGATCAATCTATAAATTTCAGCAATGGAATCGTTGTAGTTCAAAAAGCGATGATGATCTTCCAGGGTTTGATAATCCTCTCGAATAGCCGGGCCTGTCTGAGCTTTTTTGGCGCCAATTTGTAAAGTTTTAGAGATCTGCTCAACGATCAATGGCTTTAGCATATCAAAATCAAGTCCTTGCCTTCTCATAATTTCCTCACTGATCCGGATCATATGATTACTAAAATTACTGGCAAAAACCGCTGCCACATGAATAGCTTTTCTATCTTTTGATTTGACTACGTAATTCATTGAGGAAAGGCTCTTGGCTAACTTTCGCAACTTTTGTAACGTTTCTTCATCTTCACATTCCAGTAAAAAAGTCACGTCTTCAAAATCTATTTTTCTATCTTTTGTAAATGACTGAAGAGGGTAAAAAATCCCTGTATAACTGGCAGAACTATATCCCAAAATATCTAAGGGCATTGTGCCGGAAGTATGCACTAAGATGCTCCCTTCAGGTAAAATAACTTCATCGGCCACTTCAGGTATCGCAAAATCTTTTACAGCCAAAATAAAAATCTCTGCCTCAGATTCAGAAAAATCTAAGTCATTTTTGGCTTCCGAGGAATAAAGTCTTCCCGTAATCTTAATGGCTTCATCAATATCTCTGGCATAAACTTCGGTTACTTCATGACCAGCATTTTCTAATGCCGGGGCTAAATGCCATGCGACATTTCCTGCTCCTAATACAGCTATTTTAAACTTCATACACGAATTAAACCAAAAATTTGAGGAAAGAAAAAGCCATCTAGAATTGTCCTAGATGGCTTTTAAATAATTTTGAAAAGCAATTAAACATGCAAAGCTCTATTATCCGTGGCTGCCAGACATGCTTCTTTAAAGGCTTCAGTGTAGGTTGGGTGAGCGTGTGACATCCTGGCGATATCCTCAGCAGAAGCTCTGTATTCCATAGCAACAACTGCTTCCGCAATCATATCTGCTGTCCTTGGGCCAATCATATGTACTCCGAGAATTTCATCAGTTTGAGCATCTGCTAAAACCTTTACCAATCCATCTGTATCCATAGAAGCCCTCGCTCGTCCAGAAGCCATGAAAGGGAATTTACCTGCCTTGTATTTGATACCTTTCTCTTTTAACTGTTCCTCAGTATATCCTACTGAAGCGACCTCAGGCCAAGTATATACTACCCCAGGTATAAGATTATAATTAATATGTGGTTTTTGTCCAGCTAAAGTTTCAGCGACAAAAACTCCTTCTTCTTCGGCTTTATGAGCCAACATTGCACCTTTCACAACGTCACCGATAGCATAGATATTTGGAACATTGGTCTGCAAATGTTCATTTACTTCAATTTGTCCTCTATCCGTCAATTTAACTCCTGCAGCTTCTGCGTTCAAACCATCGGTATAAGGCCTTCTTCCAATAGAAACCAATACATAATCTCCTTTAACATCTATTGTATCACCTTTTGGAGTTTCTGCTTTAACCGTTACTTCTTTTCCTTTTTTCTCTACTGAAGTTACTTTATGCTTTAAATAGAATTCGAAGCCTAGTTTTTTCAAGGACTTCTGAAGCTCTTTTCCCATGGTGCGATCCATAGTCGGTATCAAAGAATCCATAAACTCAATCACAGAAACTTTAGAACCCATTCTGGCATAAACGGAGCCCAGCTCCAATCCGATTACACCTCCACCAATAACTACAAGATGTTTTGGTATTTCTTTTAGATTCAAAGCCTCAGTAGAAGTTATAACACGGTCTTTATCCAGCTTGATAAAAGGTAATGTAGAGGGCTTGGAACCTGTAGCAATGATTACATTCTTGGTTTTAATTTCCGAAGAGGAGCCATCCTCTTTGGTTACTTTAATGGTAGTTGCATCCACAAAAGAACCTATACCTTGATGAACATCAATTTTATTCTTCTTCATCAAGTAATTAATCCCGTCTGTATTCTGCTTTACCACATCGTTTTTACGAGCGATCATTTGTTTTAAGTCCACTTTCAAATTGCTCAACTTAATACCGTGCGTGTCGAAAGTGTGCGCTGCATTATGATAATGCTCGGAGGAATCCAAAAGTGCTTTAGAGGGAATACAGCCTACATTGAGGCAAGTTCCTCCTAAGGTTGGATATTTTTCTATAAGTGCGGTTTTCATTCCAAGCTGTGCACAGCGAATCGCTGCTACGTATCCTCCAGGACCAGAACCGATTACTATAACATCATAATTCATTTTCGAATATTTTTCTATTAAAAGATCAAATTGAGTTTTTTGCAATTGATCAAATTGCTTGTATTTAGTATTTGGTATTTAGAGAGCCTTAATTAGATTAATAAGCATTTTCTTAATAATATCTGATTTGGTTTTGAAATCTAAATACTCCTTCTCTTCCAAATAAGTTAATTTTAAAGCTAATAAAAGCTCATTTTCAACTTCATTTAAAGAACCTAATGAATAATGTAGAAAATTCCTGAATTCTGCATTACCTCCTCTCCCAGCACCTTCTGCAATATTATTTGAAATAGAATATACTGCACGGTTTGTTTGGGTTACCAAAGAGAACTTCTCAAAATCAGGATATTTACGTGTCCTTAAACTGACCAAAACAGCAAGATCGACAGACTTTTTATATACCTCTAAATCCTCATATCTATGCCGCCCCATATCTACCTACTAAATTCTAAATACCATATACCTACTTATACTCCAAACAACAATCTTGTTGGATCTTCAAGTAATTCTTTTACTCTTACCAAGAAGCTTACAGATTCACGGCCGTCAATAATTCTGTGGTCATAAGAAAGTGCCACATACATCATTGGAAGTATTTTTACTTCACCATTTACAGCCATCGGTCTTTGGACAATGTTGTGCATACCTAATATTGCTGACTGAGGTGCATTAATGATTGGAGTAGACATCATAGAACCAAATACACCACCATTGGTGATTGTGAATGTTCCCCCAGTCATTTCTTCAATAGAAAGCTTATTATCTCTGGCTTTAGTAGCCAACCTTACAATTTCTTTCTCTATTTGGTCAAAGCTCATAGCCTCTGCATTTCTAATAACTGGGACAACTAGTCCCTTCGGAGCAGAAACTGCAATAGAAATATCACAATAATCATTAAAGACCATTTCGTTTCCGTCAATCTTAGCATTGACAGCAGGCCATTCTTGAAGTGCCACACATACTGCTTTGGTAAAGAAGGACATAAACCCAAGACCTACTCCGTGTTTTTCTTTGAATTGTTCCTTGAATTTAGATCTCATATCCATTATAGGCTTCATGTTAACTTCATTAAATGTAGTTAACATAGCCGTTTCGTTTTTCACTGATACCAAACGCTTGGCAACAGTTTTACGAAGTGAAGACATTCTCTCTCTTCGCTCATTTCTTGATCCCAAAATTGGAGCGGAAGATTCAGCAACCGGCTTAGACTCAGCTTTTGTTGGAGCTGGAGCAGATTTTTGTGCCCCTTGCGCATCTTCTTTTGTAATCCTTCCATCCTTGCCTGTTCCAGAAACTGATTCTGGCGAAATTCCTTTTTCTGCCAAAATCTTGGATGCAGCAGGAGAAGCATGACCCGAGGCATAGTTTGAATTCCCTGGGGCCTGAGTGGCTTCGGAAGTTGAACTAGAAGCTTCATTTGATGGAGCCGGTTTACCTTCGGTCACTTCAATTTTACAGATTAATCCACCTATTTCTAAAACATCTCCCTCTTGTGCAATATGTCTTAAAATCCCTGAAGCTTCTGCTGGCAATTCAAAGGTTGCTTTATCAGAATCCACTTCAGCTATTATTTCGTCCAACTTCACATATTCTCCATCAGCTTTGATCCAGTTAGCTAAAGTAACCTCTGTAATAGACTCCCCTACGGTAGGAACAATCATCTCTTTCACTTCACCCGTTGTTGATGGAGCGTTTCCAGTACTTTTTGGTTCTTCTTTAGACTTAGGTGTAGGTGAATCATTTTCTTTTGAAGTAGAAACCACCTCTTCATCTATGGTACATATGACAGCACCAATTTCCAAAGTTTCACCTGCCTGAGCTTTTATTTTTAATATTCCTGTTGCCTCAGCTGGCAATTCAAAAGTTGCTTTATCAGACTCCAGTTCACATAGGATTTCATCCATTTGAACTTGATCTCCATCATTTTTAAACCATTGCCCTACGGTAACCTCGGTAATGGATTCGCCTACTGCAGGCACTGTAATTTCTTTGCTCATGGGTTTTTCTTTTTAACTCTAACTGAATACAGTGAGAGTTGGAACAAAATGATATGATTATTATGGGTTATTTAGTTTTAATGGCTTTTGCAATAATGGCTTTCTGCTCTTCCACATGAACTTTATTATAGCCAGTTGCTGGAGAAGCAGAGGATTTTCTAGCAATTATATCCATTGGCAACTCTTTATGAAGTAGTCTTAGAATATAATTCCAGTACCCCATATTTTCTGGTTCTTCTTGAACCCAAACAACTTCGGCTCCTTTGTATTTTGACAGAAGATCAAAAATTTGCTTCTTGGGAAGTGGATGAATCTGCTCAATTCTAACAATTGCCACATCTTCAACTTTTTCCTTTTCTCTAGCCTCATCTAAATCATAGAAGATTTTACCAGAACAAAGGATTACTCTTTTTACCTTTTTGGGATCTACAGAAGAATCCAAAATCACTTCTTTAAAAGATCCAGAAGTAAATTCAGAAATTGGAGAAATTACTTTTGGATGTCTCAACAAAGACTTAGGAGACATCACTACACAAGGCTTTCTAAATTCCCATGCAAGTTGTCTTCTTAACAAATGGAAAAAGTTTGAAGGCTCAGTAATATTTGCCACGACCATGTTATACTCTGCCGAAAGCTGAAGGAACCGTTCTGGTCTTGCATTTGAGTGCTCTGGCCCTTGTCCTTCATAACCGTGAGGAAGTAACATTACCAATCCATTCATTCGCTGCCATTTAGACTCACCAGAAGAAATAAACTGATCAATCATTGTTTGAGCTCCATTTGCGAAATCACCAAATTGAGCTTCCCAAATAGTCAAAGAATTAGGATTTGCCATACCATAACCATATTCAAAACCTAAAACTGCATACTCAGAAAGTAGCGAGTTATAAATTTGAAAAAGACCTTTTCTCTCCTTCATTTCCAGCAAGGAATTGTAAGGCTGGTTAGTCGTAGCATCATGGATAACTGCATGCCTATGAGAAAAAGTACCTCGTTGGCAATCCTGTCCTGTAATCCTAACTTGCTTACCTTCAGTCAAAAGAGAACCATAAGCCAATAATTCAGCAGCAGCCCAATTCAACTCCTTAGACTTAAAGAACATGTCTTTCCTCTGCTTCATTTGGGCTTCAATCTGTTTAATTGGCTTAAAACCTTTTGGAATTGTAGTTAAAGCATCTGCCACAACTTTAATAGTTGCTTCATCGACACCAGTTTCCGGAGATTTATCAAAATCTTCAGGCTTTGACCTTCTTAGGTTTCCCCACTCCTGCTCAAACTTTGTAGCTTGATAAGGAAGCGGCTTTTCCTTGACCATATTCAATCGATCCTGGAGCAGTTGTCGGAACTCCTCATCCATTTGAGAGGCTATTTTGGCATCAATATCCCCTCTTTCAGTCAATTTCTTTACATAAATCTCTCTTGGATTTGGGTGTTTGGAAATCAGGTTATACAGTTCAGGTTGAGTAAACTTAGGTTCATCAGACTCATTGTGCCCGTGACGTCTATAACAAACCATATCTACAAAAATATCTTTGCTGAATTTTTGTCTAAATTCTGCAGCGAGTTTTGCTGCAAATACAACAGCTTCAGCATTATCTCCATTCACATGAATAACAGGGGCATCTATGATTTTTGCTACATCAGTACAATAGATGGAAGATCGTGCATCATCAAAATCAGTAGTAAACCCAACTTGATTATTAATTACAAAGTGAATGGTACCACCCGTATTATAACCCTTTAAGTCTGCCATTTGGGTCACCTCATAAACGATTCCCTGCCCTGCAACAGCAGCATCACCATGAATGAGTATAGGAAGTGCTTTTGTTTTATCTCCTTTATGCTCAGTATCAATTTTAGCTCTAATAAATCCTTCTACTACTGGATTCACTGCCTCTAAGTGGGAAGGATTAGGGGCTAATTTCAGATGGACTTTTTTATCTTCTGGTGTTATAATATCACTGGAATAACCCATATGATATTTCACATCCCCATCACCCATGGTTAGATCAGGCTTGGCAGTTCCTTCAAACTCAGAAAAAATCTGTTCATATGTTTTGCCCATGATATTGGCCAAGACGTTTAGCCTACCTCTATGAGCCATCCCTATCATTACTTCCTTAACTCCAAGATTGGCAGATGTATTGATAACCGCATCTAAAAATGCGATTGAACTTTCCCCTCCCTCCAAAGAGAATCTTTTTTGTCCTAAGTATTTGGTGTGAAGAAAATTCTCAAAAACAACTGCCTGGTTCAGTTTAAATAAGATTCTTTTCTTTTCATCTACGGAAGGGTTGAATGCTAAAGCTTCTTTCTCAACTTTCGTTTTAAACCAATCAAGCATTTCCGGATCTCGGATATATAAATATTCAAAACCCATAGGTCCTTCATAGATTTTTTTAAGGGCATCTATGATTGTTGAAAGTTTCGCCTTACCAATTCCTATTTCGTTTCCCGCCTGAAATTCAGTATTCATATCCTCTGGACCAAGTCCAAAGTATTCAGGGTCGATCAGCGCCTTTCTATCTCTTCGTTCTCTAACCGGATTAGTTTTAGATCTTAAATGTGCTCTAGACCTATGTGCATGAATAAGAGCTCTAACCTTGATTTCCTTTGGCAATTGCTCCATGTCCATAATAGTACCTGGAGTAGCCAGAGCACCATTTTTAGGAGCTGGCTTGCCACTTAATGCAGTCTCGGCTCCATTACCATCTACAT
The DNA here is from genome assembly GCF_039563885.1 of Algoriphagus sp. SE2. Classification (NCBI taxonomy): domain Bacteria; kingdom Pseudomonadati; phylum Bacteroidota; class Cytophagia; order Cytophagales; family Cyclobacteriaceae; genus Algoriphagus; species Algoriphagus sp. SE2. The sequence goes on along the minus strand of NZ_JBCLWJ010000004.1, from coordinate 210,439 downwards.
CATAATTGGTTAAGGCAAAATCAAAACCTTCGAAAAACTCTTTCCAACTTGGGTCTATTGAGGAAGGGTCACTTCTGAAAGAAGCGTATAGCTCATCTATGTAAGAAATATGAGCATTTGCAATAAATGAAAATTTATCCATAATGGGTTATTGAGATCTCTACAAAACTATAAGGATAAATCGATTAAAAAAAACTGCTTATTCGTATTTCCAAATATATAAATTTTGAAATAAAAAAAGCGGTGCTTCAAAAGCACCGCCTTAAATTATATACCTTCTTTAATTATTAATTAAGCGGAGGTAAAGGCTTACCATTCTGAGCTTTTACAGTAACTTCACCAGTTTCTCCATCGGAGTTTAACCAAACGAAGACTAATTCTTCTGGAGTACTGCTTAGTACAGTCATAGAATAAGTAGCTCCATATTTATCAGCACCAGTCATGCTTAGCGTACCGCAAGCATCATTGATCCTAACATCACCAGATCCCCAAGAATCGCCATAACAATCCCAGAAACCAAAGGTTCCGTCTGAAATGGTATATGCACCCGGAGAACTAGAAACTGGAGTCCATGTAGTAGTACCTGAAATAGTACCTGCACATGAACCATATATTGAATCCATATTTGTAGCAGTATATTCATAAGTTCCTCCTAAATCAGAAGGACAAACTACACTTACAAAATACTGGAATGGTGAGTCATAAAATGGCGCACCAGCTACGTTACCTGAAACATTTTCTCTATTGAAAGAACGTCCGAACTTATCATTCAGAATCAAGCTGAATTCAAAAACGTCGCCCCCTTCAATATCCGCAGGAGTAAGTCCAACCGCAGCAATTGCTTCAGCTGCAGTAATTACGAAAGAAGTTCTCAAGAATCTTGATTCACTATTAGGAGCAAAGTCAGATGCTGACAGAGTCTTAATACCTACCGGACCTGCAGAAGGAGTATACTCCAATCCTACACCAGGAATCAATCTTCTATGTTGCACTTCAATTTCTACAGTCTCAACTGTAGCACCATCTTCAGCATCCACAGCCTCTATAGTCAAGGCGAAATCAGAATTTCCTAAATTAAAGAAATTAAATGTGGTACTGGTTCTTTCAATAGTTCTCAAATAAGCTGCAGTATCGAAAGTCGAATACGGGATATTTGGTTCTACAAAGTCTCTACAAGAACTTAGAAACACTACGGCTCCAAGCAGTAAACCAAAAGTATATTTTAACATTTTCATATTATCTTAATTTATTTTGGTTAGTAAACCCAAGCGCTTCCTCCAGGATTGTTATCCCAGAATACTTGTGCTTCAAGTCCAGATTTCTGACTTGCTTTATTATTTGTTACCATGTACACGTTAGGGTACAAGAAAGACCTCGGAAAATCTCCTGGATTCGCTTCAAGGGCCGGTTGCATATTATTTGGCTTCCCAGTTCTTCTGTAAAGGTTATACGATTCTACACCATTACCGAAAAGAGACAACCAATACTCACGACCAATCACATTCATTTTATCTGAAGCATTATCATATTCTGCTCCAACATAATCTAAATATGAATCTATATCGTCATCAAGAGAGGATCCTTGTGAATCAAAGAAATCATTAATTGCTCCAGACTCAGCTGTAGCCAATGCAAAATCTGTTACATATTCCATATGCTTCTGAATACCAGAAAGCATATAATTTTTCGCAGCAGCAGCATCACCATTGATCTCAAGAGCTGCTTCTGCAAGCATAAAATCAACATAAGCAGCAAGCATAATAGGATAGATACCTTCACCCTGAGCACCCAAAGAAGGGTTATTTACAGGAGCTGCAGAATCATCATCAAATCTTCCACCTACAGGGTAAATACCCCACATAGTTCTTCTCAATCCATCTGGCGGAACTCCGTCTGGATCTAAGTGATCACGACCCCAGTATCCTCTATCACCTGGAAGACAGTAAATATATCCTCCAGATAAGTAATGAGGAGGAGCTATCTGATTGATACACTCGATTTCGTCCGCATTAGTAGAATTTACCAACGTTTGACGATACCAGTAGAATCTAGCTCTAGGATCATCAAATCCTTTAGCTTCTGTCATATGCCACATATAGAAAGTAGAGTGATATGTGCCTCCACCAGAAGTATAGGAACCTACAAAGTTAGGATGTCTAGCATCAGGGTTAGCTCTAGAAGTACCGAATCTAAATACAAAATCATCTCCAGCACCTATCATATTGTTTTCTGCAATGAGAGCATTAATACCAGATCCTGCTGTTCCAGCATCAGTTAATCTAAGATTAAGAAAATACCTTAATTTTAAAGTATTCACCAATTTAATCCACTTTGTATAGTCTCTTCCATAATAATAATCATTTGGAGAACCAGAGCTTACAGGTGCGGCAAAATGAGCTGCTGCTTCATTAAGTTTTGCAAAAGCTGCGTCGTAGATTGACTTTCCAGGATCTATACTTGGATTGAATTCTTCTGGATTTAAAGCCTCAGAGTAAGGCACATCGCCAAAAGCATCCACCAAATGGAATAAAGTCATTGCCTCAATCGTTTTGGCAATTCCTAGATGTCTTTGCAAATCGGCTTCTTCTGCCAATGGCTCCAAGAATTTGATATCTGCAAGAATATTAGAATATGAGTTATTCCACCATCCATTTCCGGCAGAAACAGGATATGCATTTTCATAAAGTGCACTCCCTTGATTCACAATTCTAGTAAGAGACATTCCACTATTACTGAGTCCCTGATAGAAATTTCTATAATCCAATTGAATTCTGTTAAGAATAAAGTCTGGATTAGCTGTTGAGGCAGTCACTGCATTTGGATCATCAAGCAAATCTAAATCGCAAGACGAGGCAAAAAGCATGGTTGCTGCACACAACAGAGTATATATATATTTTTTCATAGTAATATCAGTTTTGGGATTAGAATGCAAGAGTTACAGTTCCACCAAATCTTCTGGAGCTCGGGCCAGTTACAAAGTCGAAACCAAGACCGTTACCTACACCAGTACCCAACACGTCTACATCATAGTTCATGTTTGGAGGGAAGTTCAATGCTCTGAACCATAGATTGCTACCACTAATCGCGATAGAAGCTCTCTTGAATGGAGTTTTTGCTATCAAAGTTGAAGGTAGCTCATATCCCAAAGAAAGTTCACGAAGACGAATCATAGAGCCATCAAATACATTTGCCTCATCTGCTCCTAGGTGATACCCACCAAAGAAGTAATCAGAAGCAGTGATTTGAATATCATTTGGAGTTCCATCTTCTTTTACACCAGGCATGATAAATGTCATCTCTCTATCAACCACTGGATCTTTTGTAACACCCCGTGCTAATGTTCCAGTAACTGTATTGGAGAAAATTGCTCCTTTATGTCTGTACTCCAACATAGCATTCAAAGTGAACCCTTTGAATGAGAAAGTATTAATCCATGAACCATTCCATTTCGGATTTGGATCACCTAAAATTTTCAATTCTGGATCTTGCTTTTGAAGACCATTGGATAAGATTACTGGAAGACCTGATTGCTCATCTCTTTCAAAACCAATACCTTTAATTACGTTGAAAGGCTCGCCAGGAATAGCAAAGTTACCTAAGGTAGTAAAACCGGCAACAACGATTTCTTCCAAACCATCACCAAGTTCCATTGTTACAGAACGGTATAAACCCCAGTTTACAATAGAATTCCAAGTGAATCCTGATGCAGTTGAGACTGGTGTTACATTCGCCTGCAATTCAATACCCCTTGTTCTGATCTTACCTACGTTAATTGCAGTAGAAGTAAATCCAGTAGAAGGATCAATCGGAGCTTGTGTAATCAAATCGTTTGTGTTCTTCTCATACAAGGAAAGATCAAATCTTAACTTGTTATTAAACATTACTGCTTCAACACCAAATTCTATTTCTTCCTGAAGTTCTGGTTTCAAGTTAGGGTTACCCAATACATTAGATACTGAGTGAGTTTGAGTCACTTGACCATCTCTGGAGAATGCAATTGCTTCTTGAGCTAAGGTATTTCTAGTTCTATATGGATTTGGGAATCCAGCAGAAGTACCATAACCTAATCTCAATTTCAAGTCATTGATAGTGGAAGAATTCCAATCAAATGCAGTACTTGGAATGAAAGAAACCGAAGCTCCTGGGTAAAGGATACTTCTATTCTCTTTTTCAACTGTTGAAGTCCAATCATTTCTTGCCGAAATATTCAAGTACAAATAGTTTGAATAATCAAAGGTCAAGTTTGCATAAACCCCCATTCTTCTCTGCTCTTGAAGACGGTTTAAGCCCCCTTCATTTGCACTAGTGAAGTTACCATGATTGAAAAGTCCGAAAGCCAATTGATTTTGAGACTCAATTCCAGTTCTAGTAAACGAATCATATCTAGAGTTACCTCCCAATAATGCACTCATGCCAAAATTATCAGAAAATTCTTTCTTCCAGTTCAAGATCAAATCCTGATTCCAAATCGTATTTACAATATTTGCAGTTTCATACAAACCAGATTGGATAGCAGCACTACCACTACCTGCTCCTTTATTGTATCTCTTCTCTTGAATTTCAGTATAGGTATCCAATCCGATTCTATAGGTAACTGAGAAATCATCATTCAAATCATAATTGATAGAAGTTGAGTTGAAGAAACGATTTACATCAGAAGTATTTTGATAATACTTTGCCAACCAATTTGGGTTAACAATATTATTAGCACCTCTATAGTAAACAGAGCTATTATCTACTGGATTCTCAAAAGGTAATCCTCCTAAATCAACAGATCTAGGCGTATACAATACGTGTGCAAATACTGAAGGAATTCCGCCTGAAGGTCCAGAACCAAAAGCTGCGTTAACTGGAGGAGACTGAAGATCTGTGATTGCAAAAGTAAATGAAGAATTGATAGACAACTTATCAGTTACAGCAGAATTTACACCCAAACCGAAGTTATACTTTTTCAATTCATTACCTGGAGTAAATCCTTCTTCGTCAGTATATCCAAAGCTAGCATTGAAACCTGTTCTGTCAGATCCTCCAGAAATTTGAACCGAAGTATTTGAAATCAAACCAGTTCTAAAGAAAATTTCAGATGGATCAGCATATGCTTTGTACTCATATTGAACTGGAGTACCGCCAACAATTCCATCTACCCAAAATTGAGGGAATGCCTCTCTAATGGAAGCAATAGAAGAAGATGCATACGGGTGATTTACAGTGATACCAGCATCTAATCTCGGACCGAAGTTAGAGAAGAAGAAACCTGGAGCCTGCTGGAATCCATTTCCATAAGTAGTACCATACGTTGGCAAAGATGCCGCCTCATTAGTAAAAATAGATTGATTGATAGTTACTTCAGCAGCTTTTCTTTTAGAAGCACCTGATTTAGTAGTAATCAAAATTACACCGTTTCTTCCTTGGTCACCGTAAAGTACAGTTGCAGAAAGACCTTTCAATACAGACATGCTCTCGATGTTATTTGGATCAATGTCCAAGAAACGAGAAGAAGTAGTGGCACCACCCGTGGTAAATCCATTGGTGTTGTTAGTACTTGTGTTGAAAGGAACCCCATCCACTACGAATAGCGGCTGGTTAGAACCGGTAGCAGAAGAATAACCTCTGATAACCATGTTTGTACCTGAACCAGACATACCGTTAGTTGAAGTAATGTTCACACCTGGAACTTTTCCTTGCAACACTCGGGCAACGTCTCCTTCAGGACGATTCTCAAGTTGCTCGTCACCTACTGTGGTAACTGCATAACCCAAGGCCTTTTTCTCCCTTTCGATACCAATCGCTGTTACTACCACTTCGGATAGTTGAGCCGCATCAGTTGTCAGGGTGACATTAATAATGGTTCTGTTGCCGATAGCCTCTTCCGCAGATACAAGACCTACAAAAGAGAAAATCAATACATCAGAACCGGCTGGCACATTAATGGAATAATTACCATCCAAATCGGTGGTAGTACCCACTGTTGTACCTTTCACGAGGACGGTTGCTCCTGGCAAACCAAGTCCGTCTTCCTCGGAAATTACCGTACCGGTAATTACCCGTTGCTGCGCCGACACCTCATAACTGAGGGCCATGGTGAAAAGCGCAACAACAAAGAGTAAAGCTTTTCTCATAAGGTATTTAGTTTAGTTGATAGGTGTAAAGAAAAATTATTTGAATCTAATTTCAAAATAGTGCCCAATATGAAAAAATACTTGTTTAAAGTAAATTATTTATTTGTTTAATACAATAATTATTATTGAAATTACTTTAATCCATGTTTTATTATATTAAATGCTATTTAAACGTAAAAATATCGATTAGCGGTTGATTATTTGTTTTAAAGGCTGAAAACAGTAATAATTTGGAAACAGAAACATTTTTAACAAATATTAACTGATTTAAGAGCAAAATTCAGCTTCTTCAGAATAAAATTCTGAAAAACTCCATATTTACAATTTGAAAAAAAAAATTATTGTTTGGAAAAAAAATTTTTTTCGAGTTTATAACCTATTTACAGTCTATTTTCAGAATAAATAAAATGCTTTTCATTTTAATAAAAAATTTTATTCTTATTATTTGATTTAAACAAGAGATAAAAACGATAATTCTGTTAAAACCAATCATTAAGGGGTGAAAAAATTATCATTTTGGTTCTTTTTTTGTCAATAATTTAAAAAGTGGTTTAAAAAACTAGGGAATTCGTAAAATTAGAATGAATATCTTAAAGTGAAGGCTGTTTCGTCCCACCATAGCCCAGTAAAGTCTTGAAAATTATAAGAAGGCTTCCAATCTAAGCTTATAAACCAGTTTGATCTATTGATATTATAGTCAAGACCAACAATCGCATCTACTCCGAATGCAGCATAATCTTCTGTTGCTTTATATACCCAAGGCGGCTCGCTTTTCCCAACTTTCCAAACTCCATAATGACCGCCACCTCCGATATACCATTCCAATCCCTCAAATTCTCGGATATCCATATGATGCTCAAAAAGTAAGTTCCCCACCCAACCTTTCCAACGGGTATAAACCATCAATTCTACTGCATCATGATCTGTAACAAACCTTTTAACAGATCCTCCAACACTTGTTCCACCTCTTATTCCAACTGTCGTATTGTATGCCCCGATCTGGGACTTTGCTTCAGGAATAAAACAAAACGCTGAAAGGATAAAAAATGCCACAACAAAGAAATTCTTATTCATAAAGGAAGTTTTGAAATGATTTTGGTCAAAAAGTAAAAACTTTTTCCCCAGTAATACAATAATCTAAGGGTATATCATGCAATTCTGAAGGAATTTTAGTTAAAGGAGGGAAAAAACTTAATCCCATTTTTACTACTTCAGGATCTAGGACTGAGAGAAATTTATCATAATACCCTTTTCCAAAACCAATCCTATCTCCATTTAAATCAAAAGCTAAAAGTGGGACTAAGACCAATTGAAGATCTTTTGTGCTCACTACTTCAGATTCTATTGGAGTCGGAATCCCTAAAGAATCAATTTGGTATTTTGTTTCCGGATAAACTTTAACCGTATCCATTGTCAATTGCTCATGCCTCACAAAGGAAGTGTAAACCGATTTCCCCTGCTCAAATAAAAAATCCCGGATCAATAGCGTATTTACCTCATTTTGCCGCGCTATCGGCAAAAATATATGGAAATGGTTTATCTCTGGTTTTAAAACTAACCATTTTTTGAATTGAAGTAAGATAGCTTCCGAAAGCCTATTTACCTCCTCTACTGAAAGTGACTTTCTTTTTTGCTTATACTTTTTGCGAATAGATTCTTTTTCAGAACTCATAGATCCAAAACCATCATACGGAAGTCGAGAGGATCAAAACAAGCAAGCAAATCATCTATCAGCTCAGGCTGAGATAAATAAAACTGCATCATATTCACTACCCTTTCCTGAGGGGCTCCTCCTGGCTTTATAAAATCCTCAATAGCCTTAGCTCTATTGATTTGAATCTCAAGTCTTCTTTCTTCAGCTTTTCTTAACTTTCGGCTCATCTGCTCCAAAATCTTTAAGGACCGTACTTTACCGGCCTCAAAAGCCTGTTTTAAACTTGCCTCTAAATTAGCCGCTTCATCTCCCTTCTTTTCAAAGATAGTCGCAATAATTTCTTTTTGTTTTGCCAATTCTATGTCTAAGCTGCTTTCTGATAGCACAAAATCTTTTTTCCAGCTTTCAAATGATCTAAACACCTCTTCATTGCTCCAATCTAATTGATTAATTTTTTTCCGAATATGGTCTGGGATCAATAGGGCAAAATTCCTCGGAAGAAGAATAGGAAATGGGACATCAAAATTTTCAAACACTCCTTTAAGTTGAAGCCAATAGACAACTTCGGCAGGACCACCTAAATAAGCGAGATTAGGTAAGATCATTTCTTGATACAAGGGGCGTAAAACCACATTAGGACTAAAACGCTCTGGATTTTTCTCTATTAATTTTTCAAGATCTGATTTGGAAAACCTTAAATCCGTATTTAATACAAAATATTCATCTCCATGCGCCTCAATTCTTTCTCTTATTCCTTTATCCAAATAAAAGAAGTTAATTTCTCTTGGAAAGATTTGCCCTTTGTATCCCATTCCTTCAAGTTCCTCTGTGGCTTTTTCAGCTTTCTGAAATGGCTGATGCTCAAAAAGATCATTTTTGATCACCGAAGAAAACAATGATTTTAATGAAGAATCATGTCCATCCACAATCACCAAGCCTTCTTCACCAAATAGATGATTGACATATTTTCTAACTGCTTCAGCTAAAGTTTTTGAAGATGTGTATGCCTCTTTAAAAAAATCCGGCGCAAAGGGTACTGTTTTTAAATAATCCTTGAATGTTGAATCCAACTCAAAATCACCAACTGCTCCACTTTGATTTGAATCCCACTGATATTTCTTTTCATCAAGTTTAAAATAATTGATCTCATCAAAATCATGATCTTCTGAAGCCATCCAATAAACTGGAATAAAATTATTTCCAGGATACGTTTCAGAAAGCTTTTTAGCAAGATTAATAGTAGAGACAATTTTATAAATAAAATACAATGGCCCTGTAAATAAATTAAGTTGATGCCCGGTGGTTACCGTATAGGTATTTTCCAATTCCAAGCTTTTGATATTGGATTCTACCTTAGGTCCTATTTCGGATCCCAAATACTGATTGGATAAGGCTTCAACCAAAACTTTCCGATTGGCTATCGGGAAGCTTCTAGATTTAATGGCATTTTTAAAACTTTCCAATGAAGGGCTGTAAGAATAAAAGGGCTTTAGTTCTTTTTTTCCTTTTATATAATCCATGAAAAATTTAGAAAATTGTCCTGTTTTATCTAGATCTACGCAATGTTTTTTCATGGTTGGATAGGGTGAAGTATATTTTGGCAAGCTAACTTAGTGACTTAAACCAAAGTTCGGCTTTTTTTGTAAAAAAATTGAAAAGCTTTATTCAACGGTAATTTCAGAGGATAATTCTACTATTATTTTTCAATTGCAACGAAGTAAAAGAGTTTCAGTTTCACCCTAATTCAGGAAAAGCTTAGTTTTGTCCCCAATTTAACATGCTACCGTATCATCAATTCTACTTAAATAATGGGCTAGAGGTTATCGTCCATGAAGATCACAGCAGTAAAATGGCTGTGTTTAATTTACTCTATAAAGTAGGTTCTCGAAATGAAAACCCAGGAAAAACCGGATTGGCACATTTCTTTGAACACCTGATGTTTGGGAGCTCAAAAAATGTCCCGGTTTTTGACCGGGAGTTAGAACGTGTCGGTGGATCTTGTAATGCATTCACTAGCCCTGACATCACTAATTATTATATTTCCCTTCCTGCGAGTAATATTGAGACTGCTTTTTGGCTAGAGTCAGATAGGATGCTTCAGCTCACTTTGAGTGAAAAGACTATTGAAACTCAAAGAAAAGTGGTTATTGAGGAATTCAAACAGCGGTACTTAAATCAGCCTTATGGTGATATTTGGCATCATCTGAGAGATTTAGCTTATACAAAGCATCCTTATCGGTGGCCTACCATTGGGCAGGATTTAAAAGACATCGAAGGTTACAATAAAGATGACATTTGGGATTTTTATAAATCTCATTATAGTCCTGATAATGCAATATTAGTAGTGGGAGGGAACGTTTCACTATCTCAAATCGAAGCCTTGGCTAAAAAATGGTTTGCTCCTATCAAACCTTCAGTGAAAACCCGATCTGAAATAACCCAGGAACCTGAGCAAAAACAAATGCGGATAAAGAAAGTAATGGCCAAAGTACCTACTGATGCATTATATAAAGCTTTTAAAATACCAGGGAAAAATGAATCTGGATATGCAGAAGCAGATCTCATTTCTGATTTAATGGGTTTTGGTAAATCCTCTATTTTGGAGCAAAAACTAGTAAAGAATGGGAAATTATTTGCATCAATAGGTGGATATGTCTTAGGGTCAGTAGACCCAGGACTTTTGGTTTTTTCGGGTAAAATGGAATCAGGCGTGTCTTCTGAAGAGGCTGAGGTAGCTTTAGACCAAGAGATTCAATCATTTATAGATAATAAAATCGAAGATAATTCTCTCCAAAAGATCAAAAACCAAGATGAGGCAATGAAATCATATGAATCTATTCAATTGTTGAATCGAGTTTATAACTTGGCCTATTATGCCCATCTCGGAAGCCCTGACCTTTATATGGAAGAATTCGAAAATAAATCCAAAATCAATTCAGAAGAATTATCATCATGGGCAAAAAAGATTCTAATCGATGAAAAATCCTCTGTCATTCATTATAAATCTATCTCTTCATGAATACATTTAGAATAGGCATGGGCTATGATGTCCACCAATTAAAAGAAGGTTATGACTTTTGGCTAGGCGGAATCAAGCTAGCGCATGAAAAAGGAGCAGTAGGTCACTCAGATGCAGATGTGTTAATCCATGTCATTTGCGATGCCTTGCTCGGAGCTGCTAATATGCGGGATATTGGGCATCATTTTTCAGATAAAGACCCAAAATATAAAGGTATTGACAGCAAAATCCTTTTACGTGAAGTATTGGAACTTATCAGGGAAAACGGATACGAGGTAGGTAATATTGATACAACAATTTGCCTTCAAAACCCAAAGATCAACCCTCACATTCCTGCTATGAAGACATGTTTATCCGAAGTGATGAACGTTTCAGAAGATTCTATTTCCATCAAAGCCACAACAACAGAATGGCTTGGGTTTGTAGGTCGAGAAGAAGGTGTTTCCGCTTATTGTGTTGCTTTAATCTATCAAGTATGAGTGAAAAACTAAAATTAATTATTACTGAGGATGGGTCTCACTCGCTTTATAATGAAGAGCTAAAAGAGACGTATCATAGTTTTCATGGAGCATTAAAAGAATCTATACACGTTTTCATGCTTTACGGGTTAGATTCTTGGTTGATGGAAAACCCAAACAGAAGACCTTTGAGGATATTTGAGGTTGGATTCGGTACAGGTCTTAATGCCTGGTTAACTCTAATTTGGGCTGAACAAAACCAAGTGCCTGTTTTATATCATACAATCGAGCCTTTTCCACTTTCTGAGGAAATTTATTCTCAACTAAATTACGGTGATCTGGACGATGGCTTTTTTCATTATAAGCCGTATCTCAAAAGATTACACAAAAAGGCATGGGATGAAGGATCAGCGGTTTCTGAATATTTCAACATGAAAAAAGAAATAACTACTTTGGAGGAAGTTATTCTTTACCCAAGTGATGTCGTATTTTTTGATGCCTTTGCTCCAACCAAAAATCCTGAATTGTGGGAAAAGCCTCTTTTACAAAAAGTTTATGATTCGATGAATCCAGGGGGAATCTTCACTACTTATTGCGCGATGGGAAAACTGAAAAGGGATCTCAAGGAAATTGGTATGGAAGTAGAAACCCTGCCAGGCCCCCCAGGCAAAAAAGAAATGACCAGAGGCTGGAAAAAACCAAAACCACAGGAATAATATCTTACTAATGTGGATGTAAAACCTTAATAAAAGAGAATGAAAAAAAGATTTTTTCATTCTCTTTTTTCTTGAAAATCACTTTTGGTTAGCTTTTTGTCCTTCATAAATCATTTATTGAAAAAGATATAATTATGATGCTTGGAATACTTCTTCTGTTCCTTAATTTTCTTCCAAATCAAATTTCCGAAGCTGGTCAAGCCAAATTAGAGAAAATGGTTAAAGAACGTGATGCCTTAACTGCAGAATGGAAGCGATCTGAAAGTAAAAAATCAGGAATCTTCGGCAATCGCACCAAAAAGGATATGATTGAAACGAACCAATGGCTGGAAAGAATTTTGGCAAAAGACAATCTGATCATGGACGAACTTCGAATGATTGGCGATATAGAAACCAGCGTAGCAACTCAAACTGGAGATGATTATAAAGCAATTACTTTGAACTTAGAACAGGATGTACAAGCTCTCAGAAGGGCAATGGATGAAAAGGATAAAACTATAGAAGAAATGCTGGCTACTCGAAGAACTTTTGAATGGACTACTGTAATTTTTTTCCTTGGTACCCTAGGATTTGGATACTGGGTTTATAGAATTAAAAAGACAACTTAACCAAGCCCCAAAAACGTATTAAGAGAAAACTCCATCAATTCTGAATCTAACCGAATTATTTTTAGTTTTTAAGCTTCGCTATTGGAGTTCTGGCACCTTTCGTTTTTTGCTCTACTTCAACTAGAATCTCGGCATCCAAGGGTAAGAATAAATCAACTCTGGATCCGAATTTAATAAAGCCAAATTCTCCTCCTTGGTCTAATTTTGATCCTTCTTTAACATACCATTTGATTCTTCTGGCTACAGCTCCCGCAATTTGCCTCACCAAAATCTTTGTGCCTTTTTGATCTCTTAAGACCATCGTAGTACGTTCATTTTCGGTACTTGACTTAGGATGCCAAGCAACCAAGTATTTACCGGGATGGTATTTAAAAAATTCAACAATTCCTTTTATCGGAGATCTGTTGACATGTACATTTATTGGGGACATGAAAATAGATACTTGGATTCTTTTTTCTTTAAGGTATTCATCTTCTAATGTTTCTTCAATCACTACAACCTTTCCATCCGCTGGCGCAAAAACAACACCTTCTTCATTTGGCAAAGGGAATACAGGGTTTCTAAAAAACTGCAAGACCAACAGGTATATAATAATACTACCCAGCATCGATACGTTCAACATTAAAATTTGCTCTGGAAAAAAATAATAAAGCAAATAATTCAAAGCTACCAGGATGATCATCATCCAAAAAAGCAAAACTCTTCCTTCTCTGTGTATTGTCATATCGGGATCAAATAAAAGGCGTGGATTTTGGTCCACGCCTCAAAGATAAGCGATTCTATTGATTGATTAAATATTAGAAGCCTCCACGATAGGTATAAGTCTTTGCTACTTTATCTATAGCCACGATATATGCTGCGATTCTCATCGGCACCTCATACTTCTGAGAAGCTTGATACACATGATCAAAAGCATCTTTCATAATTCGATCAGATCTTCTATTGACACGATCTGCAGTCCATTTATAACCTAATCTATTTTGAACCCATTCGAAGTAAGAAACGGTAACTCCGCCTGCATTGGCTAAAATATCCGGTACCGCCATAATTCCTTTTTCGTTAATGATAGCATCTGCTTTTGCCGAAGTAGGCCCATTTGCTCCTTCTACGATCAATTTCGCCTTAATTTTATCAACATTATGAATAGTGATTACATCTTCTACTGCAGCAGGAACCAAAACGTCCACCTCCAACAACAATAATTCTCCTGGATCAGACAATTTCTCAGCCCCTTTAAAACCCTCTAAAGTTCCGTTGTTATTATCTCTGTAAGAAACAGCCTCCTGAATGTTAATTCCATTACTATTATAGTAGGCACCGGAAATATCGGAAACTGAAACAATTTTCAAACCTCTTTCCTCTAGCAATAAAGCAGCCCAAGAACCTACATTACCAAATCCTTGTACTGCGCAAGTCGCCTGAAAAGGATTGATTTTAAGTTTTTGCATCGCTGCCAAAGCAGAAACCATCACGCCACGTCCTGTTGCTTCAGTTCTTCCAAGAGACCCACCCAAAACTAAAGGCTTTCCAGTGACTACCGCATTTACAGTCATACCTTGCGCTTTTGAATACTCATCCATTAACCAGGCCATTTCTCGAGGTCCTGTTCCCATATCTGGTGCTGGAATATCCTTATCTGGACCAAATACATCGATCATAGACAAGGTATATGCTCGAACAAGTCTTTCAATTTCACCTTTGGACATTTCACGGGGATTACAACGTACTCCTCCTTTTCCTCCTCCATAAGGAATATCAACTACAGCACATTTCCAGGTCATCCATGCAGCAAGTGCTTTTACCTCATCTAAATGAACGTCCGGAGCAAATCTAATTCCGCCTTTTGCTGGACCAAGAATGTTAGAATGGATAACTCTGATTCCTTCGAAAACCTTAATTTTTCCATTATCCATGGTAATAGGTAAGGAAACGATAACTTGTTTTGCTGGATTTTTTAAGACGCTGTAAACCTCGTCTGATAGACCAAGTTTTTCTGCGGCAATGTTAAATCTCTCCATCATTGACTCCAATGGATTTTCTTTATCCATTATCGGAGCAGGTTCGATATAAGCCATATTGGGTTTTTATTTAGAATATCAAATTCGACGCAAAATTAAGTAGTTTTTCAGGATACAGGTGCAGATATTAGAATATTTTCAAAAATGCTGTGATAAAAGGAGCAGAAAGCAACAATCCGTCAAAACGATCCATAAATCCTCCATGTCCCGGCAAGATTTGACCGCTATCTTTTATCTCAATAGAACGCTTAAATAAGGATTCTATAAGATCACCATAGGTACCTGCGATAATGATTATACCAGAGATAACTAGCCATTTCCAATCATCTAGTACTTTGAAATATCTTGCCAAAACAAAGGCTACAGCAATTGCAGAAAATGCTCCTCCCAAAAATCCTTCCCAGGATTTTTTAGGGGATACCCGCTCAAATAATTTTGTTTTTCCAAACTTGGTTCCTGCGAAATAAGCTCCGGTATCACTTGCCCATAATATTAATAGACAACCTATCAAAATTTCGAAATGATATACTTGATTTACAGAAAAGACCGCCAGATTCAATAAAGAAAAAGGAACCGCTACGTAAAAAATACCCAAATAAGTGTAGGCAACGCCAGTGAATGGTTTTTTGTCAGTTTTTCGATAAAGCTTAATGAAAAAAGTTAAAGAAACCAATGGAAACATCAGATAGAGATACTCATTTCTGAATTGTTCTTTTTCTATCAAAAATGTCAATGTAAATATCATTAGACCTAAAAAAGTCCCAAAACTCTTCAAAGGCAGCATCCCATCTAAGCCTGACAGCTTATAAAACTCCATTTGTGAGAATCCCAAAATGACAGCAAAAATTATAAAATATGTCCAATCTGAATAAATACTTCCCAATACAACTACCAAAGCTCCTATAAATGCAGTGATTGCTCTTTGTCCTAAATTACTATAGTTGTTAATATTAAAACGTGATCTCATTCTGGATTATATTGGTTGCATGCAGTAGGTCCTCTTTCAAAACTAAAACCTCATAGGTTCCAAATATCTGATATACAGTTTCTTTTTTATTTAAAACCACTGCCCTTATTTCATTTTCTTCTAAAACGCCCTTGACAATTTCTGCCCTTATTTGCTCTCCCGATTCAAATACTTTAACCCAATTGTCCATCCTCTGATATTTTCATTTTCTTAAGGTAATAGATTCCAGCTATAAGAACCAATAGGCCGAGCAAAGCTGCTGAATAAGAAACATCATCAGTGGATTCCAAATCAAATTCGATCATTCCTTGATTTGACATATAAACCATGATCACAGTAAAGCTATTATTGAAAATGTGCGCAAGAATCGGATATATCAAGCTACCTGTAAACAAATACAAATACCCAAAAATCGCTCCGAGGAAAACCCTAGGCAAAAACCCATAAAACTGTAAATGGATCGATGAAAAAATAATTGCTGTAACCCAAATTCCCCAATGGCTTGATCTTAAGTATCTATGCATTTTTGGCTGAACCAAGCCTCTGAAGAAAATTTCTTCGCCAATTCCAGCAAAAACTCCAATCACTAAGACCCCTGTTAATAATTCAGGAACAGTTTGAAAATCAGTTAGAAATTTAGTCAATTCCATTAATTGATCTTCTGTTGCTTTCATCCATTCCTCAATTTCAGACATGGAATCAGGGAGTGCCAGATTTGAATTAAAATAGACTAAAAAGGCATTAAATAGCATTCCGCCAAAAATAATTGCTAATACAACGACAAATGCTTTCCATTGGAATCTAGAAATCTGAACATACCAATGAAGATCAGCTTTCTCGATATAATGTATAATTATCCAAGCAGCAACCCAAAAACCAATTCCAGAGCCAATCCCTTGAACAAAAAGCATTGCCATCCTTCCATTTGGTACATCAAAATTCCCATTTAAGAGACCTAAAAGGTCGTTAATAGGAACATCAAAAAGCACTGGAACAAATGCGAGAGCAACTCCCTGCAACAATAATAAAACTCCAAAAGCAACTAAAACTGTGACAATCAGGGATAAAAGCCAGTTTTTTCTTTCTGCTATTTCAGAGTGTGTTTCGTAAATCTCCATATTTGAGGTAAATTTACGCGCAAATTTATAATACAGAAGTGGTTAAGATAGGAAAGTTAGAAATGGGAGAGTTTCCCTTGCTGTTAGCACCGATGGAAGATGTGAGTGATCCGCCTTTCAGAGCCGTATGCAAGCAAAATGGAGCTGATCTTATGTATACAGAATTTATCAGTTCAGAAGGCCTGATCAGGGACGCTGCTAAAAGTGTCCAGAAATTGGATATTTACGATTATGAAAAGCCAATTGGGATTCAGATTTTCGGAAATGATATTGAATCAATGAGAGAAGCTGCAGCAATCGCAGCAGAAGCAGGACCCGATATTCTTGATATAAATTATGGATGTCCGGTTAATAAAGTTGCTTGCAAGGGCGCCGGAGCTGGAATTTTGTTGGATATAGATAAAATGGTTTCGATGACTGCCGAAATCGTAAAAGCCGTAAACATCCCCGTAACTGTCAAAACACGATTGGGATGGGATAGTGAAACCATTAGAATCGTGGAAGTTGCTGAAAGACTCCAAGATGTCGGAATCCAAGCCATCAGCATTCATGCCCGTACTAGAAAACAGATGTATAAGGGCGAAGCAGATTGGAGTTACCTTAATCTTGTGAAAGAAAACCCCAGACTTCATATTCCTGTTTTTGGCAATGGAGACATTGACTCTCCTGAAAAAGCATTGGAATATAAAAATAAATACAATGTTGATGGTATGATGATTGGCCGAGCTTCGATTGGATATCCGTGGATTTTCAATGAAATCAAACACTTCTTAGCTACTGGAGAAAAATTGGAAGCTCCTGATTTAGCTGAGAGAATCGCCGTTACCAAACAACATTTAGATTTTTCTGTAGAATGGAAAGGCGAAAAGCAAGGCATATTAGAGATGAGGAGACATTACACAAATTATTTTAGAGGTATGCCAAACTTCAAACCCTTCCGGACCGAAATGGTAACAGCAGATAGCTATGATCATGTTTGCCATCTATTGGATCAGGTTGCTGATGTATACGCGGACTACGTATTCTAAAAACTTTCAGGTACTTGAAATAAATATTTTTTCAAGTACCATTTTTTAAAACATTTATTATTTGGTTTTGCTTCCTTTGTAAAGGCTATATCTAGCATCATTGTTCATGACAACTACCACCAACGACAGTTCCTTAAAAAACTGGGGAATGCTTATTTCATTAGCCTTGGTTTGGGGAAGTTCTTTCATCCTGATTAAAAGAGGCCTAGAAGTCTTTTCCCCTGGTGAAGTAGGTGCTTATAGAATCGTTGCTGCAGCTACTTTCCTTTTACCTTTATCATTGCCGAGGTTAAAAAATCTTAACCGACATCAAATATTCTATCTTGTTATAGTAGGTCTGGTCGGCAGCTTTATACCAGCATTTCTTTTTGCGAAAGCACAAACTCAATTAAGTAGCTCACTTACAGGGGTTTTAAATGCCTTAACACCTCTTTTTGTAGTAATCATTGGAGCGATTTTTTTTGGGTCTAAAATCACAAGAAGAAATGGAATTGGTTTGGCTATTGCATTTATTGGTGTTTTTATTTTAGTGACAGTAAAAGAAGGAACAGGTTTCGATGCATTTTCAGGAATTAACGCCTATGCTTTGTTTGTAATCTCCGCCTGTATCTGCTATGGCTTTAATCTAAACACCATTAAGTATAAATTTGAACTTTTAAAACCAATTGAGATAACGGCCATATCACTCTTAATGGTTTTACCTATGGCTTTGATTTTCCTGATTGTAGGAACTGATTTCTCTTTTAAAGTCGCCAACATTCCAGGGGCCTGGAAATCAATAGGATATTTGACTCTACTTGGGGTATTGGGGACAGCTTTAGCATTGATTATGTTCAATGTAATGGTGAAAAGAGTTACACCAGTATTCGCCAGCTCTGTCACCTATCTGATCCCAATTGTAGCGATTATGTGGGGTGTTATGGATGGTGAAGTTTTGCTATTTGGGCATTACATAGGAATTGTAGCTGTCATTCTGGGTGTATGGTACGGAAATAGGAAGTAGAATTATCTTTAGCTTGCTAGTAGTTTTTTAATTTCCTTTTGCTCTTTTCTGATTTAATCAAACCCTAAAAGAGTTTTACAAAAAAAATAATCACTCACCTTTCATTCTTCTCCTCCAAGCATAAGCTAACATTGGAAGCTGCTGATAACTTTTTATTCCAGCTTTCACTCCTTGACTTTTTAAGAACACATCATTCGTTTTCCTGCTTAATTCGTAAGAAATAGGTTGAATGGCTTCACTTGCTTCTCTTATGGAGATAATATCTTTTTTTACCCCAAGATCCAGTTCTCGAATGAAGTCTTTATAATCATCCGGATCCATTTTATAATAGTCTCGAATCTGATACATCAACAATCGTAATTGGGCTGAATATCTCAACAATGGATCGTCACTATTCCCGCAAATAACCCAAGCTATAAAATTTGCCTCTCCTTCATTTGTTACTCCATAGCTATGAGCCATTTCATGAGCTACGGTAAAGGGTTGTTCTAATGGATGTAAAGTCGGGTCGATATAACTCTCCCCAGTAAAAGGAAAATAAATCCCCAAAATCCCCATTCTTCTCATAAATCCTGGAGGTGGAAACATCTTTGTTCTAGGTCTGCCAGTAAAATTCAAGCCCAGCATATCTAAATTCTCCCCCATATTAGAGCGAACCAAATTCTCTAGTTCAGGGTAAGGCAAGATTTCGGTAATCGCTACTGTATCGGAGGTAATAGCTTTTCGGTATTGCTCCACTAATCTCCGAGTGATTAAGGCCTCTTGTTTCAACTTATCAAAATCCAAAGATTCGGGACTGAGACCTAACTGTTTGAAAATTGGAGTTCGTTGATAATTATACCCCCAAAGGACCAAAAAGAAAAAAATCAAAGCTCCCAAGCCATTCGCTAAAGCCCGAGAAGTATAAAGGCTTTTCCTTTTCCAGCCTTTTCTAATACACATTCGATGTATATAAATACCTAAAACAATAAGAACTGATATTATAAAAAAATAGACGCTGGGAAATGGTAAGTATCCCAGCGTCATATCAATTACATTCCGGATGACCGGAAAAAACTTTCTTGAATATATTTCATCTGTAGCCTCTGGATTAAGAGTTGCGATATATCGAATTCCTAATGCAAAAACACCAAGAATTGCCCACGACCAATCTCTTTTACCCATGAATATTTTGCTACTTAGATTCCTTCTGCTTGTACTTCTTTTACTTCAGGAAGCATTCTTGTCAACAAATTTTGGATCCCGGCTTTTAATGTAACAGTACTGGACGGACAACCAGAACAAGAACCTTGAAGCAAAACCTTTACGATTCCATCATTGAAAGAATGAAAAACAATTGCTCCACCATCTTGCTCAACGGCAGGCCTGATATACTCGTCCAAAATACCTTTTATCTTTTTTACGACCTCAGAATCGTTTTCATCAAAAAGCGGATCTTTTTCAAAATTCGCTTTGACAACCGCTTTTCCTGACTCCAAATATTTCTTGATATGATCTCTGAAAATGTTCTGTACTTCAGACCAATCTACGTCTTCTGACTTTGTAATGGTCACAAAATTTGAGGCTATAAAAACTCTCTGAACTGCTGCAAAGTTGAATAACTCCTGAGCTAATGGGCTATTTTCAGCACTTGCAGAGTCTGGGTAATCAAAACTTACCCCTTCTTCTGCCAACATGAAATTTGCGACGAATTTCAAGGAGTTTGGATTAGGATTAGCCTCCATGTATAAATGAACGGGTCTCGCTTGAGCTTTCAGCATGGTATTCTTAATTTTTGTTTAGATAACCGAAATCTTGTGATTAAGTTCCGACAGTCGCATATTTCCCAAAGAAATCGATTATTTCATTGGATGACCCGTAGCTGCATACCAAATACCACCATATAAGTGCTTCAAGAAATCAGGATCTTCCCAAGCAGACTCTACATGACCTAATGCAGTATAGAATACTCTTCCACCATCAAACTCATGGTACCAAGCCATTGGATGGTTTTCCCCGTTCCCTTTTGAAACTTTGTAGGTACTTTCATCAGCTTTCACTAGCACTTTGATATCTGGATTGATTTCTCTGAATTCATATAATTCATCTGTCCAAAGCCAGTTTTTAGGCAAATGCCAAGTAGATGGATGATTTTGGTCAACTACTTCTAAGCGCAATGTCTGCTGTGCAGGATGTGATAAGAAGTATGCTCCAATCATTTTGTTATACCAAGGCCAATCATATTCTGTATCCGTTGCAGAGTGTATTCCAACAACTCCTTTTCCACTTTGTACAAACTTCTGAAATGCCGCTTTTTGATCATCATTGAAGATGGTACCAGTAGTCGTAGCTAATATTACTACGTCAAATTTAGCTAAGTTCTCATCGTTAAATACACCGGCATCTTCCGTTGTGTAGACACTGAAGACTTGAGTTTTACCCATTTTCTTCAATGCTACAACAGCATCTGAAATAGACTGGTGACGGAAACCAGCAGTTTTACTAAATACCAAAGCTCTGAATTGTTGAGCGGGTGCGAGGAAGGCAATACTGAAAATCAGCCCTAGAGTGAGTAAGGATCTTTTTAGGTTCATTGGTTTTTAAAATTTATTGTAAGGTAATTGTAATTTTTTATTCGACGATTTTAAATTTTTCTCCTGCTTCTTTTCTAGAAAATGCATTGAAATGCCACCATTCAGAACCTATTCCTGTAAACCCAGAACCTAACATCACTTTCCTAAGGATTTCTCTGTTTGCAACTTGAGTCTCATTTAAAACTCCCTCGGCTAACATTTGGCTTTCTCTATCTGGATAAGCAGCATAGCCAAAGAAATCATAGTCAGTCCCCATATCAAGGGGTTCCGATTTTGAAGTATCAAAAATGGTTAAATCCACCGCAACTCCATAATTATGTAAACTACCAACTTTAGGATCTGCCACATACAGGGGTTTCAAACTATCGGGCTTATCTAAATTATCCCAAAGTATTTGTTGCACACTTAGAGGTCTAG
Source organism: Algoriphagus sp. SE2 (assembly GCF_039563885.1). Taxonomy (NCBI): domain Bacteria; kingdom Pseudomonadati; phylum Bacteroidota; class Cytophagia; order Cytophagales; family Cyclobacteriaceae; genus Algoriphagus; species Algoriphagus sp. SE2. The sequence goes on along the minus strand of NZ_JBCLWJ010000004.1, from coordinate 188,741 downwards.
CTCCATCATAAATCAGTAAAGTGTAATCTGGATATTCAGCCTGAAGCATAAGTTGAGCATTCTTTAAGCTTTCTGCCACCTCTGGTTGTAAATAAGCATGGATCAAATCACCATACACATCCTGTCCGAAAAAATTATCCTCGGTAGAATACTTCAACTCCACTTTCACACCAGGAACCACTTCCTCCACATTTACAAGTTTCTGATCGATCAATTGTCTCTCCAAAACAGGGATTTCTGAAGATTTTATAGACGTACTTTGATCACCCAATTGATTTAAAATTTCATTATCCAGCTTTTCCTCAATTGCTTGTACCTCTTTTTGGTTACAACCAAAAGTTGATAAAATCAACAAAGAAATAAATGAGTAAATCCGAAATGAAATCATAGATTCTTTTTCACTATTGTTGCTGTGGCTTGAGCGGTAGGTAAAACTACTATATCAGCAAGCACCACATGTGGAGGTCTAGTTACGGCAAATTCTACGATGTCTGCAATATCCTGACCGAGCAATGGTTCAAATCCTTGATAAACAGACTCAGAACGTTTTTCATCCCCTTTAAATCTTACCATAGAAAACTCAGTCTCAACTAAACCGGGATGAATTGCCATTACCTTGATCCCAAATGGATTCATATCTATTCTCATTCCTTGAGTAATAGCATCTACTGCATGCTTAGAACCACAGTAGACATTTCCATTCGGATACACTTCTTTACCTGCAATAGATCCGATATTTATGATCGTACCTGATTTTCGATCGCACATGCCAGCCATTACGGCTTTTGAGACATAAAGCAAGCCTTTTACGTTTATATCCATCATCGCATCCCAGTCGTCTAAACTTCCATTCTGAATAGGATCCATCCCATGGGCATTACCGGCATTATTTATTAAAACATCAATTTCTTTCCAAGCTTCAGGAAGAGCGCCTAATATATCCAATACTTTCTCACGATCTCTAACATCAAAAACTAATGGCAAATAATCCACATTACTTGGAAGCTCGGAAGCTAATTCCTTTAATCGATCCCCTCTCCTACCCGTAGCAATAATATTATAACCTATTTTGGCCAAAGTAATAGCACAGGCTTTTCCTATCCCAGAAGTCGCACCTGTGACCAAAGCAATTTTATTTTTCATAGAAGCAAGTTAATGGATTTACTAAAAAAGTCCATTTTAACTTGCCGCAGTTATTTCAAAAAGTCTACTGGAAATTCAAATAGAGGGTAATGCTTTTCCTTTTAATAGATGATATTGCATCAGCGATCTCTGGAATGGTATTTTCTCTTCTAAAGGCATTGTTTAGCCCATGAGAAAAACGGATCTCCGGTGCAAACTTGAAATATTTAAAATAAATCTCAAAGCCCATTCCCATTTCCAAAGAAACATCCTGTCCAGTGGTCACCAAGTCCTCTATATCGGCTTCATCCTGAGCCTTGGTTTTAAAATTATAACTGGCACCTCCCAAGAAATACATTCGTGTATTATTGAATCGCTGGGACCTGTATTTAAAAAGTAATGGAAGCTCTACCATGGTAGCTTCTGAGGTTAAAACTTCCGATCTGGAAGTATTATTTACTGTATTATTATCATCAGGCACATTAATTAACCCTGAATCGACTGCTCCAAAATAATTCACTTCGGTTTTGTATTCATAGAAGCCGACTTTCGGAGTGAAAAGGAGCTGAACTTGATCATGAAACCTCAATATTCCTATAAAGCCTAGTGAAAATCCAGGTGAAAATTGAGGGTTGATGGATCTCACAGATGCCGAACTGCTGGTGGTAGGATTCATAAAAGCATCAGAATATTTGATACGATATGAATTCGTATGAGCAGCTAAGAAAAACCCATAAGACAACGTCTTATTATCTGAGCCTGAAGATGAAGTAAGGCCAAACATCCCTTGTCCATAGGAGGATAGGGTCATTAACGTGATGAAAAAAAACGTTAAGGCTACTTCACGCCCACATAAATGGAGCTGATGCCGAATGTAAGTGGTTTGCATAGCGTACTGGTAAATCCGACTTTTTTCAATACAGCCAGAAAATCTTCTCCGTCAGGGAAAGCCTGAACGGATTCAGGTAAATAAGTATAAGCAGAATTGTCTTTGGAAACAATTTTACCTATTTGTGGCAAAATATAATTGGAATAAAAACCATAAGCTTGTTTCATTGGGAATTTTCGAGGCTTGCTAAACTCGACAATGACTGTTTTCCCTCCCGGCTTTAAAACCCTATACATATCTGCCAGACCCTTTTCCAAATTTTCAAAGTTTCTAACTCCAAAAGAAACGATGACAGCATCAAACTTATTATCTTCAAACAACAATCCTTCCGAATCACCCATCTGAAGTTCGATTTTATCCTCCAATCCTCTTTTCACCATCTTTTTCTTTCCCTCAGCAAGCATTCCCTCAGAAATATCCACTCCAATAACTTTATCAGGATTCAGCGCCAATGCTTCAATAGCAAAATCTCCTGTTCCTGTGGCAATATCCAAAATGAGTTTGGGTTGATCCTTTTTTAAAAGTTTAATCGCTTTCTTTCGCCAAGTAATGTCTATCCCCAAGCTGAGGACATGGTTTAACAAGTCATACTTAGAACTGATGTTGTTAAACATCTCAGCAACCTGAGCTTTTTTAGGGTCTTGCTTATCTTTGTAAGGTACTACAGACATTGGAATTGTTCTTTGAAGGCGCAATAATACTCAAGAAACATGAGGATCGGAAAATTGTTGCCAGATAAGAGAAAGTCATTCCTAAAGTATAATTCCTATTTTTGCATCCAAATCTAAGTTTATGATCCAGAAAGCTCATTTTGTTGTCAGTAATACCAATCCTGGAAATTGTCCAAAACCTGATCGTGCCGAAGTCGCTTTCATTGGAAGATCCAATGTAGGCAAAAGCTCCTTGATTAATATGATCACAGGAAAAAGTGATCTTGCCAAAACATCTCAAAAACCAGGAAAAACTCAATTGATCAATCACTTTATGATAAATGATCGTTGGTATTTAGTTGATTTACCGGGCTATGGCTTTGCAAAAGTCAATGTCAAAGTGAAACAAGGGTGGGAAAACATGATCAGTACTTACCTGACCAAAAGAGAAAATCTTTGCGGTGTTTTTGTTCTGGTAGATAGCCGATTAGAACCTCAAAAAATCGATTTGGAATTTTTACTTTGGTGCGGAACCGAAGGTGTTCCTGCTGCTGTAGTTTTTACAAAAGCCGATAAGCAATCAAAAACAAAAACCGATCAGAATATTAGAAAATTCTTAAAAAAGATGGAAGATATCTTTGAAGAAGCTCCAGACTACTTTGTTACCTCTGCAGAAAAGGGACAAGGAAAAGAGGAATTGACCACGTTTATCGAAGAACTGGTACAAGAATACAAATCTGGAGAAATCATTTAAGCGATACTCTTATATTTGCAGCCTGAAAAAAACAAACCAATGAATTTTAAAGAAATCGCAACCGTAGCCGGAAAGCCAGGCTTATTTAAAGTTTTAAAACCAACCAGATCTGGTGTGATCCTGGAAAGTCTTGACGAAAAGAAAGCTAAACTTGTAGCTGGTATGTCTCAGCGTGTTTCTATCCTGAGCGATATTTCTATTTATACGTTGACAGAAGAAGGCGCTGAACCGCTGGAATCTATCATGAAAAAAATCGAAGCTGAATTCAAAGGCGATTTAGGATTAGATGATAATCCGGATGATTTAGAATTAAGAGCTTTTATGAAACATTTGCTTCCAGAAGTGGATGAGGCAAGAGTTTATACTTCAGATATTAAAAAATTAATCTCCTGGTATAAAATTATTCGACAGCAGGCACCTGAAATCCTTGAGGAAAGTAAAGAAGAAGAAAAATAGTGATTAGCCCTGCCATGCGGGGCTTTTTTAATACATCATGGCTAATAAACTTCTTAAAGAAACATTTCAGCTACTGGAAAAAGACTTTCAGTTACCAGAAATCAAATCCGAATTTGACGAAGAAAAGGCTATTGGGATTTTGGCAAAAGTAATCAGTCAAATGCTGGATAGAGAATTTGAACGCTTACTTCAAATCTGCTACAGAATAGATTTAGGTGAAGAAAAGTTGAAAAGAATTCTTCATGAGTCTGAACCAGACCAAGTAGCAACAGATTTAGCGAAAGCCCTTTGGGAAAGGCAAAAAATGAAAGTTGAAATTAGAAGAAGGTACTCGGGAAAAGAATAATTCTGAAATCAAGCTACAATAAGTGATCCTGACGAAGTATTTATTTGTACTTTGAGTTTTATTTTCAATTTAATATTTCTCAATGAAATCACTCATGAAATTTAATTTCTTTCCAGTTTTAATCTGCCTGATATTGTTGGGCTCTTGTAGCGATGATGATTCGGAACCTGCAAAATCCGATGCTGAGTTGATTGGGTCAGGTGTAGCATGGAAACTTAGTTCTGCTACAGCAAATGATATCAGCATTATCTCTTTGGTTGATGAATGTATCCTCGACAATTTGATAACATTTAATTATGATGATAAAACTGGTTTAGTTGATATAGGAGCTTCGAAATGTAGTGATTCAGAGCCTCAAACAGAGAGCTTTGTTTGGGATTACAATGAAGCTTCAAAAGCTCTAACCGTAGATAAAACCATCCTCGATGTCCCAGGAGCTGAGGGTAATCTGCTTTTGGAAAGTGTTACTTCAAATGAGCTTGTGGTTTCACAAAATGTCTCTTTTTCTGGTTTTACTCAAAAAGTCATCGTCACACTGGTACATTAAACTATAACCTAACGCTATAGCATACTTATTTTAGGAAATAACCAATTACTTTACGAAGTCTCGGGTTATTTCCTTTTTTTATTTAACCCAAACCTCTAAAAAATGGCAAATCCTATTTGGATCATGACATCCGCTTTTGACCAACTCAATCTAGACCAAACCATAGAAAAAGCTCTTGAAATTGAAGTTCAAGGACTGGATTTATGTGTTTTTAGAAAAGACGGGACTCGCGATGATTTTGTGGCAACCCATTTAGATTATGAAAATTTTGGTCCGGAACAGGCAAAAAACCTTATCGAAAAATTCAATGGCGCGAAACTGAGACTTTCTATAGGCGCTTTTGAAAATCTTATTGGAGGCGATCCAGTCCAGCGAATCAAAAACCAAAACCATTTACTCCGACTGATTCGAATGGCGTATTTACTTGGAGGAGATGAAAATGACGTAAAAGTAGGAACCTTTGTCGGCTTCAATCATGAGTTGGGAAATCAGGAAGGTGGTTTTGAAAAGAATCTTTTGGAATATCAAAAAATCTTTGGGCCGATTATCCGCTATGCAAATAGCCTAGGAGTAACTGTTCTCTATGAAAACTGCCCGATGGAAGGCTGGAGGAGCTCTGGTCATTTCGGAACTTTTAATAATCTCACGGGGGTTTTGGCTGCAAGAAAAATAATGTATGAGTTGGTTCCTGAACCCAATCATGGGGAAATTTATGACCCTTCTCACGATGTTTGGCAACATACAGACCCTGTATCTGTGATCCAAAATACAGATATGAGCAGGCTAAAAAGAATTCATGTCAAATCTACCCGAAACAATCCAGATCCATTTTGGGGCAATATGTATCCAATGCAGGAAGTTCGGCCTGAATGGGCAGAAAAACTTGGTATCACTTCTAGTAAAAACCCTTGGGATCGGCATCATTATGAAGCCACCCTGCCAGGTTTTGGTTTAGGAGATTCTATGGATTGGAGAGCTTTTATAAATGTTTTGAAAGAGAAAAAGTTTACTGGTCCATTTGAAATCGAAAACGAAGCAGTCCTTTCAAAACAAACAGGTAAAATGGGGGCAATTGTCCAAGGTTGTAAAGCGGCAGTGCAGAATTTGGCACCACTCCTTTATGAATTAGGGGAGGATGGCTGGAAATATCCTGAATCAGAGTACAAACCGCTTTCGGAAGTTAGTCGAACTGATATTCCTATTACCACGATGGATAAATTATAAAATCTTAAGTCAGAAGTCTGAAAAAGTATATTTCAGACTTCTGAATTTATAATTTTAACTTTTATTTCTGGCTGTCTTCGTATCCTTCATCAGCTGGTAGATTAAAACCTTCAGAAGCTTCTACAGCTAATTGGTCACATCGCTCATTTTCAATGTTACCTGCATGACCTTTTACCCAAATGAATTTTGGCTTGTATTTTAAGTGAAGAGGTATATATCGCAACCATAGATCAGGATTTTTCTTGCCTTTAAAGCCTTTTTTTTGCCAGCCCCATAGCCAACCTTTCTCGATAGCATCCACCACATACTTACTATCAGAATATATTTGAACGGGAATTCCTGTTACTTTCAAAGCTTGAAGCGCACGAATCACGGCCAACAACTCCATGCGATTATTGGTAGTCAAGCGAAAGCCTTCCGAAAGTTCCTTTCGAAGAATCGATCCCTTGTTATTGAATTTCAAAACAGCGCCATAGCCACCGGGACCTGGATTGCCTTTGGCAGCTCCATCAGTATAAATGGTAATCATGGTACAAAGAAAGGGAAAATGAGCAAGAGAGAAGCTTTAAATTCCGGAATCTACACCGATTGGGAAAGCATTTGTCTTGAATATCTTTACTGCTATGGAAAGCAAAATAATCCCAAAAATCCTTCTCAGGACATCCAAACCTGTTTTTCCTATTTTTCGTTCAAGCCAACCTGTACTTTTCAATACGATATAAACCAATATCAAATTCAAAAGAATTCCAATAGCAATATTGACCTGTGCAAATTCTGCTTTTAAGGTTAAAATGGTAGTTAGTGTGCCGGCTCCAGCAATTAAAGGAAATGCTATCGGTACGATGGAAGCACTGTTTGTCGCATCTGGATCTGATTTAAAAAGTTCGACACCTAAGATCATTTCAGCTCCTATAGCAAATATGATTAATGCTCCTGCTATCGCAAAATCCTCAACACCTATTCCAAAAAGATTCAGAATAGCCTTACCTGCGAGAAGAAAAAGAATCATTAAAATCCCTGCAGCCAAAGTGGCTTTCTCGGACTGAATATGCCCTACTTTCTGTCTTAAATTCACAATAATAGGAATAGATCCCAATATATCGATCACAGAAAATAAGATCAGGGAAACAGATAAAATCTCTTTGTAATCAAACATGCCGCGAAAGTAGGTAATTTCTGAATACGGAGATATAATTTCTGAATTAAGAAATTAAGAACAACATATCATTTCGACGACTGAAAGGAGGTGAAATCTCTCCTTTCCAAGTCTCCTCAGATTTCTCCTCGTCCTCCCTCCTCGTTCGAAATGACTAATACTAAATCATATAGTAATTATTAAAAAAACATCACGATATTCTTCTTGAACTCTGCACCTCTGCGGTAAACAAAAATGGTCCAAGTTTATAAACTTGAACCATTGAATTTACTTAGATTTTTGAATTTAGCCTTCTGATTTTCTTTAATACCTTGATAGAAAACTAATCAACTTATTCATCTCAGCATTGGTGATTGCTGGAAAATTTGCAATCCTGAAACTCGTAGCCTTCAAAGGGCCGTAACCTGATCCTAATTGCATTCCTTCTTTTTCAGCATCTTTTTTCACTGTCTTAATTAAATCTTCAGGGCCCGTGACCGCCAAGACCGTAGTACTTCTGGTTTCAGCATTGTCTACAAGCATTCGAAGTGATTTGGTCTTTGCGATACAATCCTCCAACTGTTTCATTCTCTCTCGGAGATTTGTGTCGATATGCTGTATTTCTGGTAAATCCTTTAATACACGATTAAGTAAATATATCCCAAGAACATTTGGGGTATAATGCGTTTGGTATCCCATAGCATTTTCAAGGATAAAGCTTAGACTATTGTATCGCCCACTTTCTCCTTTTGATTCACATTTTTCAATGGCCTTTGGGGAGACGATAAGAATCCCTAGTCCTGCAGGTAAACCAAAACACTTTTGCACGGATGCATACCAAATATCAGCCAAGCTGAAATCAAATTCAATCCCGGCCATTGATGAGGTGGTGTCAACAGCAATCATTTTTTCAGGATAATTTTCTTTGATTGCTTCGATCACTGACATCGGTACTTGTGTTGCATTGGCAGTTTCATTTTGAGTCAATGCTATTAGATCAAAATCCTCTGAAATTTCAAGATTTGCTACATCGATTGCTTGATTGGCCTTGATTTTTAGACCAGCTGTTGCCGGATTAATATGCTTTGCAAAGCCAATCCATTTCTTTCCAAAAGATCCTGAGTAAATATGAAAACTAGCACGCTCCACGATGGATTGGGTGATAATCTCCCAATTTTCCGTGGCACTGGAAGTAAAAAGCAATTTGTAATTATCCGGCATGTGGAGCTTCTCCCGCATTAATGATTCAGTTTCCTGATACAAATGCATAAAAGCATTACTTCGGTGGTTTGCACTCAAAACACCTGCTTCATAAGCCTCTTGAAGATAGTTGGGAAGGGCATCATACACTTTAGATGGTCCTGGAGCAAAAGTTAACATAGGTCTGAGGTTTATAGAAAATATCTGATTCCCAATTCATAGCCTTTCAAGCCTAAACCTGAAATCATTCCCACACATGATTTGGAAATGATACTCTTGTGACGGAATTCTTCTCTTTTGTAAATATTGGAAATATGGACTTCCAAAGTCGGGGTAGTCACTCCAGCAATGGCATCTGAAATTGCCACAGAAGTATGTGTATAACCACCGGCATTCAGCAATATGGCATCATAAGTAAACCCAACTTCATGAATTTTATTGATCAATTCTCCCTCCACGTTGCTTTGGTAATATTCGAGATGTATTTCAGGAAAAGTATTTTTCAATTCCTCAAAATATTCTTCGAAAGAAGTGCTTCCGTATACTTCAGGCTCTCTTTTTCCAAGAAGGTTTAGATTTGGGCCATTGATGATCAGTATTTTCAAAACAAAATTCGGTTTGATGATGTAGTTGCAAATGTAATGGGTTTCAGATTGGAAAGTTAAAACCTTTCCACATTTGAACCTTCCAACTTTAGCACCTAATTTTCCAATATTTTCATTTTTAAATCTTCGGATGCTTAAAACCTGGGAAAATCATATCAAACAATTTCGCCATTATTTGAAATTGGAACGCTCTCTGAGTGAAAACTCCATTGAAGCTTACACTCGCGATGTGGAGAAGCTAGCTGCCTATAGCTCCAAAAACTTCCCAGATAAAAGTCCTTTAAACCTGGAGTTGGAGCATCTACGGAAATTTGTGAATGAATTAGCTCAAGTCGAAATCTCTGACTATACACAAGCCAGAATCATTTCAGGAATTAAGGCTTTTTACCGCTTTTTGATGTATGAGGATAAAATCTCAGAAGACCCTGCCCAACTCCTAGAGGCTCCAAAACTGGGAAGAAAGCTTCCGGACACGCTGAGTTATCAGGAAATCGTGCAGCTTCTCGAAGCCATACCTTTGGGAGAACCAGAAGGCCATCGTAATCGCGCCATGCTGGAAATGCTGTACAGCTCAGGACTTCGGGTTTCTGAATTGATTGAATTAAAAAAAGGACAAGTATTTGAAGATGTAGGTTTTTTGAAAGTGGTTGGAAAAGGCAATAAAGAACGACTTGTGCCTATCGGAAAAGATGCGCTGAAATACCTTAATATTTATAAAAATGAAGTCCGAGTACATCAGACAATTGCCAAAGGTCATGAAGAATATGTGTTCTTAAATCGCCGAGGCAAAAAGCTTACCCGTGTGATGATCTTTTTAATCATCAAAAAAACCGCAGAACAAGCGGGAATCGAAAAGAACATCTCTCCGCATACGTTTCGCCACTCTTTTGCAACGCACCTCATCGAAGGAGGGGCAGATCTTCGTGCTGTTCAGGAAATGCTCGGTCATGAAAGTATCACCACGACGGAGATTTATACGCATCTGGATCGGGATTATTTAAGGCAGGTGCTTACTGATTTTCATCCTAGGAAATAAAGCTTTAGGAAAAAACTATAAATAAAAAAATGCTGAGAATAATCTGTCAAATTGGTAGCCATTTGAGTTCATAATCTAATTATTTGTTAAGTTTCCAAATTAGCTTTGATTAACTTTGTGCATAGAAAAGAACCACCAGCCGTGTACAAATCCATCTTGAAACCTCTCTTCTTTCTTAAAAAGCCTGAAGATGCCCACCATTTTACTTTCGATCTTACCAAGCTCACTTTCAACTTTCCCATCATAAAGTCGATCGTCAAAGCTAGTTTTCAATTGGAAGATCCCCGATTGGAAAGAGAAGTCTTTGGTTTAAAATTCAAAAACCCTGTGGGATTGGCAGCTGGATTTGACAAAGATGCCAAGCTGATTGATGAAATGGCGATGCTTGGTTTTGGTTTTATTGAAATTGGCACCTTGACACCAAAACCTCAAGAAGGAAATCCACTTCCTCGTCTGTTCAGACTTCCTCAAGATGAAGCACTGATCAATCGCATGGGATTCAATAACGGTGGCGTTTTAAATGCAGTGGAGCGATTAAAAAAGAGGAAATCGGATGTCATTGTAGGAGGAAACATTGGTAAAAACAAAGTGACTCCAAATGAGAATGCTGTGGATGATTATCTGATCTGCCTCGATGCCCTCCATCCTTATGTCGATTATTTTGTTGTCAATGTTAGTTCTCCAAACACTCCAAATCTTCGGGATCTTCAGGAAAAAGAACCTCTTAAGAAACTATTGCAAGCAGTAAAAACTGCAAATGATTTAAAAGAAAAGCCAAAACCGATCTTGTTGAAAATTGCTCCAGATTTGACAGATGGACAGCTAGATGATATAGTAGAAATTGTTAAGGAGACTAAAATCGACGGAGTCATAGCGACCAATACGACGATTGACCGATCGCAATTGAGAACAGATCCTTCAGAGGTAGAAGCAATAGGAGCGGGAGGAGTTTCAGGAAAAGTTTTAGGAAAAAGAAGTACAGAAGTAATCAGATATCTAGCTGAAAAATCCAACAAAGCATTTCCAATCATTGGAGTAGGAGGAATCTATTCAGTAAATGATGCAATTGAGAAGTTAGAGGCTGGTGCAAGCTTGATTCAAGTATACTCGGGCATGATTTATGAGGGACCTAGGTTGATCAAAAAGATCAAGAAAGGATTATTGGCTTATTTTTCTCGATAAATTGCCAATCTCAATCCAATCATCTTATCTTAAAATCGGATTTTAAAGGAATACATGGCCACCAATTCACCAAGGACCAATACTTTTAGAAAAAAAGGAGAAACTACTAAAAAGAAAACAGCCTCAAAATCAAAAGGCACTAGATTTTCTTTTGGTAAAATCAAGAGCTCCAAGTTGGTTTTAACCCTTGGAATATTATTGATGTCAATCGGAATATTCCTTTTTATAGCTTTCATCAGTTACTTGATAAATGGTCCTGCCGACCAAAGTTTAGTCATGAATGCCCCAGTGGATGATGAAATCAGAGAGGCTGCCAGGGACTCTAATAATTGGCTCGGATACTTAGGAGCTCAGGCGGCTCATTGGATGATCTATCGATGGTTTGGTATTGCAGCATTCCTTTTTCCTCCCTTCCTTTTCATTCTTGGATTTAAATGGAGTTTTAAGGTTTCCTTAATCTCCCTAACCCGCTACACTACCTTTGCCTTATTCTTCACATTCTGGCTTGGATTATTGACCGGATACATTGTCATTTTGGTAGAAGGATATTCCTATTGGAGTTTCCTTTCGGGTGGATTTGGCTTCGAATTAGCTAAACTTTCAGCCGATTTTCTGAGTTGGGGAACCTTTATTTTAATTGGTGCAGCCTTATTGATATTTGTGATTTTCTTCTTTGATATTGATAAACTAGAATGGTTTACGGCGAAAGCCGATTCCAAAGAGGACCTTATTGATGAATTATCCGAAGCAAATTCATCGGCAAAAAACCCCTTTGACAAAGAGAACGAAAAATCCATCGGTGAAGATATTCTCGAAAATGACGATAATGAAGAATATGAGGATGATGGGTCTGACTGGATTATAAAAAATGATGATGTTGAATTGGTAGATGATTCAACTTCTAAAAAGGAAGACGAAATTTTCAGCGTTTCTCAGGTAAATCTCCTGGACGAAATTGAGGATAAACCAAAGGAAAAAACCGAAGAAAAAAACTTTTCTGTAGTCAAAGCGGCAGGAGAAGAGAAAACTGCATCAGAAGTTGAAAATCTAGACCCATTTGATCCTACGCTGGATTTACCTCGCTATAAATATCCTACACTGGATTTATTGAATGAGTATGACGTTCAAAAAGTAACTGTATCACGCCAAGAACTTGAGGACAACAAAAATAAAATTGTTGAGACTTTAGAAAATTTCAAAATCGGTATTCAGGAAATTAAAGCAACTATCGGTCCCACGGTCACCCTTTATGAAATCGTTCCAGAACCAGGTGTAAAAATCTCAAAAATCAAGAATCTGGAGGATGATATCGCTTTGAGTTTAGCGGCCTTGGGAATCCGGATAATTGCTCCAATTCCTGGTAAAGGAACTATCGGTATAGAAGTTCCAAATAAAAATAGAGAGCTTGTTCCTGCCCGGGCGGTCTTAGGAACAGAGAAATTTATGCGTTCGGACAAAGATCTTCCGATCGCGCTAGGTAAGACGATTTCAAACGAAGTTTACGTTGCGGATTTGGCAAAAATGCCTCACTTACTGATGGCAGGTGCTACCGGACAAGGTAAGTCCGTCGGATTGAATATGATTTTGGCTTCCTTAATTTACAAAAAACACCCTTCTCAGCTGAAGTTTGTTTTGGTGGATCCAAAGAAGGTCGAATTAACTCTTTTCAACAAAATTGAACGACATTTTCTAGCTAAACTCCCCGGTGCTGAAGAGGCAATCATCACCGATACCAAAAAAGTTATCTATACGCTTAATTCACTTTGTATAGAAATGGATAACCGGTATAATCTTTTGAAAGATGCTGGAGCGAGAAATCTAAAAGAGTATAATGCAAAGTTTATAGGTAGGAAGCTAAATCCAGAAAATGGTCATCATTTCATGCCATATATCGTACTTGTCATAGATGAGTTGGCAGACTTGATGATGACAGCAGGAAAAGAAATCGAAGCCCCCATTGCCAGACTTGCTCAGCTCGCAAGGGCAATCGGTATTCACTTGGTAGTTGCCACCCAAAGACCATCGGTAAATGTAATCACGGGTATTATTAAAGCTAATTTCCCTGCCAGACTTTCATTTCGTGTGACTTCCAAAATTGATAGCCGAACAATATTGGATGCCGGAGGCGCAGACCAGCTCATCGGCATGGGAGATATGCTACTTTCATTGGGCTCAGACGTGATTCGTATCCAATGTGCATTTTTGGATACTCCGGAAGTTGAGGCTATCTGTGATTGGATTGGGGAGCAGAAAGGTTATTCTGATGCGCATCTCTTGCCGGAATTCGAAGGAGAAGAAGGTGATGGATCGATAGGAAATGTAGATTTATCAGATCGTGACCCACTTTTTGACGATGCTGCAAAGCTAATCGTTATGCATCAGCAAGGAAGTACATCACTAATTCAACGTAAGTTAAAACTAGGATATAATCGAGCTGGAAGGATTATTGACCAATTGGAAGCTGCAGGAATCGTCGGCTCTTTTGAAGGATCTAAGGCAAGAGAAGTCTTGATACAAGATGAAGCTAGTTTGGAACGGTTATTGAATAGTTTGTAATGGCTGTATAAACGCGTTCCAACAGCCTTATTTACATGAAAAGATTAAGCATAGTATTACTAATATTTCTCTCAATTTTCTCGATAATTGAAGTTTCTGCTCAAAAAGATCCAAAAGCCAAATCAATCCTAGATGGAATGAGCCAAAAATTTCAAAGTATGCAGGGTTTTACTGCTAGCTTTGATTTTACTTACTCTGACCAAGCAGGTACCAGCGATCGCCAAAGTGGCGATATTTCGGTGAAAGGAAACCAATATCGTTTAAAACTGCCAGAGCAAGAGATTTTCAATGATGGAAAAACCGTTTGGACTTTAATAGAAACTCCTACTTACAAAGAAGTAACTATAAACGACGTCTCCCAAATGGAAGGAGAATTGACTCCGTCAAACATTTACAAGATGTACGAGAGCGGATTTAATTACGTGTTACTCGCTGATAAATCCTTCCAAGGAAAACAGGTGAATGTTGTTGAATTGAATGCTGAGAAGCCAAATGCCCCTTTTCAAAAAGTTTTGTTAATGATCGACAAAAGCACAAAGGACCTATTGGGTTGGGAAATGTTTGATGGTCAAGGAGGTTCTTTTTCTTATGCATTTAAAAACCTAAAGGCAGATTCTAGCATCCCTGATTCTTATTTTGTGTTTGATCCTAAAAAGTACTCAGGTGTAGAAATAATTGATTTGAGATAAAATCAATTTAAAATTCTAATAAGCCAGTTTTGGATTAATTCCATTCCATATTCCGTTAAGATAGCTTCTGGATGGTATTGAATTCCCAAAATGGAAAGTGATTGGTGGGCAATTCCCATAACCTCTCCCTTTTCAGTTTCTAAAATCACATCAAGTTCTTCGGGGATAGCTTCCAATTGGAGCGAATGATATCTGGCAGCTTTGAACCTACCTGGTAATCCAAAAGTGAAAGGGTGTTTTATTACTTTCTTTACAGAATGTACTTTCCAATGAACAGGCATTGTATTCTTAACTAACTTTGCTCCAAAGTATTCTCCGATTGCCTGATGCCCAAGGCAAACTCCCAAGACGGGGATTTTTTGATAATAACTTTTAAAAATCTCAGTAAGGTTACCTGCTGCATCAGGTCTTCCTGGACCTGGCCAAAGGATTAACCCTGAAAAATAAAGCTGATTTATTTCTTCGAGAGAGCAATCATTCCTAACAATTTTTAATTCAGCTCCAATTTGCATGACCACATCAGCCAACATATGACTGAAAGAATCAAAATTGTCAATCAGTAGAATCATTTAAAATCTCATCTACAATCTTCTCCAACTTCTCTAAGTTTTCTTCAACCTTTGGGAAAAATGGTTCAATTCCCTCGACAATTGCTGGGGCTACTGGCTCTATGAAAACTAAATATTCAGATTCTTCTGTCCATTGTTTTGGTAAATCAAGTTTAAATAAGCTAGCCTGCCAAAAGAATAGGCTGACAAAAAATGCCGCTTTGACTATTCCTAAAAACACTCCTGCCAAGGCATCCACAGATCCTAACAATGCCAGATCCATTACCTGCTTTAGGATCGCACCAATAATTTTAATCAGAATCAAGGTGATTAAAAAAATAACCAGAAAACCCGTGATAGGATATCCCAAATTGAATCCAGTTACATTCTCTTGGAGCCAGTCTGTCATTGGATCCATAAAATAAATACCCAAAATAATTGCAATGACAAAACCAAAAAGACCAAGGACTCCCATTAGGAATCCTTGTCTATAACCTTCAAAGGCTCCAAGCCCTAGTATGACCAGTAATATGATATCAACAGTACTCAACTTAGCTATTTAATATTGCTTTAACTTTATCAGCAATAGCCTTTCCATCAGCCTTTCCAGCCAATTGCTTACTTGCTATTCCCATAACTTTACCCATATCTTTTGGACTAGAAGCCCCCGTTTGCGAAACAATCGCCTGGATAGCTGCAGTCAACTCTTCTTCGCTAAGTGCTTTTGGTAGAAATTCCTGAATAATTTCAAGCTCCGCCATTTCCACTGCGTAGAGATCCTCTCTGTTTTGTTGCTTGTAGATATCAGCAGAATCTTTTCTTTGTTTTGCTGCTTTGGTTAAAATCTTCATTTCTTCATCTTCTGAAAGACCGCCAGAAGCGCCACCCTTAGTTTCTTCTAAAAGGATCAAAGATTTAACTGCTCTTAATGCTCTCAATCTATCCTTATCTTTGGCAATCATTGCAGATTTTATTTCGCCATCTACTTTCTGCTTTAAACTCATAAGCCCTAAGTTTGTGTTATTGGTTAAAATCAAACAAAAATACCCTTTTCGACCCGGAAATGACTAAACTCAGCGTAAATATTAACAAGATTGCCACCTTAAGGAATGCAAGAGGTGCAAATAACCCCGATGTTGTCAAAGTCGCTTTGGACGCAGAACGATTTGGTGCAGAAGGAATTACTGTTCATCCAAGACCAGACGAAAGACATATTCGACGACAGGATGTTTTTGATTTGGCAAAAGTGGTAACGACAGAATTCAACATAGAAGGCTATCCCGATCGCAGATTTATAGAGCTAGTAAAAGCAGTCAAACCGGCTCAAGCTACATTGGTTCCAGATCCACCAAATGCCATTACTTCAAACTCTGGATGGGATACGATTTCCAATCAAGTCATGCTAAAAGATATTGTAGCTGAGCTACATGAATCAGGAATCCGGGTTTCTATTTTCATTAATCCTGAGATTAGATATTTCGAACCCGCAAAACTTACCGGCACAGATCGAGTGGAATTGTACACTGAGCCCTACGCTGTCGGGTATCATCAAGACAGAGAAAAGGCTGTCAATCCTTATGTAGAAGTTTCTGAAATTGCAAAAGAACTTGGCCTAGGACTTAATGCAGGACATGACTTAGATCTGAATAATCTTGCGTATCTGAAAAAATCCATTCCCTATTTGGATGAAGTTTCCATAGGCCATGCCTTGATTTGTGATGCGCTCTATTACGGTCTTGAAAACACTATTCAGATGTATCGAAGACAGTTGGAAGATTTTTAAGTCCACTGACAACAGGCCACAGACTACTGCCAAATTTGATTAGAAAAAAATTAAAAATTCAGAGCACAAAATTATTATGGCATTTAAATTCGAAGATTTAAGAGTTTGGAATCTGGCAATAGAACTTAGCACAGAAATAAGCATCCTGATTAAATCATTCCCTAGTGAAGAGAGATTTATCCTTTCTACTCAAATACAAAGAGCGGCAGATTCTGTTGCATTAAATATCGCAGAAGGATCCACTGGACAATCAAACCCAGAGTTTAAAAAGTTTCTAGGTCATGCTATTAGATCAGGAATTGAAGTGGTGAGCTGTCTATATTTAGGAAAAAAAAGAAAAATAATTTCAGAAGATGATTTTTTAAGGCGATATAATTCTTATGAAGAGTTAACTATTAAAATACAAGCTCTTAAAAACTCATTTTAACCCTCATTTTCAACTTTTCCAATATTTGGCAGTCGACCTTTGACTGTCGACTGTTGACAACAAAAATCAAATGAAATTAAACTTCAAAAAACTAGGCTCAGATAAGCCACTCGTCATACTTCATGGGCTTTTTGGTTCTGCTGATAATTGGTTTAGCATAGCCAGAGAGCTCGAAAAATCTTTTACCCTTTACTTGGTGGATCAACGAAATCACGGTGATTCTCCCCATTCTGATGAATGGAGTTATGAAGTAATGGTAGAAGATTTAAAAGAGTTTTTAGATGATGAGGGATTAGATCAGGTTTATCTGATGGGACATTCTATGGGTGGAAAGACAGCGATGAATTTCGCCATCAAATACCCAGAGCGAGTCGAGAAATTAATTGTAGCAGATATTGCTCCTCGCTATTATTCTGTACATCATCAGAAGATTTTGGAAGGCTTAAACGCGCTTGATCTAAAAGCTATCAAATCCAGAAAAGAGGCTGATGATATACTCGCTCAGTATATCCCAGAACTTGGAATCAGACAATTCTTACTAAAAAGTTTAAGTAGAGATTCGAATGGTTTTGTTTGGAAAATTAACTTACCCGTAATCACTAAAAACATTGAAGAAGTTGGCAAAGCCTTAGAAGAAGGCGGCTTTTATGATGGTCCTGCTTTATTTTTAGCTGGAGAAAATTCCGATTACATTCAGCAATCAGACTTGGATGATATGCAAAAATTCTTCCCTAATTACGAAGTGGAATTCATTTCCGATGCAGGTCATTGGCTCCATGCCGAGCAACCCAAAGCTATGGTTGAAGAGGTTTTGAAATTCTTAAAATAACCAAACTCAAAAAGATGAAAGAGGCAATACTAGAGATGCTTAAACAAGCAGATTTAACAAGTTCACAGCTCAAAAATGTGCGAAAAGATCATTGGAATTGGAAACTTAATAAGGATTCGAATTCAATAGGCTTTATCTTACTTCACATTGGAGAGACTTTGAATCTATTTGGAACTTTTTTTGGAATTGAGTCAGATGTATCCAACACGACTATGGGATTTAAAGATCAAGGACAAGGGGAAAATATTCAAGCTAGCAAGGATCTGATCCAACTCGGTTTCTCAAACTTGAAGATTTTGGCGGAAAACAAAGATGATGAGTATTGGAAAGGAATTGTTTCTACCCCATTCTTTGGAGATATAAACAGATTCCGACTTTTTTCTCATATCCTATTCCATTATTTTCATCACGCTGGCCAAATTTCTGCTATAATGTCCAAGGGAAAGGGAAACTAAAAAAATTTAGAATTATTATTAAAAACGGCTCTTAAATCAAAATAACTCCCTTTTTCTGAATATCACTTTACTTGTTTTCCTTTTTTAATGACCATATCTACGTCCTGAAGTAAGCTTATATGTCTCAAAACATCTCCTCTTACAGCAATTATATCAGCATATTTCCCTTCTGAGATTGTGCCAACTTTATCAGATACTCCCATGGCAACAGAAGGCCAATAAGTAGCTGCTTTAATTGCAAGGATCGGATCATATCCAAATTCATTCACCCAAACATCCAATTCATTCCAGGTACTTTGACTATGGAATTTCATTGGAATCCCACTATCAGTTCCAATCAGCATTACAACTCCACTTTGCTTTAATTGATTGAACTTTCGCTCTAAAGTAGGTTTCCTCACTGGAGTTAATTGGAAATAAGACATCCTTCCAGGATATTTTAAAGAAGCTTGAATATCAGAAATGATGGAATCCGGCAAGTCTAAATGCCAAGAAGGGTCATCCAATTTTTCAGGATTATCTCGGACTGATTCATAGTTATACAGCCCTTCTACAGTTGGAGTCCAAAAAAGAGGACCCTTATTCATTTGAGCAGCTCTTTCCTGAATCAGTTGCATGATGTCTTCAGGATATTCTGGAGCTGAGGATAATCCAGTATGTTCAAAACAATCCACACCAATTTTCAATCCCACCCTGATTTCTTCAGGACGATGCGAATGCCCTACAACCGGCAAACCATATTTATGTGCTTCATCCACCACAGCTTGAGCTTCTTCTAAAGTCATTTGATCCTGATCAATTAATTTAATAACATCAACTCCAGCATCAGCCAATTTTTTAACTTTTGCTTTGGCATCTGCTACCCCATCTACTCCCCAACGAAATGCCTCTGTATTAGGATAAGCAGCTTTTTGAATAAAAGGACCGGATACGTAGATGGTAGGGCCTGGAATCTCCCCTCTATTTATTCGATCGCGAACGTTGATACTAGCTTCCAATGGCGCCCCTAAATCTCTTGCGCTTGTCACTCCTGCAAGCAATAATTGATGTGCTGATGCAGGCATAATCACAGGGTCCAAAATATCAATGTAAGTGCTATCCCAATGAGCATAATCACTATGACCATTAATCATCAAATGCACATGCATGTCCCAAAGGCCAGGTAAAACACTCATCCCTTCTGTAGAAATTACTTCGGCTCCATCAGGAATTTTCAAACTTCCTAACTGGCCAACTGCCACAATTTTTTCGTTTTGAATTAAGATTACTGAATTCCGAATAGGTTCTCCGCCAAAACCGTCAATCAGTGTTCCTCCAACCAAGGCTTTTATCCCTTGGGAGTAACTGCAAAAACCAATAATTGAAGCCAGAAGGGTCAAAACAATTCTCAGGTGTCTCATAATTCTTATATGATGGATAATTTGATAAGATAATGAATTTGACTTTTAAATAGTAAATTCGATTCTCCTTACAACGATTTAAATACCTATGCCTAAAGGAAAACTTTTTCTTATCCCAAATGTACTTGCTGAAAACACTTCGCTTGAGGTAATCAGTCCTCAGGTAAAAGATGTTGTCAAGCATACAAAAGTCTATCTTGTTGAGAATCTGAGAACGGCAAGAAGATATATCAGTAGCCTGAAACTTGGAGTTAATATCGAAGAAATCCATATGGAGATTCTGGATAAAAGCACTAAGCCAGAAACTATTAATCGACTGATGCAGCCTTTACTAAATGGAGCAGATATAGGTATCATTTCAGAGGCTGGCTGCCCAGGGATTGCAGATCCAGGTGCATTGGCAGTGGAGCATGCACATAAAAAAGGTATACAGGTCGTTCCTCTTTCTGGACCAAGCTCTATGTTTATGGCTTTGATGGGTTCAGGGTTTTCCGGACAATCTTTCGCATTTCATGGTTACCTTCCGATTGATAGAAAAGAGCGGGTTGCTGCATTAAAAGCATTAGAATCTGAGTCCTTAAGAGAAAAAAGAGCTCAAATTTTTATGGAAACACCATTCCGAAATAATCAAATTTTTGAAGATTGCCTTCGCGTTCTTTCTGCGAACACCAAGCTCTGCATCGCAAAAAACCTTACTGCAAAAGATGCGCTGATCTTAACTAAAACGATTTCAGAATGGAAAAACCTACCGCTTGATCTTCATAAAATCCCAACTGTTTTTATCATCCAAAGTTTCTAACACATGTTTACAATTGATGCCCATTTGGATCTGAGTATGAATGCGCTGGAGTGGAATCGTGATTTAACAAGACCTGTTTCAGAAATAAATGCTCGAGAACAAGGAATGACTGACAAGCCAGATCGAGGTAATGCAGTTGTCTCGCTACCCGAACTCAGAAAAGGAAATGTGGGATTGGTGGTGGCAACTCAAATAGCCAGGTATGTCGCTCCCGAAAACCCATTACCAGGCTGGCATTCACCAGCTCAGTCATGGGCTCAAACTCAAGGCCAGTTGGCATGGTATCAAGCCATGGTGGAGCAGAAAGAAATGGTCCAGATAAGAAATTTATCGGAATTGGAAACGCATTTGACCCTTTGGAATAATGAGGAAGAAAATCTCAAAAAACCGGTTGGATTTATCCTGTCTCTGGAAGGAGCTGACTCCATTATTAATCTAGATTATTTGGAGAAAGCCTATGAATCTGGATTAAGAGCATTGGGTCCCGCTCATTACGGACCTGGCAGGTATGCCCATGGCACGGATGCTTCGGCTCCATTGAATCAGGAAGGAAAAGAGTTGCTTAAGAAAATGGATGAATTGGGAATTATTCTGGATGCAACACATTTGTGTGATTTAGCATTTTGGGATGCATTGGAAATTTTTCAAGGTCCAGTCTGGGCAAGCCATAATAATTGCAGGGCTCTGGTTGATCACAACAGACAGTTTTCTGATGAGATGATCAAAGCATTGATAGAAAGAGGAGCTGTGATCGGAGGAGCAATGGATGCTTGGATGCTCAGCCCGGGATGGGAAAGAGGAAAATCCACTCCAAAAGAACGAAACGTAACATTAAATACGGTATTGGATCACATGGATCATATCTGTCAAGTTGCAGGTAATGCAAATCATATCGGAATTGGCTCGGATTTGGATGGAGCATTTGGAAAAGAGCAGGCTCCTTATGACCTAGAAAGCATTGATAATCTTAACAAAGTCCCTGATTTACTGAGAGAAAGAGGTTATTCAGAACAAGACGTTGAGAAAGTAATGCATGGAAACTGGCTCAATTTTCTAAAAAAAACATGGTCTTAATTGGGGAAAAATTGGACAATTCCTTCGGTTTTATTTTGCATAAATAATTCTAATTGAATTATTTAGCGCAAGCTAAACGCAAACCACCAATTTATGACATTTAAAAATTTACTCACGCTTACCCTAATTTTTCTCTTTACTTCAAGTCTTTCTTTCTCTCAAAAACTTCAAATTACAGCAAATCATTCCGATGCAAAATTTATTTTGTTAAATGATTATGATGATTCTGATAAACAGGAACTGGGAACGGGAACGATTGAATATAAACTGGAAAAAGACAGTCGTAACCGAATCAAGATCACTAAACCCGGATACGAACCCCTAATCAAAGAATTCAACAGAGACTTGAAATGGGATAAAGAACAATATGTTTCATTGGATGCAAGAAGAGTTGAAATTACTGCTGAACCCTATGATGCAGAAATACTTGTTGATGGAAGAGTTGTTGGTTCCAAAGCGATTTATCTGATCATTCAGAAAGATCGTTTTCATACAGTTGAGATAAGAAAACCAGGATATGCTCCAATTACGAAAAGCTATTATAATTCACCGGACAGGGAAACTCCACCTGCAAAGGATTATTTCGAGCTAAAAGATCGTCAGGTACGATTGGAAGTAGTCCCCGCTGATGGAGTGGTTACTGCAAATGGTGTAAGCTTGGGTAGAGGAAATCAAGATGTTCAAATCCCTTTAGGTGATTGTGTTACCGTCACTGTCAATAAAGATGGCTATGTTGAATACACAAAAGTTTTTTGTAACAAGCCAGACACAGATCCAGAACCTCCAGTAAGAGAAAAAGCTCAATTGGATGATCGATTGGTAAGAATTACCACCAATCCAAATGATGCCATTATTGAAATTGGAGGCAGAAGAGTGGGTACAGGAAGCTATGATTTAAAAGTACCAAAGAACGGAAGCGTAGAAGTACGTATCTCCAAAGATGGGTATGTACGATATATTAAAAATTATTACAATCAAGCGAATATGCAGGAGCCGCCTGTTTCTGACTTTGTGGAAATGACAGTAGATGAGGCATATACTTCTTCTGTATCCTCCGATTTAGCTAATGTTAGAATTACAGTTCCTGTAAATTCAGATTATTCTTCAGAAGAAGCTTGGAGAATCTTGAGCTCAATCATCACTCGATATTTTGATATCTTAGAAACGGTAGATTATAATACTGGATATTTAACAACTTCTTGGCAAGTTCAAAACTTCCAGTCAAGTATCATCCGAACGAGAGTAATAGTGAGTAGTGGAGGGAATTCCGATCAATTAGCTTACGCGATTAAATTGATTAGTCAGGAAGCCTATCTGGATGGTCAAAATCAAGTAACTGTCAAAGACGATGAAAAATTTGAGGATTGGGCTCGTATCTTGAAAAAGTACGAAGGACTTATCGAAGAAGTTCAAGCAAGGCTTCAAAAATAAAAACTCAGTTCTTCAAAAAACCTCGGCCAGAAATAGCCGAGGTTTTTTTATTTCTAATAGGTGGGATTTTAAAAAAATAAAACCATTTCAGGTCAGATACAGGAAGCTGACTTTTAAAAAAAGCTTATATTAAGATTCTACTTTTTGATACAATTTAATAAAACCCAAAATTATGAAACCTATAGTACAGATCTCCCTCGATCTTACAAATATCGATGAAGCTTTGGAAACCGCAGCTTTGGCAATAAGAGCCGGAGTGGATTGGTTAGAAGCTGGAACTCCCTTGATTTTGGCGGAAGGTTTACATGGCGTAAGAAAATTAAGAGAGGCATTTCCTGATGTCCCCTTAGTTGCTGATTTGAAGACTATGGATGGTGGCTATCTGGAAGCAGAAATGATGGCCAAAGCAGGTGCCACCCATGTGGTCGTCATGGCGAGAGCACACGAAGAAACTATCAAATGTGTGGTTCAAGCCGGAAAAGATTTTGGAGCTAAGGTCATGGGTGATAACATGGTCTTCGAAAACATGGTAGATGGAGCGAAATTTTTAGAGGATTTGGGATGCGACTATGTGATCCATCATATCGGATATGATGAGAGAAGAGGAATTGCGGCCTCCGGCAAAAGAATGCCCAGTCCTTTAGATCAACTTCGGGAAGTCGTGGCAGCAGTGAATATTCCTGTTCAGGCTGTAGGAGGACTTTCTCTTGAACAAGCGATCCAATGTCCTCAATATGGTGCCCCTTTAGTAGTTCTTGGAGCTCCTTTAACCATTGACGCAGACTCATTCAAAACGGCAAGTGGCGATCTGGAAGGTTCCTTAAGAATGATTTGCGAAGCAATCCATAATCAAACAACAGCTATACCCAAAAAACCCTAAACCATGTCTAGTTCTAAAAATGCAGCTGTAGTAAACTATGCTGAGAAGAAACATTCGGTTGAAATAAGGGAAATACCCGTTCCTGAAATCGATGTAAATGATATTTTATTGGAGGTTGAAAATGTGGGAGTTTGTGGAAGTGATCTTCATCAATGGACTTCGGACCACAGCTGGCCTGTAAATTACCCTGTTGTCTTAGGACATGAATTTGGTGGAAAAATCGCAGCATTGGGTAAAAATGTCAAATCTTGGAAAGTGGGTGACCGGGTGGTCAGTGAAACCGCCGCAATCATTGACAGCCAAAATCCGATGAGTAAAGTAGGGTTGTACAATCTGGATCCCACCAGAAAAGGCTTTGGCTATGGAGTCAATGGAGCCATGACACGTTTTGTTAAGGTCCCAGCAAGATGCCTCCACTCCGTACCGGAAAACCTTTCATTTGAAGAAGCATGCCTCACAGAGCCTAGTTGTGTGGCATATAATGCGGTGGTAGGAAACTCATCCATCAAACCAGGTGATCGTGTGATAGTCATAGGTCCCGGAACCATTGGGATTCTTTGCGCAGCTGTTGCAAGACTTTGTGGAGCAGAAGTTGCCATAATTGGTTTAGAAGCGGACAAAGGCAGATTGGAAATCGCCAAAAAATATGGATGCGAACCCATCATAGGAAATGCGGAAAATTGGGCCAGAAAAAGAGATGGATTGGGCGCTGATTTGGTCATCGATGCAGCAGGAGTTAGCGAAACGTTAAAAGTTGCTTTAAGTCTTGTTCGCCCCAATGGGCAAATTACCAAGGTAGGTTGGGGACCAACTCCCTGTAATTTTTCACTTGACCCATTAGTCCAAAAAAATGTACGACTTCAAGGAAGTTTCAGCCATAA
The DNA here is from genome assembly GCF_039563885.1 of Algoriphagus sp. SE2. Classification (NCBI taxonomy): domain Bacteria; kingdom Pseudomonadati; phylum Bacteroidota; class Cytophagia; order Cytophagales; family Cyclobacteriaceae; genus Algoriphagus; species Algoriphagus sp. SE2. The sequence continues at coordinate 163,843 of NZ_JBCLWJ010000004.1, read as the reverse complement.
TTGGCCTATTTGGGAAAGAGTTATTTCTTTACTTGCAAGTGGAGCTTTGGATGTAAAACCTATAATCGGTGGTATTTGGCCGATCACAGAATGGCATGAGGCTTTTGAGAAAATGCATAGTGGAAAAGTGGTGAAAAGTGTGTTAAAACCAGTTTAAAATGAGGCTAAAAAACAAAATTATAATCGTTACAGGTAGCACAATGGGCATAGGGAAAGCCATTGCCAAAAAGGTCGTTTCAGAGGGTGCGAAAGTGATTATTCATGGCCTGGAAGAAGAGCTGGGAAATCAGGTTGTGGAAGAGCTGGGTACTGAACATGCCAAGTTGCATATTGAAGACCTCTCCAATGAAGGGGCTACACAAAGATTGGTTGATTTAGCAATAAGCACTTGGGGAAGACTCGACAGTATTGTCAATAATGCCGCAATAGTGGCAGCTTCAACCATTCACACGACTGATAAAGCATTTTTAAACAAATTATTGGAAGTAAATACCTATGCCCCTTTATTCCTGATAAAATCTGCGCTCCCTCACTTAATTGAAAGGCATGGAGCAGTCCTTAATATCGGCTCAATTAATGCATGGAGCGGCGAGCATAACTTACTTGCCTACAGTATCTCCAAAGGTGCATTAATGACCATGACAAGAAATTTAGGCGATTCACTTTTCCGCGAAAATGGAGTACGTGTGAATCAGATAAATCCAGGATGGGTGCTCACCGAGAAAGAAATTGAACGAAAAAAAGAGCATGGGCTTTCCGATACTTGGTATAAGGAGCTATCTAAGATGTATGCTCCGGCAGGTAGAATCATTTTGCCAGAAGAAATTGCAGCGGCAACTATTTATTGGCTTTCAGATGAAAGCGGGCCGATCAGCGGACAGGTTGTTGATTTGGAGCAATTCCCAATGATCGGAAGAAATATACCGAAAGACTCCAGCACAATTCCTCACAAATAAAAGAACCGAAATGCCCAAATTAGCAGCTTTCCCAAAAGCCTTTATGCAAGCACTTTGCAAAGATGGAACCATGAAAATTGCCGATTGGATCAAGCTTGCAGCACCCTTAGAAATAGATGGTCTGGAATGGTACGCTGGTTTTTTGGAAATGGAAAACCAAAAAAATTGGCCTTTATTCAGAAGAATGGTTGAAGACCAGGGAATGGTGATCCCGATGATGTGTTGCTCTCCTGATTTCACAAATCTAGACAAAGCTTTTAGAGAAAAAGAAATCCAGAAGCAAAAACGTTGGATTGAGATGACAGATGAATTAGGAGGCAAATATTGTCGCGTGCTTTCCGGTCAATACCGTCCTGAACTATCTATTGATGAAGGAATCAAATTAGCAAAAGACTGTATCGAGGCCTGCCTCCCTTATGCCAAATCTTTGGGAATTACACTCATCATTGAAAATCACTATAAGGACGATTTTTGGGAATACCCTGAATTTGCACAGAAACGGGCGATTTTCACCAAGTTGGTAAATAGCATTCATCATCCAAATTTTGGGGTGAATTATGATCCAAGCAATGCATTTTTGGCTGGAGAAGATCCTTTGGATTTGCTTTATGACGTATCAGAAAGAGTCGTTACCATGCATGCGAGCGATCGCTTTTTGAAATATGGCACGATCGACGATTTGAGAAAAGAAGAAGGAGGAACCCAGGGATATGCCAAGCGATTGAGCCATGGAGAAATCGGACAAGGGATGAACGATTACGATGCTATTTTCACAGAATTGAAAAGAGTTGGATTTGATTCTTGGATCAGCATTGAAGATGGCGTAGACGGCATGGACCAATTGGCTAGAAGTGTTGGGTTCCTAAAAAAGAAAATAGCTCAGTATTGGCATCCATGATTTAGTAAATACGGACTAGAAATCAACCTTTAATGTGTCATTTCGAAGGAGGAACAACTGAGAAATCTCTTCGAAAGTTTAATAATAAATCACTCTTATTTTTAAAAATCTAAAGCCTTGAATACCTACCAATACACTTCCATCCCCTCCAAATGCTTCTTAGGTGAAGGTCCTTATTGGCATTCAGCTCGACAAAGTTTCTTTTGGGTGGATATAGAAAACGGAAAACTCTTTGAACATGCTCCTACATCTGGGATCACTAATTCAATAACTTTCCCCCACCGGCTGACAGTGGTTTTGGAAGGAAAAGAAAATGAATTGATATTAGGTTTGGATTGCAAGCTGGCTAAGTATCATTTAGAGTCAAAAGAGCTGACTTGGTTCGCTGAGGTGGAGCAGGAATTCCCTCTTCATCGATTTAATGATGGAAAAGTGGATCCAAAAGGAAGAATCTGGATCGGGACATTAAGTACAAAATTTACGGAGGGCGCAGGCTCTCTATACTGCATTTCAGAAAATGGAAAGGCCGAAAAAAAGCTCTCCAATTTGACTATATCCAATGGCATGGCTTGGACGGAAGACAAAAAGACATTTTACTTTATTGATACGCCAACAAGAAAAATCAAAGCCTTTAATTTTGATTTAGAAACCGGAGAAATTGAATTAAAAGGGATCGCCGTTGAGATCCCGGAAGAATTAGGATTCCCTGATGGGATGTGCATTGACCGGGAAGGAATGCTTTGGGTAGCTCACTATGGAGGATCTGGCGTTTACCGTTGGCACCCTAAATCAGGAGAATTATTAGACAAAATCGAACTTCCTGTTCCCCATGTTACATCCTGTTGTTTTGGTGGCGAGAATCTAGACACCCTTTTGATCACCACCGCCCAGGAGAATCTTAGTGAAGCGCAACTCAAGGAATTCCCAAAGAGTGGAGATGTATTTCTGGTGAACACGAATTCTCAGGGTTATAAGGCGAATCAGTTTAAATACAAATAGGGAAAATCAGTTTTTCTACTTAAAAAATGAACAAAAGAAAGCGATTATTAAAAATACTGATCCCTGCCCTCTCTATCTTCATTTCATCTCTTTTTATTCCTTGGATACTTATAAGAATCTGGTTAACCCCTTTGCCTAGCACCATTCAGGAACAAGTTAATCAAGCAATAAATTATGATTTAGATGGAGTCATTGTGTATGTGGATCAAGGAGGAAAGTCACCAAAATTATATGCTTCTGGATGGAAAAATAAAGAAAATGAAATCCCCATCGACCCAAATGACTTGTTTAAAATCGCAAGTATCAGCAAACTTTATATAGCAGCAGCAGCCACAAAATTGGTAGCTGAAAAACGCTTGTTTTTAGATCAAAAACTATCAGAATACCTACCAGGAATATCAGAAAGAATTGAAAATTCCGAAAAAATCTCACTCAGGATGATGATTCGACACAGGTCAGGAATCCCGAATTTTACAGATCAGAAAGATTTCCCATGGGACAACCTACCAAAAGACAATCAAAGCACGCTGGAATTTGCGTTGGATTTACCAGCAGAATTTGATCCAGATGAAAAATACAGCTATTCAAATACCAACTACTTATTGATCGGAGAAATCCTTGATAAAACTCTTGGATATAGCCACCATCAATATATCAAAGAGGTGATTTTAGAGCCACTTAGGTTGGAAAATACCTTCAGTTTATTGGACGATGTGGACAAATCTAAAATGATAAGTGGGTATGCCATTGGGTATGAGCCAGACCTCATGATAAATAATTTCACTACCCCTGGAGGTTCAATGATTGCGTCTGCTGAGGATGTAGGCATTTTCCTTAGAGCATTAAACGACGGTACCTTATTTACCGAGGAAGAGGAGGAAATTTACACTTCCATTTATGAATATGGACACACGGGCTTGCTTCCTGGCTATCAAAGTATCGCCAGATATCACTCAGATATCGATGCTGTAGTTGTTCAATTTGTAAATACAAGTGGAGGGTTGGCTTGGAACGTTCACGAAATGATATATAGTCGCATAATCAAGATTTTGAAATAGTTACAAATGAAAGTCACTTATTCTATTAAGAATTTAAGTTAATAGGATTGAATTGTTTTTTTATGCGCGCTAAGTTTTGAAAAACATTAAAAGCTAAATTCTTTATCATTTTTTTTAATTTTTTTTCAATTCTGCTTTTTCTTATTTCAACCGTTTGAAATAGGTGATATTGATGGATTCCAAATTAAATTCCACCATTCTAAGTCACCTTGGCAAAACACCCAAAACTTTGAATGAAAGGTTTAATGCGTATTTTAATCCCTGATTTAAGGACTTCTTACTTAGAATTCTAAAATCAAAGCCCAAAAAACCGAACCCAAAATAAAACCATGAGAAAGCCTCAGCTCTCCTTTTCCCAGATCATCAATATGAATGTTGGATTTTTTGGGATTCAATATAGCTTCGGATTACAACAGAGTGCAGTAAATCCAATTTACGATATGCTTGGGGCGGCCCCAGATGAAATCCCTATTTTGAATTTGGCTGGGCCTATGACAGGTCTACTTATTCAACCCATAATCGGGGCATTGAGTGATAGCACTTGGAGTCCTAGATTCGGTAGAAGAAAACCCTTCTTTTTTATAGGGGCTTTGATGTGCAGCATCTGTCTTTTCTTTTATCCTTTTAGCAGCTCCCTTTGGATGGCAGCTGGTCTTCTTTGGGTTTTGGATGCAGCCAATAATACAGCCATGGAACCTTACAGAGCATTAATTGCAGATGTATTACCAGAAGAGCAGTATAGTAAAGGTTTTTTGACCCAAAGCTTTTTTACCGGATTAGGGATTACATTGGCTAATGTTTCTTTATTTGTTTTTCAGAAATACATCCCTGGAATTGCTGGTTCCTTGCCAATTTGGGTTTATGCCTCTTTCTTCTTAGGAACTGTTTGTTCCATTGGATCAGTCATTTGGAGTATTTCGAAAACACCGGAATACCCTCCATCAGAGGAAGAATTAAAAGTTTTAAATGAAAGGAATAAGGGAATGCCTCATCCAGCAATCCAGTTTTTCCTTTCCATCTTGACTACTTTGATCGCTTATTTAGCTCTTTTCATTTTAATCATCCCGGCAATATTTGATCGGAGAATTATTAGGAAAACCATTCATTGGGCTGAAAATCACCCAACAATTAAAATTGTCTTTGCCCAAAATCTGGAGATCATCGAATCCCTTACTCAAATGCCTTCCGTGATGTGGAAATTGGCATTGGTTTACCTCTTTCAATGGTATGCCTTATTTTGTTACTGGCAAAATGCTGCAAAAAGTATTGCTCAGTCTGTATGGAATACTACCCCTTTAGGAAATAAACAATTATATGAGGAGGCGGTAGGATGGACAGGTTTGGTCAATGGTTGGTATAATATAGTCACCTTTCTTTCAGCCTTTTTTCTTGCTAGAATGGCGACCAAATTTGGCCCAAAGAAAGTCCATTTTGTGTGCTTGATAATGGCGGGAATTGGCTTACTACTTTTTCCAGTAATTGAAAATAAGTATTTGCTTTTTGCCCCTATGACAGGCTTTGGCATCGCTTGGGCAAGTATGATGGGAGTTCCTTATTTGCTGGTAGTAAATGAAATACCAAAGGAACGATACGGAGTTTATATGGGAATAATAAATATGATGATCGTTATTCCAATGATCTTCCAAACCTTGAGTTTTGGATTTATTTCAAAGACCTTTCTCAATAATGATCCTGGCTTAGCAATTTCGTTCGCAGGAATTTTACTACTAATCGGAGCGCTGGCTGTTTTAAGGATTAAAGAAAACACAAACGTAATTGAGTCTCCATCCTTAGGTTCTGGAGGACATTAATATTTAATAGAAACAAAGCATATGTTTTTACTGGACAAATCAGCAAATGATTTTGCTATAGATTTTCTAACAAAAAATGGGTATTCAAGAAAAGGAATCGACAAAGACTTTTTTTTTAGATTGAGTAACTCTATTGATTCAATCGCAGAACTATTTGGGAAAATATACAAGCAAAGTGAGCAAGCAAACTTCTTTTTTGAACGATTGATTTTACAGCTTGCAAAAGCGAGTCGGGAGCGAAGCAGTGAACTAAAAGAAAGAGATTCTAAAAAAAGAAAGAAAGGAATCTGGTTTCTTTCCAATGAATTGACAGGCATGAGTTTGTATGTGGATAGGTTTTGTGGTAACCTGAAAAACATGAATTCTAAATTGGATTACCTAGAAGAACTCGGGGTAAACTTTTTGCATTTGATGCCATTATTTGAAAGTCCTGAAGATGAAAGTGATGGAGGTTATGCAGTTTCCAATTTCAGAAAAGTTGATAAACGATTCGGGAGCTTAACTGAACTCAAAGAGCTTAGAAATGAGATGTACTCAAAAGAAATGTATCTCATGCTAGACATCGTTTTAAACCATACATCCCATAAACATGAATGGGCTGAAAAAGCCAAGCAAGGTGATCCTGAATATCAGAAATATTATTATATGTATGATAATCGATGGATCCCAAATCAATTTGATGCTACTATGCCGGATATTTTTCCGGAGAGTTCTCCCAGTAACTTCACATGGGTACCTGAATGCCATAAATGGGTCATGACGGTTTTTCATAACTACCAGTGGGATTTGAATTTCATGAATCCCGCTGTCTTCAATGAAATGCTGGACAATATTTTGTTCTATGCCAACCTCGGGGTAGACCTACTTCGAATTGATGCTCCTGCATTTATTTGGAAGCAAACAGGCACCAGTTCTCAAAACCTACCCCAAGCTCATACTTTACTTCAATTAATCAAACAATGTGTGGAAGTAGCAACTCCCGGAATGGCTTTGTTAGGGGAAGCTATTGTCTCTCCAAAAGAGATTCTGAAATATTTTGGAACTGGTGAGTTTCAGGCCAAAGAATGTGATTTCGCCTATAATGCCACACATATGGCTTTGCAATGGGATATGTTGGCCTCTGGAGAAACAAAGGTGATGCTAGCGGCACAGCATGAAATTTTAAAAAAGCCTTTCGGAACCAGCTGGATTAATTATACAAGATGCCATGATGATATCGGTTTGGGTTATGATGATCATATGATTGAAATAGCAGGGAAAAACCCATTTGAGCATCGTAAATATCTGAAAGAATACTTCTCTGGTGCTTATCCTGGAAGTCCATCTAAAGGAGCTCTTTTTTCATCAAACCCAAAGACAGGAGATGCAAGAATTAGTGGGTCATTGGCTTCATTATGCGGATTGGAAAAAGCAGTTGAGGATAACTCTGAAGAGGATATAAACTTATCTATTCAAAAAATATTGCTAATGCAGGGACATTCCTTCTTTTTGGGTGGACTTCCTATGATTTTTTATGGTGATGAAATTGGTTATACTAATGATTATACTTATCTGAATGACCCTGGAAAAAGTTATGATAATCGTTGGATGCATCGTCCAGTAATAGATTGGAGCAAAATGAAAAAAAGATCAACTCCTGGAAGCATTGAGCAAAAGGTCTTTGACTCCACAAAAAAACTTATCTCAATTCGTAAAAAATTAGAAGTCATTAAAGATCATAAAAATTTGATTTGGCTTTCTCCACACAATATTCATGTGGCAGGTTATTTCAGATATTTTGGAGATAAAAAATTTTACGGGATATTCAATTTCAGCTCCGAAACTTCTTATTTAACTTGGTATGCATTTAAGGAACACCACCCAATTCCAGATACCCTATTCGATCATTGGACTGAAAAAGAGTTTACAGTTGGTCAAGACAATGAATACCTTATTATTGAACCCTATGGATTTCACCTCTTTGAGCCGCTAAATTAAAATAGAATCTCTTTATCTTGGTTTTGGTTACAACATACTTGATTCTCTGATTACAAGTCCCGTTTTCAATTCTACGGTTTCATCTCCTCCTAGCGTATTACTTTTTAGTAAGTTGATTAAAATTTCTGTGGCTTTAATTCCCATTTGAAAGCCGTGCTGATCCACTGAGCTTAAACTTGGTGTGACCAAGCCTGCCATTTGCCAATTACTAAACCCCAAAACTCCTATTTGATCTGGAACTTTATATTTTTTTGATTTTAGATATTTTAAAACTCCCATAGCAACCAAATCTGTAATACAAAAAATAGCATCAGGAGGGTTTGACGATTCCATGAGTCTTTGAGCAAAAGTAAACCCCTCTTCTTCACTTATATCTTTGCAATGAAACACCCAACTTGGATCCAATTCCAACTTGTTTTTTTTTAATGCTTCAAGATAACCCCTCTTTCTTTCAAATGAATTTTTCACCTCTTTCCAACCTGCGAGATGCGCTATTTTTTTATATCCTTGGTCTATAAGGTGCTGAACTCCATTAAATGAACCTTGATAGTCATCCACAATCACTTTTGGAGTAGGAAGATTATCTGAGACTTTGTCAATCTGAACAACAGGTTTTCCCTCATCCAAAATTTCTTGAATATGCTCACAATCATTCGTTTCATTAGAAAGAGAAATTAATAACCCATCCACACTACTTGATAGCATAGCTCTACAAGTAATGATTTCATTTTGAAGCAGTTCATCTGTTTGGCTAACAAAAACATTATACCCATGCTTTTTAGCTGTCTGAATGGCCCCACTGACTACAGAGGAAAAAAAATAGTGGATAATTTCAGGCACAACAAGCCCCAAAGTCATGGTTTTATTTTTCCTAAAGTTGACAGCCATCGTATTCGGCACATAGTTATGCTTTTCTGCAAAATCTTTTACCAATTTGATGGTTTCATCTGATATCCCTGGGTAAGAATTTAAAGCTCTTGAAGCAGTGGAGACAGAAATACCCAATTCCCTTGCAATATCCTTTAAGGTAAGTCTTCGTTTTTCTGACATGTATTTTGGGTTTTCTAATTGTAATTAATTTAGACAATTAGGAAGCAATTACATTACATATTTAAAGTTTTTGCCCGTCTAAAAGCCCCAGGTTATTAAAGAATTTTCTTTTAAAAATCATCCTGTGACTAGTAAACCAAATAAAATTAGAAGCCTTTAATTCATGAAAAGCAAAGAATCTGAATGAAAGAACCTCCTTATTTTTAAAACGAAAAGGAATCGAAATGTCCTTTCCAGGGTAGAATTCAGTTATCTAAATTCCCGATTTTTTATCACATGACCGATGGAGACATAAAACATTTGGGAACTAGTAGGTCTGTACTCTACTCCCGGTACATTAATTTTTTGATTTTCTGTCTGCAGATAATCAGTTAGGTAATATTTAAATCGAATATAATTTCCTTGTTCATTTTTAAACTCTGCAAAAACAGATGGAAGAAAAGTATTGGTTCGGTCATCAAACCAGGCGCTGGATTTTCTTTTTTCTCCATTTACATATACTTTCTGTTTGTATGCAACTGCAAATTCAGCTTCAAATCCTGCTGCAAATTGGAATCCTTCCATATTCCCCACTTTTAAAGCAATTGGGATTCCCACATTATAAGTGCGCTGCTTAATTCGAATCGAATCATTAAGGTCATTGATCATACCCACATTTCGAACGTTTAATCCGGCATAGAAACCAAAATTATCACTGAAGTCATAATGAAGCTGTTGACCAAAATTAAAAAAAGGAGTAAACCTCGGAATGGTTCCTGTCTCCAATGGTTCTGCTTCCAGAATTCCAAAAGAAAGAATGGTTTCACCCGTAGAGGCAGTATATGCTTTTTTTACGGATGGGGTTTGTTGTGCCATTAAACCAAAAGAAAAAGTACAACTTAATGCAAGTAGTAAAAGTTTTTTCATGGGTTAAAGATTTGTTGGTTTGTTAAATATGTAATAAAAATAATATTTTAAGTTTAAAAACATCCTATTAAGGAAGTTACATTTTTGTAGCCCCGCTAGGAATCGAACCTAGATCTAGCGTTTAGGAAACGCTTGTTCTATCCGTTGAACTACGGGGCCATTTTATTTTAAAGACTTCAAATATTCCTTTCCGACACCAGATTTCAAATACTTTTCTCTAGCTCTGGCTTCTTTTCTTGTTTCTACTTCTTCAGTAAAGATAATAAACCAAGGTGCCCATCCTTATGTCGACCTGGTTTTACCTGAATTATGTTCCTTCAATCTCCTGCCCATATTTTGTGTAAAACCAACAAATATCCTACCATCCTTTTCAAGGCATACACATAGAAAATTTCCATGTCTTCTTAAACTTATTAGATCTTTAGTAGTCCAGCCAGGAATTCCTGTCTGCCGACAGGTAGATATCCGTTGAACCCTACCAACAGGCAGATTAGGGGCCAATAGAATTTCACGCAAGATAAAAGAAAAGCCAGCTTTTAGGCAAATATTCTTTAATCAACTTATGGCTTTACAAGGATTTACACTATCTTTGCACTCCAAAATTAGGATGGACGGGTTCCATCCACTCACTAAATACAACAAATTTATGTCAGTAAAAATCAGATTAGCACGAAGAGGTAGAAAGAAAATGGCTATCTACGACGTGGTTGTAGCTGATGCAAGAGCTCCACGAGATGGACGCTTCATCGAAAAAATTGGGGTTTATAACCCTAACACGAATCCTGCTTCTATTAACATCAACAATGAGCGCGCTCTTAAATGGTTGTTGAATGGAGCTCAGCCAACAGATACAGTGAAAGCAATGCTTTCTTACAGAGGTATCATGCTGAAGAAACACCTTCAAATTGGTGTGTTGAAAGGTGCAATCACGCAAGAACAAGCAGATGCGAAGTTCGAAGCATGGTTGAACGAAAAAGATCAAAAAATCGCTGGAAAAGCTGATTCTATCACGAAGGCTAAAGCTGACGCTCGTCAGAAAGCTTTAGATGCTGAAACTGCTAAAAACCAAGCTAGATTGGATGCTATCAAAGCAAGAGAAGATGAGCAAAAAGCTCTTCTAGCTGCTGCTGAAGCTGCGAACAATCCTGCTCCTGAAGCTGAAGTTCCTGCTGAAGAGGCTCCAGTTGCTGAAGCTAATGCGGAAGAAGCTCCAGTTGCGGAAACTCCTGTTGAAGAAGCACCTGTAGCAGAAGCTCCTGCTGAAGAGGCTCCTGCTGCTGAAGAAAAAGCAGACGATACTCCTGCTGAGGGCGAAAAGCCTAAAGCATAAACAAAATAATCTCCCCATGAACAAGGAGCAATGCTTTCAATTAGGGTATGTAGCTAAAGTTCATGGACTTCGTGGAGAATTGGTTGTGGTGCTGGATGTTGATGATCCAGAAGATTATGATGGTCTAGAGCACCTCTTCCTAGAGCAAAAATCCCGGCTGGTGCCGTTTTTCCTGGAGCACTTTGTACTTCAACCTGGAAATAAAGCATTAGTAAAATTTGAGGATTATGATTCGCTCGATCAGGTAGAAGAGTTAGTAGGGACGGAAATATATCTTCCCTTAACGGAGCTACCAGAATTGGAAGATGACCAATATTATTTCCACGAGTTGATCGGATTTGAGGTCTTTGACGAGACCAAAGGTTTGATCGGAACTGTCCAGATTGTTTACGATTTGGAAACACAGGATCTCCTCGGGGTGACACATCAGGGTAAAGAAGTTTTGATACCAATTCAAGACGGAATTATCAAAAAGGTGGACAAGGCAGCTAAAAAAGTTTACTGCCAATTACCCGAAGGTTTACTTGAAATTTATCTGGAAGACTGACCCATGCATATTGATATAATCACGGTGGTTCCGGGATTGTTGGATAGTCCTTTTTCACATTCCATTCTGAAAAGAGCGGAGGATAAAGGACTCGCTAGCATCCGGGTAATCAACTTAAGAGATTATTCGACAGGCAAACAAAAGCAAGTAGATGATTACGCTTTTGGTGGGGGAGCCGGAATGGTCATGATGATCGAGCCTATCGCTCGATGTATTGAATCACTTCAGCAAGAGCGTACGTATGATGAAATCATCTATATGACGCCTGATGGAGAGACTTTTGACCAACCCATGGCCAATGCGCTTTCGCTCAATAAAAACCTTTTGATCCTTTGTGGTCATTATAAAGGTGTGGATGAGCGGGTGAGGGAGCGATTCATCACCAAAGAAATTAGCATTGGAGATTTCGTACTTTCCGGAGGAGAATTGGCAGCAGCAGTAGTGGCTGATGCAGTGATTCGCCTGATACCGGGAGTCTTGAATGACGAAACTTCGGCTTTGACAGATTCTTTCCAAGATGGCTTACTGGCACCACCAGTTTATACACGGCCTGCAGAATACGATGGAATGAAAGTTCCAGATGTTTTGCTTTCAGGGCATGAAGCCAAGATAAATGAATGGAGATTTGAAGCGGCGGTTCGTAGGACCCAACAAAGAAGGCCTGATCTGCTTGACGGACAGGAATAGGGTTTCTTCGATACAATATCGAACGAGAAGTAATTAAATAAGCCACTTGATGGCAAAAAGCGAAAGCATAAAAAGATAAAGCTATGAGCGAACTAATTAAAATAGTAGAGGCAGAATACAGCGAGGCTAGAGCTAAGTTCCCTACTTTCAAAGCTGGTGATACCATCAACGTACACGTACGTATCAAAGAAGGTAACAAAGAGCGTATCCAGCAGTTCCAAGGAACTGTGATCCAACGTAAAAACCCTAATACCAATGGTGAGACTTTCACAGTTAGAAAAATCTCTAACGGTATTGGTGTAGAGCGTATTTTCCCTATCATCTCTCCTGCGATCGAGCAAATCGATCTATTGAGACAAGGTAGAGTGAGAAGAGCTCGTCTATTCTACTTGAGAGGACGTCAGGGTAAAGCTGCACGTATCAAGGAGAAAATCAGAGTAAAGCACTAAGAGCAATTTCTCTTTTAATAAAAAAGGAACTCATTACTGAGTTCCTTTTTTTGTACTCAACCTTTGAGGTTTATTTACCTCGAAGGCTTTTTAATTTTTATCGCTAGAACCTAACCTACTTAACTCATACTCTTTTTTCTATAAAATAGGTTCTTTGGAAAAGGAAAGTAATTATGGCCGCCATACCCATGGCTATAAAGTACTCTTCTTTGTGTTATGAATTCCCAAAGAATCCTCTTAGAAAAAGAAATGTACTTTTAACGAGTTAAATCATGATTTAAAAAGATGAATAGAATTGATTCCATAAAAATGGTAATGGATAAACTAAGTTTATAATAAAAAATAAACTCCAACACTTTTGAAAATAATATCTAGGTTCAGCTCGTTATTAACAAAATTCCTGCTTTTGAAATAAAAAAATCTCCTTAACGCATTTTAAGATTTAAGCCATTGATTTACTGGAGAATATCTACTAGCTTTATTTAAACTTTTTCTGAAATGAACTCATTTAGCACAATCGACCCAGCAAAAAATTTGGCAGATGTTTTTATTCGAATCTTTCAAGTATGCTCAGTTATCCTAATTTGCATATCTGCATATATGGTCTATTTAGCTTACCTAGATATCTTGACTGAGTGGAATATGTCAATTCAAAACTCTTTCTTCGATTATTACCCTGAGGAAAACTCCCGAACTTGGCAAATGATCTTTTTTGCAATTCCCGGGATACTATCCCTTATAGGTTTTTTTGTTTTAAGCTATCTAGGAAAGGTCATCAAGTCAGAATAAGAATCTTGTTACCCCTAACTTCCGGGCTAAGCCATTACTTTATGATTTTCAAATCGAAGTTTATCCTTCTCATAATTTCTTAAAGCATTCTATTCCCTATCTTTGCAGCCTATTTCAAAAAAACTGAAGTATTTCTTCAGAAAGCATAAAAAGCAAAGCATGAGTCAAGAAGTTCGCGTAAGATTTGCCCCATCACCTACCGGCCCATTGCATATCGGAGGTGTTCGTACAGCACTATACAATTACCTTTTTGCCAAAAAAATGGGCGGAAAATTCCTTTTACGAATAGAAGACACCGATCAGGCCCGTTTTGTAGCCGGGGCAGAAGATTATATTAAAGAGTCTTTAGCTTGGCTGGGAATATCTGCTGATGAAAGTCCTTGGAAACCCGCAGAAAATGGGCCTTACAGACAATCAGAGCGCAAGTCAAGCTACATGCAATATGCATTGGATTTGGTGGAAAAAGGACATGCTTACTATGCATTTGATACTAGCGAGGAACTAGAAGCAATGCGTGAGCGATTGACTGCAGCAAGGGTTGTTCAGCCTCAATACAACAGCATCACCAGAACTCAGATGAAAAACTCACTGACTCTACCTGAGGAGGAAGTGAAAGAACGATTAGCATCCGGAGACCCTTACGTAATCCGCGTAAAAATCCCCCGAAAGGAAGAAGTAAGATTAAATGATATGATCCGTGGATGGGTGATGGTTCACTCTAGTGCACTAGATGATAAAGTCTTGATGAAGTCTGATGGAATGCCTACTTACCACCTTGCAAATATTGTTGATGATCATTTGATGGGTATTACCCATGTGATTCGTGGTGAAGAATGGTTACCTTCTGCCCCACTACACGTATTATTATATAAGTTTTTTGGTTGGGAAGACACCATGCCTCAATTTGCACACTTACCACTTTTGCTAAAGCCAAATGGTAATGGAAAACTTTCTAAGCGTGATGGCGATAAGCTTGGATTCCCAGTATTTCCAATAAATTGGAAAAACAAAGCAACCGGCGAAACAGCGGCAGGATTCAGAGAGCAAGGTTATTTACAAGATGCTTTTTTGAATTTCCTGGCATTTTTAGGTTGGAACCCAGGAATAGAGCGAGAGATTTTTACTCTAGAAGAGCTAATTGATGCTTTTTCTATTGAGCGGATCGGAAAATCCGGGACCAAATTTGATATTGAAAAAGCCAAATGGTACAACGAGCAATATTTACGAAGTAAAAGTAACCAGGAGCTTGCATCCTATATTATAAATGATGCTGAAAAAGAAGGGATCGAGGTAAGTCAAATAGAAGCAGAAAAAGCAGCAGAATTAACCAAAGGAAGAGCGACTTTCCCAGGTGATTTGTGGAGGGAAAGTAAGTTTCTGTTTGTCCCATTAAACTCATTTGATGAAGATATAGCAGCAAAAAAATGGAATGGTGATGCTGTAAAAGTGTTGAGCCAATATGTAAAAGTAATAAGTAATTTTGACGGAGAATTTAATGCAGAAACAGCAAAGAGCCTGTTAGGGGTCGCTGCTGAATCTGAAGGAATTAAGCTTGGAAAAGTAATGCAAGCCGTCCGCCTTTCTGTGACGGGATCTGGAACAGGGCCGGATTTAATGGAAGTTTTTGCTATTTTAGGAACTCAGGAAGCAGCCAAACGCATTCAATTTGCGTTAGATACACTTCCAGTAATTGCCTAAACCAAAACGACATGGCTAAAAAGAAAAAGAAAGACACTGACCCAAAAGTTCATGATGATCTGAAGGGGTTTAAAATGGAGATTAATTCATTTGGAGAAATTTCATCCAGTTTTTCTATTGATAAGATTAATGAATTCCTTAACAAAAATGTAGAGGACAAAAAGCTGAAGGATAGAGATGATTTGGATCTCGATAAAGATGAAGAAAAGTGATTCTCAATAAATAAAATTTAACAAAACTAAAAGCTCCTTTTTGGAGCTTTTTTGTTTTATTTGAAAATCAAAATATATAAATGAGTCGTAATCCTTACTTTTTTTTCTTTGCCTTCCTTTTAATAATCACTTTTATTTTCTCTCTTTCCAATTCAGCAAGAACCCAAAGTCTTAATTTCACTGGGTCAGTTAAAGATGAGTTATCAGGTGCTGGATTAAAGGACATCCACCTTTTTGTACCTAATACTACATTTCAAACATTTACAGACTCTCTTGGCCGATTTTCTTTTCCTAGCATTCCTCCCGGAAGATGGGAATTAGTGATCATTGGAAATGGTTTTGAGACCATACAAGAAACAATTGAACTTGTAAAGAATAAATCCAACAACCAAGATTTTATTCTAAGCCTCAAGCAAAGCATCTTTCCATTAGGTTTAAATCTTTCAGAAAAAAAACGTGAAAAACTTGTACTTGAATTCTCTGAATCTTTTCTGGCAGAAAGTAGATCTGCCAACAATATCCGCCTCTTAAATCCACAGGCATTAATCTTTTCGGAAAAAGACAATTCAAAACAAATTCAAGTTGATGCTCAAGAGTATTTGATTTTTGTAAATGATCAAACTGGATTTCTTTTCACTCTTTATTTATTGGAGCCTTACCTGATAGAAACTCCTGTTTCTAAAGATAAAATCCATTTAGCTTTTTTAGATTTAATCAATGATAACCCTGAATTGTTTGCTGATAGAACTGCTGAAAGAGAAAGAATTTTCATAAACTCTCCTGAGTTCATATTAAGGCAAATGCTGTCAGGTGAAATAACCTCGACAAATCTATCTAAACCTATAAATGTGGCCTTCAGTACATTTCCCGGGGAATTCGTTTTATCCTTTCCTAGGCCCTATTCAGTAGAAGGCAAAGGAAAAATAAGTTATACTGGAGATGAATTGGTTTTAAGATCAGAAGGTTCGGTAGTTTTTGAAGATCAATTAATCTTAGATGGTGGCTATTCTGAAACACATCCTTTAGACCAGCTCCCTTCCAATTTAAATGCAGAAAAAGTACTTAGGCTCGCAAATATTGAGAAAAGCGCTCAAGTGTTACAGGAAAAGGTTTTTTTCCAAACCGACCGAAGGCACTACCTAAAGGGAGAAACTTTATTTTTCAAAGCCAATATGATTTATGCTAACCCTTTGTTATCCCCTGAACTTAGCAAAGTCCTTCATATTGAAATTTTGAATACCACTGGATATCAGGAATACCACCAGGTTTTCCAAATCAAGGCTGGAAAGGCGATGGGATCTATTTATTTACCAGTCGATCTTAATCAGGAAAACTATTTTATAAAAGCTTACACCACATGGAGTCTCAATTATGGAAACCCAACCTTTCTTCCTATCCAAATTCATGATCCGAGTTTAAAGCCAGTACATGCTTTACCAGAACAAAAATCAAAAGGAGTATCGATATTTTCAGATAAGCAGAATTATGGCTCTGATGAAGTGGTGAATTTGAATATCATGGTTAAAGATGCGAATGGAAGACCTATAGCATCAGATTTGGCTATTCGCGTTTTAGATATGAATGAAGCAATGCCCATTGAATCAATTGATTCCATCAATGAAGAGTTTGTGTTGAATCCTGTCCCCGATACTACTGATTATAAGAACTTCAAATATCCTCTGGAAAATAGATTTTCCTTAGAAGGGGAAATAAAGAATCAGGAAAACAAGCCCATAGATGGAGATGTAACTGCCCTTATCAACGGATTAGAAAATATCGAGAAATACAAAGTGGAAAAAGATGGTATTTTTGGTATTCCAAATCTCAGTTTCGAAGGTGATTTTGAAATTGCTATTCAAGCTAAAAGTAAAGATGGGCTCCCAGTACGTAATATTTCTTTAAAAATTCAGGATTATCAATCTAGTGAGACAATACCTTCATTTGAATTCCCAAAATTATCTGACACAAAAGTAGCCCCATTAACTGCTATGGAAATTCAGGAAAATATGGAGCAAGGGGAAATTTTGTTGGATGAATTCGTAGTAGATGAAGAAAAAAGCGATCCAGTAGGACCAATGATTTATGGAAGTCCTGACGTTTCGGTCAAACCGGAGGATTTGCCATTAAATGGCAGTACCTCACAATTCATATATTTATTATCAGGTCAAGTCGCTGGAATGAGTGTTACTGGCAACCCTCCTTCTATTAGATTTCGAAATGGGGGTGAACCTTTAGTTATGATCGATGGAGTTCCTATCAATCCACCTTCTGGCTCCATGCTTGGAGGAGGAAGCACTTCCAGCAGGACTGCCACTGAGGTAATAGCAGGAATTAATGTCTTTGCAATAGAAAGAGTTGAAATTATCAAAAGGACAGTGTCGATGCTAGGTGAAGGAGGTAGGAATGGCATTATTTCTATATTTATGAAATCCGGAGCAGATCTAGAAAAAGCCAATCAGGCAATGATGAATAATTTCACCCCATTCAAACTATCTGGATTTCCTGCTTCCAGAAAATTCACTGATGTCATTGGGGAGCAGAAACTTAATCCTCTTTTAAGGGGCTTAAAACCCACTCTTTATTGGAACCCAGAAGTGATTACCAATACAGAAGAACTTTCTCAAAAAATCCAATTCAAAAGTTCAATTTCAGGTGGCCCAATGTGGGTGGAAATAAAAGGTATTTCTGCTGACGGACAACCACTTGAAGGAAGATTCGTCATTAATCAGGAATAGCAGGTTTTTCAAACCTTGAAACTTACTAGTTTAGCACTCATATGAAATCAATTATACCAATACTATTTCTTGTGTTTGGGATCTATTTTTCGGTTCTATCCCAAACTGGCACCATCACCGGAGTAGTGAAAGATGCTGAAACAGGAGAAACTCTCCCATTTTGTAATGTATTTATTAACAATACCACAATTTCGACGGTAACAGATATGGATGGGAAGTATACCCTTTCAGACCTAGAACCTGGAGCTTTGGAAATCGGGTTTTCATTTATAGGATATATCGCCGAAACCAAAAAAGTGACTTTGAATCCAGGTGGGATTTCAACGGTGAATCTAAATATGGAGCCTTTCGCTCAGGAACTTAGTGACGTGGAAATCAAAGCTTCAAGAGACAAACCCTGGGAAAGAGATTTGAGGAAGTTCGAAAACCTGTTCTTGGGGAATGATGAAATAGCAAGCAAATCGAGTATTGAGAATCCGTGGGTGATTGATTTCCCAGAAGGTGAGGAAAAAAACACCTTTCTAGCTTCTGCAGCTATACCTATTGAAATTACCAACAATTATTTGGGCTATAAAATCACATTTAACCTACAAGATTTTTTCGATTCACCTACCAATTACCGAATTGTGGGTGCAGCAAGATTCGAAGAAATGATTCCTGAGACTGAAGAACAAAGAAGTATATGGGAAAACAATCGAGCAGAAGTCTATCGTAAGTCCCCAATGAATATGTTCCGGGCAATGATCACCGGAGATCAGGAAAAAGAAGGTTTCTTCCTTTATGGAGACAAAGCGGGTGGTTCTCCCTCAATGAACATGCGCTCGGATATTTTTGCTAATGAATTAGGCAAATCCATAGTTCCTTATAAACCGGATAACCTAGTAACTCCAGTCCCCAACAAACCGGACGAGTACCTGATCAATATGAAAGGCCGAATCGAGATTCATTATCAAAAAGGGTACTCCCAGGTGAATACTTATAAAGATGCTCCTTACCCAGTCTCATGGCTAGAAGTAAATAAAGGAGTTGTACGTGTGAAGGAAAATGGCATGGTTCTAAATCCCCAGGATTTGGTTTTTTCAGGGGATATGGATCGCAAAAGAATTTCAACGCTCTTGCCATTGGATTATGACGCAGAAAAAGCAATTCAACTTCAAGACTTAGATAGAACTGCCGCTAACTTTCAAGAAAAAGTCTATCTACACAAAGATAAGCCCTACTATTACGCTGGGAACCAAATCTATTTGAAAGCTTACTTTAATTATGGAAACCCCTATTTGCGGGATGAATTAAGTAAAGTGCTTCATGTGGAAGTAATCAACCGAAATAGAGATATCGTACTGGAGAAAAAGCTCCCGGTTAGGGATGGCGTAGCTGTCGGAAATTTTTATCTACCAGATACGCTCTCCCAGGAAAATTACTATCTGAGAGCTTATACTAATTGGCAGAAAAACTACGGCCCGAATCACTATTTCTTGGAGCCATTAAGCATATTGAATCCGTTTCAACGGATAGTAGAGTTTGAAGCCAGATCATTTCCAGAACCAAAAGGAATTTCCATAACAACTGATAAGGACACCTATGGCAAGCGGGAAAAAGTGACTCTCACCATTAAAACCCTATCTGATAAACAATCAGCATTATCCTCCAATTTATCAGTTTCAGTTTTAGACCAAACTCAGATAGTTCCACTTGAAATGGGTTCAGACATCCAGAGTTTTTTGAAACTAGAATCAATCCCTGAATCTATTGGCTTGGATAGATTTTCCTATCCAGTTGAAAAGTCTCTTTCTCAAGAAGGATTTGTGGTCGACGAAAAAGGAAAACCTACTTCTGCGCTTATTACAGCTTTTGTCAATGACTTCCAAGGCATGGTTGACTTAGAATCTAATCGTGACGGGGAATTTACGATGGAAGAAATGGATTTTTATGGTTCAATGAAGTTAGCTTTTCAAGCAACTGACAAAAAAGGAAATCCTGCTGGAACTGTCAAACTAATTGAGGAACTCAAGGCTCCTATTACACTTCCATCAGATTCCTATTTCCCGGAAACGGAGACAGTAGCCACCTCCATTTATCCAGAAGTGGAAGAAATGATGGAAGAAGAAAGTATAATTGAAGAGGAAGAGGAGAAAGCCAAGGATGAAAAGAGAGCGATTTATGGTAAGCCAAATTATATCGTTCCCGGGGATAGATTAATGGCGACTGGTAATTCTGTTGATTTGGTAAATAGCTTAGCTGGAAACGTACCTGGTATGCGAGTCACTTTAGTTGGCGCGAGTGGTCAGCAGCAAATCAGGCTCCGTGGAGGAGGTGCCTCCGTGGGTGGTAGTTTAGAACCTATCGTCATGCTCAATGGTGGAATTATGGTTCAAACAGGATCTACAACTGCCGCCGATAATTTGAGAAGCATCAATGTAAATGATATCGATCGAGTGGAAGTGGTAACTAGAACAGTTTCTATGCTTGGTGATCAGGGAAGAAACGGTGTAATCGCTGTCTATTTAAAAGAATATGACCCAAATGAGGTCGATCAACTTTTGGATGGAAAAGGGCTAACTACCTACACTATTGAAGGCTATGCGACATATAATCCAATATATGAAGTTGATTATTCCCAAGAAAATGATTCAGAATCTGTAGACCAAAGACAAACACTTTATTGGAATCCTTATCTGGTAACTGATGAAAATGGTACAGTTACAATTACATTTTACACAAATGATAATGCTGGTCCTTTAAGTGTCTATGTCCGCGGGCTTGGTGTGAATGGACAAGGATTATCGGGTTCTTTTACCATCAATGACAAATAATTGCTAGAGCTAATCGGATTTACTTAATTTTGGGCATGAAGCGAATCATTTTGCTGCTGGTACTATCGATCAGCTCCTTTTCTTTAAAGGCCCAAACAAGCATAGGGATTAGAGGAGGATATTCTACCTCTTCTTTCTCCTATATTCCAGCTTTAAATATCAGGAGTATTTCTGTAGATGGTTTGTCTGCTCCTACTTTTGCTTTTGTTGTGGAGCACTTCAATGCAAAAAATGCAGGAGTTGAAATTAATTTCCAGTATTTATCCACAGGTTTTAATCAAACTATTGAAGATACGGAAGGAGTTATTTCTACAAATGAAACTCAGTTGAATTACTTAAAAGTACCCGTACTAGCCAGCTTCTATGTGGGTAGATCCGGAAGATTTCAAATCAAATTTGGGCCTCATCTTGGATATTTGCTGAAAGCAGATGATATCATCCGTGAATTTTCTGATAGTTCACCACCGGAAATCCCAACTTATGGAGGCGTAGATGATGACCCCAAAAAACTCATGTATGGACTTTCTGCAGGGGCAGGAATTGGCAAGCTTTTCGGAAAAAGTACGATTTCAGGAGAAGTTCGATTTGGATATGAATTTACAAACCCAGAATCCCAAGAGAGGATTTTTGATCTGAACTTTACCACGTTGGAATTTTCAATTGCCTATCTATTTAGAGTCAGAGAATCAAAAAAACCCAAAGCAGATTAGTAAGAAATCAATAGTCAGCGTTTCTAGCATCTTTAAAATCGATAATAATTAACTTTTTTAATTCTCTTGTCATATATCCTAGGTCTTTTCCGACTAACCTATGTAAATGAATCGCACGCAGCTAGATCTTATACTAAAAACCTACCATCGTGAGGCCTATATCTGGGCAAGACAATGTTGTGCGTTTGATGATGAACTGGCTAAAGATGTGTTACAACAGGTTTATTTAAAGATTCTGGAAGGAAAGGCAAAGTTAAAAGAAGTTGAAAAAGCTAAAACATGGCTTTTCTCGATTATCCGATATAGTGCCATAGATCAATTGAGAAAACAAGGTAAGCTGATTTCACTAGATGAATCTTACGAAGTAGAAGACCTCAAGGAAGAAATTGATCAAACAGATTATCAAGCGATCATTCAACTCCTTCCAAAAATGCAGCAAGAGGTAATCTTGATGGTTTTTTACCATCAGATGACGATAGAACAAAGTGCAGAAGTGCTACAAATTGGCCTTGGTACCGCTCGAACCCATTACGATCGCGGGAAAAAGAAACTGAAAGAATTAATTACAAAGACCCAAACCCAGGAGTATCATGGAAGATAACGCAGAACTGAAACGGTTTTTTGAAAATATGAAAGAGAAGGATCAAGAATTGAACATTCCTCCTTTTCCAAGCTACAAAACAAGAAAATTCAACTTCTGGATTCCAGCAGGGATCGCAGCCTCTTTGATTTTGGCAGGCCTAATTATGCATGAGCCCCAGCCCCTACCAGAGGCTCCAAATGAAGTATTGATTATTACCCTTCAGCAAGGAGAAAACAATGAACAAGAATTTACCATAGAGGAAAAAGCATATTTGGATGTATGGGAGTCCCCAACATCCTCATTACTTACTGATTACTAAACCAACTTATTTTATGAAACATTTACTAATTCTTTTTTTCCTATTTAGCGTAGGAATAGCTCATGGACAAATAGCTACTTCCGTTGGCCCAGGACAGGATTTATTTCAAAGAAATCTATATTCTGCTGACAAGGTAATGGGAATGCGTGAGGAACTTGATCTGACGGATGCTCAGGTAGCAAACATTAAAAAAGCCTACAGCAAAAATGCCGGTGAATTCAGCAACATAAAGTGGGACTTAGATGAAGCCACAGCAAAACTTAAAAATCTACTCGACTCACCAAAAATTGATCAAGTAGCGGTTCAAAAGCAAATGGACGCGGTCTTGAAGCTTGAAAACCAACTGAAGAAAATGCAGCTAGATAATTTAGTCGCCATCAAGAATGAGCTGACGGAGGAGCAACAAAAGATTTTGCAAAAAAATAATGTCTTTATAATCAAGGGGATAGGATCTGTCAATGGAGTTCGTGGCTATTCAACTACTAGCGATGCTGCTACCAGCTTAAAGAGTAGCAAAATAAGAGTCGGTCAGCCAAATTATGCTATGACTTGGGATGGCGACAAGGTTAGTTCTGGGCAAGTAGCCACTGGCCCAGGTGTATCTGTGTATGTAGCTGGTAGCCAGAATAATGGAGACAAGCCTTTGTACTATTTGGACATGAAGGAAGGAATGATACAAATAAACGATTTTGATGGGATTAAGCCAGAATCCATTGAAAGTATTCAAGTTCTGAAAGACAAGAAAGCTATTGAAAAGTTTGGAGAAAAAGCCAAAAATGGTGTGATCATCCTCAAACTTAAATCAGGATCAAAATAAAAACTTGACTAATAATTAGATAAAAAAAAGGAACCCAAAATTGGGTTCCTTTTTTTTGTTTAGGATCTCTTTCAATCCAGAAACTTCCAGCTTGCTTTGTGATTTCTTTTTAGCGGATTTCCCGTCACTTTCGCTCGTAGGATTTCAATCGGCATTGCATTTTGACTCATGATCAGATCATGAAATTCCTTCTCCCCCATCTTGCCGGAATTCACCACTTCATCCCTCATCGAGTAAATCTCTAAAGCTCCGATCATATAAGCAATCTGGTATAATGGACCATAGCGACCTTCGAATGATCTTCTAACCTCAGCTTCAGCATTTGCTCTTTCATGTCCTACTTTGTCCACCAACAAATCAATACATTCCTGAGGCGTCATTTTTTCCAGATGATAATTCAATGAGAAAATAATTCTAGCGCATCTATGCATTCTCCAGAAAAGCATTCCAATTTTATCTTTGGCATCTCTTGGAAACCCTTTATCCCAAAGAATAAATTCCCAGTACAATGCCCAGCCCTCTGTCCAGAAAGGAGTTCCAAACATACGGCGATGTGGCATATTCCGTTGATTCATAAATTGCTGCAAATGGTGACCTGGAATCAGTTCATGTTGAACGGTTGCCCTTGAAAAATGAGGGTTATTTCCACGCATGCTCATCATTTTGTCTTCATGACTCATCTCGGATGTTGGGTATGAAATCTGAATAGTTTCTCCTCCGAGGAAAAAAGGACTGACCCGTTGACGTTCTGCAGAAATCATCGTAGTTCTCCAAGTTTCTTTTGCCAAAGGAGGTACTGTGATTAAATCATTGCTTTCCACATAATCGGTAGCTTCTTCTGCCAAACGAATCACCTCTGCAGGCCATTCTCCAGCTGGTAAATAGGTCTCTTTAACCATTTCCAAAGCTGCTTTCCAATCATCACCAAAACCCAATTCATTAGACGCTATAAGCATTTCTTTTTCACACCAAGCAAATTGCTTTTCTGCCTCAGCTATCAATTCCTCAGGACTATAGGCAATCATTTCGAAAGCCAATTGATTTAACAAGGCTTCCCTTCCGATCGGTTTTCCGATAATTCCACTTCCATCATCTTTGACAGAATTTGTATAATGTTCACGCAAGCTTTTAGCATAAGCTTTCATACTCGCATCTAGTTTTTCCCAAGGTTCTGGCATCCACCAGGTAAACATTGGGTCATAATCATAATAATAGCGATATGCTTCTCCAACTACCCTATTCAAGTTTTCAACTGCCTCTGCTGCCAAATCTGCTTTCTGCCAACTGGTATATTTTGGAGAACTCGGAAGATTTTTCAACTGAGCATCAACTTTTTTTGCTACTTCATTCCAAGTTGCTGCGAGCGCCTGCGAATCCGGGGCTTTAGCTCTTCGTCTTCCTACGACAAATTCCTCCAAAGGAACACCAAAAGCAACCACTGAAGATACTTCTTCGAAAGCTCTACGCTCAAGGTCTAGCTCTGCTAGCTCTTTCTCCAAAAAATTCCTAAATAACACATAGTCTATTTTCCCATCTTCAGATAAGACATTGTAATCCATTTTCTGAAGGTCATCCAGGTAATTTTGATTAAACTCCTCAATTCGATCAAAATATTCCAGTGAAAGTCTATTTGTGTAAAGCCTTCTGAGTGCACCCCAGTCCGCCTGGTAAGTCTGTATGGTCTGAACCAGTTCTGTAGCTGAGACCAATTGCAAACTCATGCTAAATAAAATAAGTAGTAGTGTTTTTTTCATGGTTGATGGTGGCTATGTAAGAGGATTAATTTAAAGCTTTTGAGATGAATCTATGCGGATTTTTTATGAGCGAGAGATTTTCGATTTCAGGAAAAACTCAACTGAAAAGATTATACAGGCTAAACTGCTTGATTAAAAACAAAAACTCCGTCTGTTAAAATTAGAGATCGATAGGTAAATTATCCTTAAAACCGAAATAAATAGCTACCTAAATCCCTGAAAGTTCCCATCATGCGGGTCGAGTCTTTTGAGTTTTTATTTATATATGCTTCCCAGCCTTGTGAGTCATCCAGATCGAATTTTACCTCGACCAGTTTCTCTTCAGTGAAATTATTCATCCCGCGCTTTTCATCCACTAAACCCAAATAACTGTTTTCTGACACTCGGTAGATTTTTGCCCAGCCCTGATCAGCTGACAACTCCAACCCAAGTTCTTGAGTCATGAAATTTTCCATTGGCAGCATATCTTCATAATACAACCAAGTGATGCTCGCATAAAAATTAAATTCCCCTCCAATAGAAGTAGTAAGAGGATCTAAACTTTTCAATTCAGGGATAAATTTTTCGTTTTCAGGATGCATCCGGAACATTTCAAATTCCAATAAATAACCTTCAGGATCTACTGCAACAAATCCATCATGTGCACCATCTGGATTAACTTTCAGGGTGTATTTGATTTCCACTTTTTCATTTTGAAGGTGGGAATACCATGCCTCCAGATTATCTGTCAAAAGAGCCAACGCTACCGACTTGGCCTCTCTTCCAGAAAAGTCACTTTCTATTACATTTTTCAAAACCAGTTTCGAGTCTCCTGCAATTTGAAAAGTTGCTGACTGCTCATCTTCAGAAATCATTTTTAAGCCCAATGTTTTCTCATAAAAAACTTTTGCAGCCGGAAGATCTCTATAAAACCATATCAATTCCTGTCCCTTTATTCCAAAATCTTCTAAATCTCTGAAATCTGAGTTTTTGGCCAATAAATTATTGATTCGTGATTCCGGATATCCTAGTAGCCTTCCAAAAGCTCTGGAAATCACTTCTTTTTTTGCACCTGAATAAGCCCCTTTTGAATCTAGTTCCTTTGCCTCATTCTTAAGAAGCTCATATGCTTCCAAATTTTCTTCTTTATACAAAATTAGAACTTCCTTACCTTCCACAGCTGAAGAATCAAAAAGATCAGTTCCGATTAGTGATGGCTCCCTAAAAACCTCAATCTCATATTTTTCAGTGAGACGTTTTGCCTCTGGTAGAAATAATTCCAGCTCAGCTGAACTCATTGGTGGGCTCAAGGCAATTGGTTTTACACCTGCTTGAACCATCTCTGAAAAAGCTTCAAAGGATCCAGATTCTTTTTTAAAATCAACTTTTTGACAAGAAAAAAGCATCCCGGAAAAAAGAAGTGGAAGCAAATATATAATCCTACATGTCCTGCTATTCATCATTCAATTTTGAGTTTTTTAATATATGAGTTTAAGAATTCCATTTCAACTGATCGCAACCAAATAAGTAAATCTTGCATCTAGTTATTAAACTCCTTCATTATTTTTTAACTAAGTACTTTAAAAACAATTCCTTATATTAAAAACGCAAATTACATACTATCATAGAAAATAATTTTTTTCTCTTTTATCATACCACTTCTAACTTCAATAATTTTAAATGGAATTAATTATCAAAAATCTTTCGAAGACTTATTCAAATGGAGTAAAAGCTTTGAACAACATTTCTTTGACCATCCCACAAGGAATGTTTGGTTTGTTAGGACCAAATGGAGCCGGAAAATCCACTCTTATGAGAACCATTGCTACACTTCAGGATCCGGATTCAGGAAGCATCATGTTAGACGACATCAATGTATTGGAGGATAAACAAGCTGTCCGGGAGCGATTAGGCTATTTACCTCAGGATTTTGGCTTATATCCTAGGATCAGTGCTCAGGTAATGCTTGACCATATTGCTCAAATGAAAGGTATTGGAAATAAAAGCGAGAGAAAAGACTTAGTTGAAAGTCTTCTGCAGAAAGTAAATCTTTACAGTCACCGAAAAAAGGGCCTAGGAACGTATTCTGGTGGAATGCGTCAGCGTTTTGGGATTGCACAAGCCTTGGTAGGAAGTCCGTCTTTAATCATTGTGGATGAGCCAACTGCCGGTTTGGATCCATCAGAACGAAATAGATTCTATAATCTTCTTTCGGAAATCGGTGAAAACACTGTTGTAATCCTTTCCACGCATATTGTAGAAGATGTCAATACCCTTTGCTCTAATATGGCAATCATATGCCAAGGAGAAGTTTTAATGCAAGGAAAGCCAGCCGAAGGCATAGCCTCTGTAGATGGAAAGATCTTTAAGAAATCAGTAGAAAAGGCTGAGCTGGAAGAATACCGGGAAAAATATTCGGTGATTTCCACGAAACTTCTAGAAGGTAAATTGAGCTTACGAATAGAAAGTAATGAAAATCCAGGTGATAGATTCGAAGCAGTTCCTGCTGATTTAGAAGATGTATACTTCAGTTATATTTCTAAGAAAGTAGACCCTATCACGATATAAGCTATGTTTTTAGATATTTTCATTTTTGAACTGAAATATAGATTCAGTCGTCCAGCGACTTATATTTATTTCCTGATGCTACTGATTGTCCCATTACTTTTGGTAGGATTTGGTAATACACCTGCATCGGAGAAGGTTTACCACAATGCCCCAATTGTAATCGCGAACCTTCAGTTATTAGTTTCAATTTTTGGAATTCTAATCGCTTCAGCTGTGATGGGAGTCCCCATTTACAGGGATCTCGAACATAAAACAGGAACTTTCATTTTCAGCTATCCTATTTCAAAATTTGCCTATTTCATGGGAAGATTTTGGGGATCTTTCGTAACGCTGATGTTCATCTCTTTCGGGAGTATCGTGGGCTTTTATCTGGGCACTCTTCTCGGTCCACTTTTCGGGACAGATCCACTTCGCTATGGTCCAAATCTCTTGATTAATTATTTACACCCCTGGCTAACGCTTTCTCTTCCAAACCTTTGGTTGGCTGGTTCCTTATTCTTTGCCTTGATCGTTTTCACAAGAAATATCAAATCAATTTATTCAGGAGGAATAGTCGTCTTCATTATTTATCTCCTTGCAAATTTCCTAGCTCAGGATATTGAAAATAAAGATTTAGTGGAGATCATGGATCCTTTTGGAATCAACACCTTTAATTTTCAAACCAGATATTTAACCCCTTACGAGCAGAACAACTTTATTTTACCTCTTGTCGGAAATCTCCTGATCAATCGCTTGCTTTGGGTAAGTGTGGGAATCGTCTTTTTTATAGCAGCCTACATGCGATTTAGCTTTACTTATTTCTTCCAATCTGAACAGAAAAAAGTGAAGGCAAAAAAAGAAGATTCACATATTCCAACACTTCAAAAAGTCACAGTTAAACCAAATTTTGCAGGAAATTACCAATGGAATAGTTTTAAAACACTTTCAAAAATTGAGTTTCAAAATATCTTTAAGGATATCTACTTTAAATCCATTTTACTGGGTGGTCTCGTATTTTTGATTTTGGATTTTTGGATCGGAAACACACTTTACAGTGTTCCTAATTTTCCATCTACCTCTTTTTTGATGGAGTATAAAACTTTCGATTACAATCTCTTTGTTTTCATCATAATCGTATTTTTTACTGGTGAAAGCCTGCATCGTGACAAGTCATCCGGTTACTCCGTAATCAATGACACCTTCCCAGTAAAAGATGGGACCGTTATCGCATCCAAGTTTGCGGGTATGGCATTTATTTGTTTGATGTTGGCCACTATTCCAATTATTGTAGGCTTGCTAGTGCAGACACTAAAGGGCTATTTCAATTATGACTTAGGCGTGTATCTCGTGGATAGCTATTTGATTTCCCTGCCTGATTATTTGCAAATGGTAATGCTTGTTTTTGCTGTCCACTTAGTGGTAAACAACAAATTTGCAGGCCATGCAGCTGCTATCGGGATTTGGTTAGTGATGATTGTCTTCCGGGATTTCGCAGGGTATAATTTCAATATGTTCTTTTTCTCTTACAAGCCTGCCTACCGTTGGAGTGATATGAATGGCCTGGGACATTTTGGTGAACCCTTGTTTTGGTTTAATCTATATTGGACTGCTATTGGCTTATTCCTAATCCTGTTCTTTAGCATTTTCTATAGCCGAGGCACGGAGAACTCCTTGAAGAATACCTGGAATACTGCAAAAAATAGATTAACCCAAAAGACTTCTATCGCAGCCTATGGATTCCTTATTATTGGAATTGCTGCTGGAGCTTTTATTTACAATAGCGTGGTTTATGAAAATGGTTATCGAACAGGCGATGAGGGTGAATTGCGACAAGTGGCTTATGAAAAGCAGCTGAAGCAATACGAATTTATGCCACAACCAAAAATCACTAAGGTAAATTTGAAAGCCGATCTGTATCCAATGGAACGAGATGCTTATTTCGAAGCAGCAATTCAAATGGTAAATAAAACGAATGAGCCAATTGACTCAGTGCATTTCAATAGTACGGGATTAACAAACTTTGAAATTCTTTATCAGGGTGAACCGTTACCTTACCGCTTTCCATTGGTCTATGAACCTGCCAAATTCCAGATCTTTGGTAAAAAACCAGATCGAGAATGGTATAAAATTACTGCCTTACCGCAGACAATGATGCCAGGTGATACGCTCGAGTTGGTCATCAAAAGCAATGTCATCAACTCCGGATTCCCTAATTCTGGTTTTGGACGAGAATTGGTTTATAATGGAAGCTTTATCGCTGGAGGCATGCCGGATATCGGCTATTCGGCAGACGGGGAACTGAGCAGCGATGAGAAGCGCCGAGAATACGAACTTCCTGAAAAGCCGGAGGATCTTCCTCCACATGATGACCCTTATGGCAGAAATACTCTTTTATTCGCAGATGAAGCTGATTTAATTCAGTTTGAGGCTACGGTAAGTACTATCCCGAGTCAGATTGCTATTGCCCCAGGATATTTGCAGAAAGAATGGGAGGAAAACGGACGTCGCTACTTCCATTACGTTCAGGACACTCCTATTCAAGCTTTCTTCTCTGTACTTTCTGCAGATTATGAAGTATTAAGAGATAAGGCTACTTTAAGTTCTGGCAAAGAAGTTAATATCGAGATTTATTATCAAAAGGGGCATGAGTACAATTTAGACAGGTTTGTAAACTCATATAAGGACGGGTTAAAGTATTTTTCTGACACCTATGGAGACTTCCAGTTCCGGCAGATGAGAATCTTAGAATTCCCACGCTATGCTGGTTTTGCGCAGTCTTTTCCAAATACAGTTCCATTTGCGGAAAGCTTCGGTTGGGTCGCAGATTTCTCAGATCCAAATAGTTTTGATTACGTCTACTACGTGACCGCCCATGAACTTGCACATCAGTGGTGGGGACATCAAATTACTCCAAACTACACAAGAGGGGCAAATTTAACATCAGAGGCTTTAGCTGAATTTTCCGCCTTGATTCTCTCTGAGAGAAAGTATGGCAAAGAGAATATGAAGCGATTCCTGAAAGATGAATTGGATGATTACTTGAGTGGCAGATCCAATGAAGGCAAAAAAGAAAATGTCTTTATCAACTGTAACCGAGCCTATCAGTGGTACAACAAGGGAAGTTTGATCCTTTATGGGCTTCGGGACCTGATCGGTGCAGAAGCAATGGATTCGGCATTGTATAATTTCAATTCAGAATTTGGGCTGAGAGAGGCCCCACCATTTCCAGGTAGTTCAGATCTCTATAGACACTTGGCAGCTAAGACTCCAGATAGCCTGATGTATTATTTGGATGATACGTGGAATAAAATCACCCTTTACGATAACAAAGCACAAGAGGTAAGTGCTACAAAAGTTGCTGATGGTGAATATGATGTGACGATTAAATTCAGCTCTCAAAAACTTTATGCTGATGGTTCGGGGATGGAAACTCCTGCTGAATACGAAGGAGACTATATAGACATTGGTGTCTTTGCCGCGGATGATGTTGATGAAGATGGAAAAGATCGGGTTAATCCACTTTATATACAGAAATATAAGATCAAAGCAGGTGAAAATAGCCTAACAATTCGAGTGAAAGGAGAACCAGCTAAAGCAGGCATTGATCCGCTAAATAAGCTGATTGATCGATTGCCGGATGATAATACGGTTTCAGTTGAAATTGAATAATAAAAAAATCCATGTTCAAAGTTTGAACATGGATTTTTTCTTTGGTTTAGTTTATTTCTTTTTCCGCAACAATCCTACTAGAATCAGAACGAATACAGCAGCTCCTACTACCCATACCCAAGTTTGTTGATACCATTCTGGTTCTCCGATGCTGACATCAATATCAAGACCTCCGTCCTGTGCAAAAGTCATTAAGCTTACCGACATCGAAAGAGTAAGCATGAATAAGTATTGAGCGTATTTAATAAGTTGATTTTTCATAGTTGAGTTATTTTACCTTCATATACCCAAATAAAATGCCTTTTTAATGGAAAACCTGGTCGATATTTTTCAAATTTCGATTCAATTATTTGATTATCAATGGTTTAAAATATTCATTCCCAGGGAATATAGAACCCTATTAAGTTAGCTATGATTTAAAATCCTATTTTTCAAACCCTAAAACGGGAAATATTATTCCCAAAAAAATCATTATTTAATTTAATTTTCTCCAGGATTTTGGCGTTTGCTCTGTCATCGTTTTAAAAGTTTTGTTAAAGTGTGACAAAGTCTGAAATCCTACTTGGAAAGAAATCTGAGAAATGCTCAAATCTGTCTCTAATAGTAGTTTTTTAGCTTCTGTAATTCTAAGTTGTTGTAAATATTGTGTGAAAGTTTTTCGGGTTCTCAATTTAAAAAATCTACAAAAAGCTTCTTTGCTCATAAATGCCACCTCTGCAATTTCATCAAGAGATATTGATCTATGACTATTCTCCAAAATGTATCGCATTACCTGATCCATTCTTTTCCCGTCCCTTTCTGAAAGTGACCTAATGACAGGAATCATATTTAATGCTTCAAGATCTGCAGAGTTAAAATCCAAATGAGATAAAATCTGGATAGACCGCTGAAGTTTTTCCAAACCTTTGAGTTCTTTGAATCCATCAAACAAATCTATAATCACTGTTTTTAGATCACTTTGAATCTTAAAACAACCATTTATCTGTTCATTCAACACGAATAAATCCCGAAAATCTTCTACTTCTTTTAAGGAAGACCCAAATGTTTGAAAATCAAAAAAAATAGTATTCCCAGCAATTCTTAGATCATTGTTTTCGTCAAAATATTCTGCATCACTTCTGAAAACATGGGGGATATTTTCGCCTAATAAAAATACATCGCCACTTTCAAACCTACCGACATAATCCCCCACCAGTAACTGACCTCTTCCCTCCAAAATAACTGTCAATTGACATTGTGGGTGTTGATGTAGATTATTATAAAAGTACTTCCCTCTGTCTTCTTGATACTGTACAAATGTATTTCCTGACTTAGGGATTTGAAATGAAATAACTTTACTCATTGACCTTTGTGACATTCAATTATTAAAAATTGATCAAATATTGTGATTTTTTAGTCAAAATAGAACCACTTTTTACTAATTGAGCCAATACATGTCAAAATCAAAGCAACTAATTTTGAAAGAAAAAACGATATGAATTGGAAAGGCGTATTCCCAGCTGTAACAACTAAATTCCATAAAGACGGAAGTCTGGATATGGACTTGTTTTTTAAAAACATCGATTTCCAATTGGAAGCGGGTGTTCACGGAATTATTCTCGGAGGAACTCTGGGTGAAAGCTCTGTCTTGAGTCAAGAAGAAAAAATCACTCTGACAAAAGAAACGGTTGATTATGTAGCAGGTAAAGTTCCAGTAATCTTAAATATTGCAGAAGGTGCCACTCAAGATGCATTATTTTGGGCAGCTAAAGCCAAAGAACTTGGTGCATCAGGCTTAATGATTTTACCTCCAATGAGGTATGCCGCAGATGCAAGGGAAGTAGTTGCTTATTTCAAAGCAGTAGCAAACAGCACTGATTTGCCGATCATGATTTACAATAACCCAATAGATTACAAGACATTGGTTACAATAGACATGTTTGCAGAATTATCTGAATGCTCTAATATTCAAGCCATAAAAGAATCTACAAGAGATATTTCTAACGTAACAAGAATGATCAATCGCTTTGGAGACAGATATCAATTGCTTTGTGGCGTAGATACACTGGCGATGGAAGAATTGTTGATGGGAGCAGTAGGATGGGTTGCAGGTTTAGTTTGTGCTTTCCCGAAGGAAACGGTGACTATTTTCAACCTGGTTAATGAAGGCAAGATTGAGGAAGCAAGAAAAATTTATCGATGGTTCCTTCCTTTATTGGAATTGGATATTCATCCAAAACTTGTTCAGTATATCAAACTGGCAGAATACCATTGTGGAATTGGGTCTGAGTATGTACGCGCGCCAAGACTTACCTTGATCGGAGAAGAAAGAGAAAGAATTGAGAAAATTATTAAGGAAGGCATCTCAAATAGACCTTCTATTTAAGAGTTAAGTTGTAATCACCTATTCTAAAGTCAGGGCTAAGGTTCAAAAAATTGTAACTTAAGCTCTGGCTTTCGCCTTATGAATTTTCTTATCCAACAAACTTTCAAATTTTAAATAACTATGAACCTCGATACTATATTTTCGGCAGCTCAAGAGGCATTCCTTTCTTACAAGAATCTTTCAAACTTTAAAAAAGCAGACTTTTTAGAAAAAATAGCAGAAATTCTTGAAGAAAACAGAAGTGCAATTGTACTGATGGCTGTTAGAGAGTCGAACTTACCAGAAGGCCGAATCAATGGTGAGTTAGGAAGAACAACAGGTCAAATAAAACTTTTTGCTTCACAAGTTAGAGACGGAAGCTGGCTAGAGGCTACCATCGACCCAGCTGATCCTAATAGAACTCCACTTCCAAAAGCAGACATTCGTCGCATGCTTACTCCAATTGGACCTGTAGTAGTTTTTGGGGCAAGTAATTTCCCATTAGCATTCTCAACTGCTGGAGGGGATACTATTTCTGCCCTGGCAGCTGGTTGCCCAGTAATCTATAAAGGACACCCGGCTCATCCAGATACTTCAAAATTTGTAGGAGAGTGCATCAGTCAGGCTGTGAAAAAGTCAGGCTTACCTGAGGGAGTTTTCACTCATGTAGAGGGTGGAGTAAAAATGGGTCAGGACTTAGTCAAGAACCCATTAGCAAAGGCTGTAGCATTTACGGGTTCTTTTGGAGCAGGTAAATCGTTATTTAACATTGCCAATGATAGAAAAGTACCTATTCCAGTCTATGCAGAAATGGGCTCTGTTAATCCTATTTTCACCTTCCCTCAGCGATTGGCTAATGAATTGGTTCCAATGGCCCAAAGCTTTGTAAGCTCTTTGACTCTTGGTTCAGGTCAATTTTGTACCAACCCAGGTTTAATATTTGTTCCTAAAGATTTGGCTTCAAGATTTGAAAATGCTGTTTCTGAGGCTTTAAAATCAGCAGCTGAAAGTCCCATGCTTCATGAAGGGATTGCCTCATCTTATTACACAGCTATAGAAAACTTGAAAAGCCGACCTGAGTTAAAATGGGTGAAAGTCCCAGATGCAAAGCATTTAATCAATGTGAGTCCTGCATTGGCAGAAATTAAAGCTTCTGATTGGATTGCAGATGAATTGTTTCAAGAGGAAGTTTTTGGATCTTTTGCTTTGATGGTCGTATATGAAAATGAAAGTGAATTAATCGAAGTAGCCAAAAGAGTTCATGGCCAATTAACTATCACCTTATGGGCTGATACTTCTGAGCTCAAGTCTCAAGAAGAATTAATCAATCTTCTAGAAGAAAAATGTGGCAGGTTACTTTTCGCGGGAGTACCTACCGGGGTAGAAGTTGGATATGCCATGCAGCATGGAGGACCATTTCCTTCCACAACAGATGCAAGAAGTACTTCTGTTGGAGCTCATGCTATAAAAAGATTTGCAAGACCAATTGCTTTCCAAGATATGCCGTCCGAATTACTCCCCGACGCTTTAAAAAATGATAACCCACTGGGAATAATGAGACAGGTGAATGGGAAGTTTACAACTGAAAAGATTTGAGAAAGAGATAGCAATTTCACTATTGAAAAATTCTGAATGTCTAATATAAAAGACTCGGCATCTTCAAGACATACCTTTTCTTGCATCGATGCACACACTTGTGGAAACCCTGTCCGAGTAGTCTCAGGCGGGGTTCCCTTCTTAGAAGGAAATAGCATGTTGGAAAGACGACATTTTTTCCTAAAAAACTATGACTGGATCCGTACGGGATTGATGTTTGAACCTCGTGGGCACGATATGATGTCTGGATCTATGCTTTTCCCTCCACATAATCCTGAGAATGACGTAGCTGTCCTTTTTATTGAAACCAGCGGATGCTTGGCAATGTGTGGGCATGGAACAATAGGTACAGTTACTGTAGCCATTGAAGAGGGTTTGATTTATCCCAAAACTCCGGGGCAGCTTCGTTTAGAAACTCCTGCCGGACTGGTTTTAGTAGCGTATAAGCAGGAAGGGAAGAAGGTCAAATCAGTTAAATTAACCAATGTGAAAAGCTTTTTGGCTGAGGAAGGTTTGGAAATAGAATCCGACGAGCTTGGTAAACTTGTGGTTGATGTAGCCTATGGGGGAAATTTCTATTGTATTGTTGATCCCCAAGAAAATTTTCCAGGCTTAGAACATTTCAAAGCGGAGCAGTTGATTTCAATGGCTCGTTCACTTAGGAAAAAAATGAATGCGAAATACCAGTTTGTTCATCCAGAACATGACAAAATTCGAGGTCTTTCCCATATTCTTTGGACAGGAAAAACTTTAGACCCGACCAGCACAGCAAGAAATGCCGTCTTTTATGGAGATAAGGCTATTGACAGATCCCCCTGTGGAACAGGAACATCTGCAAGATTAGCTCAATGGTATGCAAAGGGTTTATTGAAGCCAGGAGAAGATTTTATTCACGAGAGTTTTATTGGATCCAAGTTTATCGGAAGAATTGAAGAAGTAACCGAAATAGCAGGAAAACCCGCAATCGTACCAAGCATCGAGGGTTGGGCGAAAGTTTACGGGTATAATACGATCATACTTGATGACGATGACCCATACGTGCATGGGTTCCAAGTAATATAAATTGTACGAAGTACAAAGTACCAGGTAACAAGTCATATTGGCTTGTCTTGGTACTTGGTACCTAGTACTTGATACTAAAATATGAAACCAACCATCATTATAGGGGGCGGAATAATCGGACTTTTCACGGCCTATTTTCTTCAAAAAGAAGGAGTTGAAGTCCTAATTATAGACAAAGAAGATCTGAAGGACAATTGCTCCACTGGCAATGCAGGAATGATTGTGCCAAGTCATATCATCCCATTAGCTGCACCGGGAATGATCAGCAAAGGAATTTCCTGGATGTTTTCGTCAAAAAGCCCTTTTTATATTCATCCTCGATTTGATGCCAAGTTGCTTAAATGGTGTCTTCAATTTTTCAAATCAGCTAATGCGTCCCATGTTGAAAGAAGTATCCCCTTTTTAAAAAATCTTAGCCTTCTGAGTAAGGCTTTGTATCAGGAATTCAGGGAGGAACATCCAGAATCTGCCATTGCTTTACAGGAAAAGGGCTTGATGATGATTTATCAAACAGAGGCAATAGAGAAAGAAGAGGTTGAATTTGCTCATTTGGCAAGAAAAAACGGTTTAGAAGCAGATATCCTAAGTCCAAAAGACATAGGAAATATTGAGCCCAACCTTGAAGTTAAAGCAAGAGGAGCTGTCTTGTTCCCAGGAGATGCACATTTGGATCCTGGAAAACTATATGGTTTTCTAAAGGACTATCTGGTGAAAAAAGGAGTTACTTTCTTTACCAATACAGAAGTAAAGAGCTTCGAG
This sequence comes from Algoriphagus sp. SE2, assembly GCF_039563885.1. NCBI lineage: Bacteria > Pseudomonadati > Bacteroidota > Cytophagia > Cytophagales > Cyclobacteriaceae > Algoriphagus > Algoriphagus sp. SE2. Next base: position 126,789 of record NZ_JBCLWJ010000004.1, on the reverse strand, counting down.
AAAAGTGGTAATAAAGTCAATGCGATCATTACAAATGATGGGAAGATTGAGGCTGAAAAAGTGATTCTTTGTGGAGGGTCATGGTCTGGTGAACTTTCAAAAATGCTTGGTTTCTACTTACCTATGATGGGAGGTAAAGGATATTCTTTTTTGCAGAAAAACAAGCCTGAAATTAAACAGGCAGCAATTCTAACGGAAATGAAAGTCGCTGTAAGTCCGTATGGAGAGCACATTCGATTTGGAGGTACCATGGAAATTGCAGGAACAAATCAAAAAATTAATATCAACAGAGTTAAAGGAATCTTTGAATCCATTAATAGATACTATCCTGATTTTGAAGCAAAATTTCCTGAGGAAAATAAAATCTGGAAAGGCCTTAGACCATGCTCTCCAGATGGGCTCCCCTACATTGGTTTCGCACCAGGATTTTCCAATGTTTTAGTAAACTCCGGCCATTCAATGATGGGAGTAAGTTTAGCTCCAGGTTCCGGCAAAATCATCAGTGAACTTCATCAGCAGAAAGACCCTGTTTTGGAATTAAAAGGTTTTGAAGTGGGTAGATTTAGCTAAATAACTGTATAGTTTTATTTTCTAATTCTAAAAAAAATGGCCTCTATAAGATATATAGAAGCCATTTTTTATTTTTAGGATGAACTTTAAGTCGTATATACTGAATTAAACATTACATAATCCGTGGTCAAATCACTCCCCCACCCAATTCCCTCTTCTTCGCCTGAGTTGAGTTCAAGTAAGATCTGGATTTGAGATTCACGAAGTAATTTTTTCATATATGCTTTATCAAAAACCAAAGGATTTCCTTTTTCCAAAACCTGAACGAGGTGATTTTGATCTCCTATAAATAAATTGACTTTTTTATAGTTGAACGGTACACCCGCGTTACCACAAGCAGCGAGAATTCTTCCCCAGTTGGGATCTCTACCAAACATCGCTGTTTTCACTAAGGTAGAATCAGAAATAGCCCTTATTAGGGTTCTGGCAATTTGTTCTGATTTAGCTTTGGTTACTTTATATTCAATAAATTTTGAAGCCCCTTCCCCATCAGAAACGATAAGCTTTGCTAAATGGGTCAGAATTTCCAATAATTTAGATTGAAAAACTTCGTATCCAGGATCTTCCTTACTTTCTACTTTTCTATTTCCGGCTAATCCATTTGCCATGACTGCGACCATATCATTGGTAGAGGTGTCCCCATCAACTGTAATCATGTTGAAGGTACGATCCACACAGAAGCTAACAGCTTCTTGAAGAAGTTTTTCATCGATATTAAAATCTGTGACAACAAAAGCCAACATAGTTGCCATATTTGGATGTATCATCCCAGATCCTTTGGCAACCCCAGCAAGATTGATGGTTTCACCTTCATGTTTAAATTCTATAAAACCTTCTTTTGCAAAGGTGTCGGTAGTCAAGATGGCATTGGCTACAAAAGAACCTGCCTTCAATTCATTACTTAGCTTTGGAAGATTTACCTTAAGACCTTCCACCACATCTTCAGTTGGAAATTCCACCCCGATTATTCCAGTAGAGGCTACAATTACATCGTCTTCATCAATTCCCAATATTTCTGCTGTGGTTTTGACCATCGCCTCTGCTCCTTCTCTTCCTTGGTCACCTGTACAGGCATTGGCATTTCCGGCATTACAGATAATCACTTGAGCCTTATTATTCTTAAGATTTTTTTCCGTGATCTTGATCGGCTCTGCTCTTACTTTATTCTGAGTCAATGTTCCCGCAGCCGCAGCTGGTACTTCGGAGTAAATAATAGCCAAGTCACGCTTCATGGACTTAACTCCTGTGTGTGCTCCCCAACATTTAATCCCTCTTACATTTGTTATATTTTGAATCATTTTTATTCCCGTTAAGGTTTTAGTGGTAGTTGATTCAACCCTGTATCCTCAGGGAAATCAAACATCAAATTCATATTGTGAACTGCCTGACTAGCTGCTCCTTTGAGTAAATTATCTATTGCAGAAATTGCGATAACTCTTTCAGTCCTCTCGTCCCAAACCGGAAAAACATCACAAAAGTGGCTTCCCCTTACGTCCTTAATTCCGGGCGCAAGGTTTCGAAGTCTTACAAAGGGTTTGTCTTTATAAAAATCTCGGTATAATTCCGTGAGTTTTTCTTGATTCATTTTGCCCTTGACCTTTGCATAAGCAGTCACCAAAATCCCGCGATCTACAGGTAAAAGATGAGGAGTAAATTGTACCATAATCATATTTCCAGACAAACGGCCTAATTGCTCCTCGATTTCTATCGTATGGCGGTGACCTGCAATTCCGTAAGCCTTAAAATTCTCATTGACATTAGAAAAATGAGTCGTTGCATTGGCCTTTATTCCAGCGCCAGTCAACCCGGATTTTGCATCAATTATGACCGAATTTTCTTCAATCAACTTGTGCGCGAACAATGGTGCTAAACTAAGAATTGAAGCAGTTGGATAACAGCCAGGGTTAGCAACAAGATTTGCGTCACTTATTTTTTTCGCAAATAATTCCGGTAAACCATATACACTCGATTCAAATCCTTCTGGATAACTATGTTTTTTTTGGTACCATTCCTCATATACTTCTTTTGATGAAAGCCTAAAATCACCTGACAAGTCAATAATTTTTGCTCCAGATTCTTTCCATTTAGCCACAAAATCCATTGAAACCCCGTGAGGAAGCGCTAAGAAGATGACATCCAAGTATTCTTTATCCACTTGATCTGCTGAAACTAAAGGAATATCAAGTCTATTCAGAAACTGCGGATGCAAATCTGAGAAGGGTTTTCCAACATGAGACTCCGACGTAATCATAGAAATCATCACCTGAGGATGATTTAGTAATAATCTTGCCAATTCAGAGCCCGTAAACCCTGAAGCACCTACAATAGCTACTTTTATTTGATGATTACTCATATTAGGCTGTGATTGAAGTTTCTTCTAAAATTTCATCAAGCTTATCCAGGAAGACCTGAAGTTCTTCCTTGTGAATATTCAATGCAGGAACCAATCTTAAAATATTTACCGCAGTAGCATTGGCAATAATTCCTTCCTCAAGTAATCGTTTAACCAGGGGTGCTCCGGGAGATTTCATTTTTACACCAAGCATTAAGCCCAATCCTCTCACTGACTCCAATTCATCGTGTCTTTCAATAAGCTCTTCTAATTTCCCTCTGAGCCATTCACCTGTTTCTGTTGCTTTTTTACAAAGTTTCTCTTCATTGATCACCTCGATAGTAGCGATTGCAGAAGCTGCAACCAGTGGATTCCCTCCAAAGGTAGTTCCATGATCTCCAAACTCAATCGCTCCGGCAACTTTCTCATTGCACAGAATTGCACCGATGGGTGCCCCTCCACCAAGGCCTTTTGCCAAGGTCATAATATCAGGTTGAACGCCAAAATGGTCTTTAGCAAACCAATTACCTGTCCTTCCTATTCCGCATTGAATCTCATCAAAAATCAATAAAACCCCTTTTTCGTCACAGACTTTTCTGAGATCCTCCAAATATCCTTTTTCCGCAGGAATCACTCCTCCTTCTCCTTGGATTGGCTCTAAAATCACCGCTGCGGTCGTCTCATCAATTGCAGCTTTTACTGCCTTTAAGTCATTGAAAGGTACTTGAGTAAATCCTGTGGGGATAGGTCCGAATCCTTGCTGATATTTTTCTTGACCTGTGGCAATGGTTGCTAGCGTTCTTCCATGAAATGAGTTTTGCATGGAAATGATTTTTCCACCTCTTCCATGCTTGTGAGCATATCTTCTCGCAATCTTTATTGCTCCTTCAACTGATTCAGCACCACTATTGGTCAAAAATACCCGATCAAGACCTGAAATCTTCACAAGTAATTCACTGAGAGCCACTTGCTGAGGGCTGACAAAAAAGTTAGAGATATGCATCAATTCAGCCGCCTGCTTTTGGATGGCCTCTACCACTTTTGGATGACAATGACCTACGTTATTGACCGCAATACCTGCCAGTAGATCGATGTATTCTTTTCCATTTGCGTCCCAAAGACGACTTCCTTTTCCTTTAATAAATGCTAAGGGAAAGCGATTGAAAGTTGGTAAATAATTTTCCTTGTCTTGGTTATATAAATCTAGATTATTCATAGTCTATTTAAGTGTCAAAGTAGTTCCGATACGTTGTTCATCTATAGCATAACTTGTGATTTGATCCGGCTTTGTTCCATTCAGAATAATGGATTTACCGACTCCTTCTTTTAAAGCCGCTACACAAGATTGAATTTTTGGGATCATGCCGCCTTGGATCGTACTTCCCATATGCTTTTGTACTTCCTCTTCGTTTAATTCATGAATGATAGAATTGGGATCAGGGTATTTTAAAAATAATCCATCTACATCTGTCAGCACGATGAATTGATCTGCATGAATAGCGGCAGCGAGCTTGCCTGCGAACGTATCTGCATTGATATTGTAACTCTCTCCATCAGGTCCATCAGCTATACACGCCACAACTGGGACAAAACCAGATTTGCAAAGTGTATTGATCAAGGTCTCTTCTATTTCGATAATCTCACCTACCAAACCTAAATTTACCAGATCGCCATTTGCATTAAAATGATTGTATTTTTTAGCTTTTACCATTCCTGCGTCCTTCCCGGACAATCCTATCGCTTTGACTTTGTTAAAGTTTAAGGTCGAAATAAAATTAGCATTCACCTCTCCGATAAGAGCTTTTTGAATTTCTATGAAAGCTGGTACCTCGGTAACTCTCAGCCCATCCACAAACTGGGATTTTATGGATGCTTTCTCTAGCGCTTTATTGATGAAGGGGCCGCCACCATGAACCATGATGACTTCAAATCCCGCTTGTTGTAGTTTAAAAATTTGCTTCGCAATCTCATGCTGTAATTCAGGATTTACCATCGCATTCCCACCATACTTAATGAGAATTCTTTGCTTGGACATTTTTACTTTTTTTACATTAAATTGATTTTTTCCTGAAATGAATTTTCCGTTTGAAAGCTCATTTCCGGATCCAATCATACTTGGATTTGAATAGATAAAGGTTTATAACTGGATAAAGTATGTTAGATATTATTTTTAACCCTAGAAATAGAACAACCTTCGTACCGAAAAGGGCATTTTTACAATAAGAACTCGTCTATTAGAATAATTAAAAATTATTTCTTTTTAAAGTACAATTTTAATATCAAATCGTTTAATGAGGTGACATGCTGTCAGGGGAAAACCTTTCACCAAGAGAGGTCAACTATTCATAAGAAGCATTATTTTACCCCAACTTGAGGAAAATAGCCGCTTGATATTTAAAAATGGGAATTCATGAAGAATCCTTGAATCTCCCCATCTTCAATTTCACTACCGATTGTTAAGAAATATTGCAGTTATTGTAAATCCAATTCTATAATCCTTGAATATTTTTATTTTAAATCTTCATTAGAAAAAAGTTTAACATTATGAGTAACCCAATTATAAAAAATATAGGAAAACTGTTCATACGTCTTGCTGCAGGAGCCATGATACTAACCCATGGAATACCCAAAATAGGTAGGCTTTTTGGGGAAGGTCCGGTAAGGTTTTCCGATCCTTTCGGTCTTGGCCCAGAAATTTCTTTAACCTTAGCAACATTTGCTGAGGTTATCTGTGCGGCTTTGGTCATGATCGGATTCAAAACGAGGCTTGCTACAATTCCATTGATGATCACAATGCTCACTGCAGCCTTTTATGCTCATGCTGACGATCCTTTCGGCACCAAAGAAAAGCCACTATTATTCTTTATACTCTTTGTGGCTATAGTGGTAATGGGTCCGGGTAAATTTTCAATTGATGGAATGAAAAAGAAAAGAAGTTTATTTTGATCTAACAAATCATCAAAATATCAGGGAAGATTGTTTTTCAGAAGATTAACTCAAAACTGAATGAGTTTAATTTCTATTTCTTTATCAAAGTCATAGACCCGGTCACGTCCACCACTTCTGCGATCTTATTAAAAACAATTGTTGGGATGTCAATTTTGTAATCCTCTAATTTAATAGGGAATTTAAAATCAAGTTTCAGCTGATTTCCATTGGACACAATCGTACCTGGAATACTTACTGATTTTGTAACGCCATGAATGGTCATTGTTCCTTCGGCAGTAGCCTTATAAGTCCCCACCGTTTTAAGGTCTAATGCCTCTTTGAACTTCCCTTTGAATACGCCAGTCGGATATTTCTCACTTTCCAGATAATTCTCGTTGAAATGTTCCTGCATCAATTTATTGGGAAAATCAAAATCAGTGATTCTCATTTGTACAGCAATCTCATTATTATCGGCATTGATGATTGAGGCGACAGTCTTATTGACTGCTTGAATATCTTCCAAAGGAGCATCGGAATAAAATGAAACCTGTCCATTATTTGTAGAATATAGCGTTTGCGCATTCGTTAGAAAACAGGCAAAACAGAATATCAGAACCAGATTAATTTTTTTCATTTTCATAATTTTATGATCATCGACCTCTATCAAAGCTGAAGGTCCGAGCGATATTAAACCCATAGAAAATGTCTGCATTTTCCCAGGTTCCTGTATTTAACGCAATAAAATGTCTTTCGATCATTCCTCGTGCATTGGTAAAGTGCAGCTGAAACACATGCCCTCCAGTATCGATATCAAAACCAAGAGATAGCGAATTATGATAGGGGTAGGGAACGCCAGTTTCAGCTTGATAGGGATCCCTATCTACAAAATTGTAATAGTATTCTACCGAAAAGGTAACTCTTGAACTTATCTTATACCTTCCTCCCATTCCCAGAGAAAAAAGATTATTGTCGAAAAGGGTGTTTTCAACTTTATTGATATGTATAAAAGTGGGCATTAATTGAAACGAAAATTTCTCATTAAACTTCCTGGCGATTAATGCCTGAGTGGTATAGGTGAGCCGCTCCTTGTTATTATAAAATTTCATTTCACTTCCGGAATTCATCACATAGCCCGTTGGCATGGTATTTACAGCTAAGCTTCCATAAGCTGTTAAAGTAAATGGGAAAACATTGGATTGCCTTAATAACTTGTATTTGGAGTAGAAATCGTATGTTTTTTCCTCCGAACTTCTACCCACTCCTATTAGCCATTGATCTGTCAGTCCATACTCCAGACCCAATCGAATCCTAGCCTCATCCAATCCAAAAAAGTTGGAAAGAAAACCACTATTCACTGACCCAAAACGGTGAGAAATCCAAAAATTCAGATGCTTCTTGGAAATTGTTTCTATGGTTTGTCCATTGATTAATCGGGTGGCTTTGAAGGTAGCTTGTGTATAAACCGTTTCTTTGGAAAGATCCTCGTTGAGCATATTCAACAGATCATCTTGGGCCGAAACGGATGTTATAATCATCACTAACGCAAAACTCAAAAGGCTGTGTCTTAGCATGGCTTAATAAAAGTAAATTGAACTAAAAATTAGGCATAAATCCTCAGAGATGTACCTGTAAACTCAGTATTATAGGCTTTTATTCCTTTTCTTCCTTCGGAATTAAGGCCAACTCCCTCTAAGGTATATTTTGCGCCATGCTCCGTGCAATAGAAACCTGAACCTTGGTAGATTACTTTAGATTTATTTTCATGGGAACAAACCTGAGTTACAGCTGCAAATACATCTTGTGAAACTCTTGCTATCACCACTTTATTTACGATCAGATAATTCCCAACCGTATTTAAGGGAGCATTCGCAGGTTCCGTTAAATCTAGTGTAAAATCTATTCCGACACCTCCAGAAGGATCACCTGCTTCATTGATACAAGAGGTTAAAGTAGAAGCCCCACAATAAATAGCTAGCAAAGAAGCACCTTTGAATCCCAATGATTTTAAGAATTCATTTCTTGAAATTTTATCTTCCATAATAGTGGTTTGAATGGTTAAACGATTACAAGTTCAAGAAATTTCATTTATATAATCCTTCAACGATTATTAAGATTTCCTTAAGATGTACTTACGAAGTATTTTAATATTCGGTTTATTTTCAAATTATTCTTTTTTGGAACAAAAAATCATTTAATATCTTGAAAGGGTATTGGAAAAAGTCTTCCAAAAACCCGAAATTCTGCAATTCCATGAAAAGATTATTCTTAGTTTTTTTCTGTATAAGTAATGTCATACTTGCCCAAGTCCCAGAAGGCAAACAAGTCATCAGCTCACTTTACATATATGATATAAAATCCGCAAAATCTAAATTAATTTTAAAGGAAGATCGTCATTTTGAAGCACCCAACTGGTCTCCTGACGGAACCTTCCTACTAATAAACAGCAAGGGAAAACTGGAAAAAATAGGCTTGGATGGAAAAAATCTAGGAACTTTAAATACCGGCAACATCCAAAAAGCGAACAATGATCACGGGTATTCTTTTGATGGAAAAACGTTATTTATCTCCAGCGGTAAACCAGACCTACAGAGAGGAGGATCCTATATTTATAAAGTTGGATCCGAGGGCGGAAACCCTACCCTGATCACACCACTTTCCCCCTCTTACTGGCATGGAGTTTCGCCAGACGGAAAAGACATCGTTTATTGCGCGCCAAGAAATGAAAACTTCGATATATATAAAATGGATGTGAATGGAGGGGAAGAAATTAGATTGACTGCAGAAGAAGGCTTAGACGATGGACCTGAATATTCTCCTGACGGCAACTATATTTATTTCAATTCTTATCGATCAGGAATGATGCAGATTTGGAGGATGAAACCTGACGGCTCTAATCCGGAACAGATGACTTTTGATAATCATTCTAACTGGTTTGCCCATATCTCTCCAAATAATAAAGTAGCTACTATCATCACGTATATCGAAGACCAGAAAGAAGGACATCCTTTTGGGAGACAGGTAAAGCTACGCTTACTTGATCTGGAGACTAAAGATGTAAAGGATTTGACTGAAGAATTTTATGGTGGACAAGGAACTATCAATGTCCCCTCCTGGAATCCTGAGGGGACAAAATTCGCTTATGTAAGGTATGCGTTGAAGGATCTATAAGGTCAATTCAAAAGTGGAAAATTTAATCCAATCTCAACAAAAGATAGATAAGTCTACTTTCTAAGGTTTGGGCCTTTCCAGAAATTTTCATCTAGATGGAATTTTGGAAATAGAGAGCATCCAGATTTCAGCTTAAGAATATAAAAAGCAAATCATTTGGTAATGACTATGAAGTTGAAAGGAAAAAAAATTCATAACTTTAGTTTAAACATTAATCTTATAGGCTAATGAAAAAGATCATATTTACACTCTATGCTATTTCATTTTTATCATTTTTTAGTTGTACCAATAACCCCAAAAGTACAGGTGCTGAAACTGAAGGTTCTCCTTCATCAAAAGAAGATGCGATATCAGAGAACCCACTAAAAGATGTTTATTGGGGTGACACTCATAACCATACCGGAAACTCCTTTGATGTTTTTCTTTTTGGTACCCCTAACTCAACACCGGAGATTGCCTATCGTTTTGCACGGGGAGAAGAAGTGGAAAGTCCGACAACTGGCCAACCTTGGAAACTGACCAAACCATTGGATTTTTTGGTAGTTGCAGACCATGCCGAACTATTGGGTTCTATTCCATTGATGTACTCGAATACACCTGGGATAACGGACACAAAAACGGGCCAAACATTTTTGGAAATAGCACCTGACAAAAATGATGAAGCTGGATTGCAAAAAATATACGATATCCTCAATTATGCTGCATTCGATCAACCCAATGAGGCCAACCTGGGTGCGAAAGATCTGGTTCAGGATTTTGGAGGAGCAAAGGTCAAAGAAGCTTGGACAAGATATATCGAAACAGCTGAGAAATATAACGACCCTGGAAAATTCACTACACTGATCGGCTGGGAATGGACTTCCAATAACCGGGGCGCCAATTTGCACAGAGTTGTTTTTATGCCCCAAGGAGGTGACGTAGCTAAACAATTTATCCCTTACAGTTCACTTGAAAGTGATGATCCAGAAGACCTTTGGACTTGGCTTGAAGCTACAAGTCAACAGACAGGAGCTGAATTTGTTGCCATTCCACACAACCCGAATATTAGTTTGGGGTTGATGTTTGCGGAAACCAGATTGAATGGTGAGCCGATTGACAAAGACTATGCAGAAAAACGAATGAAATGGGAAAGATCAGTGGAGATTACTCAAATCAAAGGAGATTCAGAGACTCATCCGGTATTATCTCCCAATGATGAATTTGCAAACTTTGAAACATATGACTTTGCTCTAACTCCTGATGGAGATAGGCCCGCCCCTACTAGAGCAGATTATGTTCGATCAGGATTAAAACGCGGGTTGGAACTAGAGAAAAAAATAGGCACCAATCCTTATAAAGTTGGGTTTGTCGGAAGTACTGATTCACATACAGGATTATCAGCAATAGAGGAAACCAATTTTGCCGGAAAAGGTCAGCACGATGCTACCCCTGAGAAACGACCTCACCCTACAGGAATTGGTTCTTCCAAAGGTTGGGATATGGGTGCTGCAGGCTGGGTAGGTGTCTGGGCTGAAAGCAATTCCCGTCAAAGCCTAGTTGATGCATTCCAGCGTAAAGAAGTATATGCCACAACCGGCCCAAGAATTACATTACGAGTATTTGGAGGATATAATTTTAACGAAGCTGATCTGACTGGTGAAATGGTGAAAAATGGATATGAAAAAGGTGTCCCAATGGGAGGTGATCTGGCTAGCTCCCAAAAAGCTCCTGGTTTTTTGATTTCAGCAATCAAAGACCCAGATGGGGCCAATTTGGACCGAGTTCAGGTAATCAAAGGATGGGTTAAAGCGGATGGAACCTCGGAAGAGAAAGTATATGATGTAGCTTTATCTGATGACCGAACAGATGGAAAAGTTAAAGTGGGAAATACCGTTGACCTTGAAACAGGCAAATACACCAATAGCATTGGAGATCCGGAATTAAAAGTATTTTGGACTGATCCAGATTTCAACTCAGATCAAAATGCTTTTTATTATGTCAGGGTATTAGAAATCCCAACTCCTAGATATTCCTTGCTTGATGCAATTTACCTTGGCATAGATGTAAAAGAGACAGGGCATCCCGCTACTATTCAAGAAAGAGTCTATAGCTCCCCTATCTGGTACAATTCAAGTCAACAGTAAACATATGAGTAATTGGTTAAAAGAACCGCTCCTGCATTTTATTATTCTGGGGGCGGTGATTTTTTTTGTTTATGATATCACAGACGCTGGAGAGAGATCCGGTGATGATCAAATCGTCTTGAACGATGAAACTCTTACACATATCAGCGCTCTTTGGGAGTTGCAGTGGAAACGAAAGCCAACTTATGAGGAACTGGAAGGTCTGATATCTGATTATGTGGAACAAGAGATTCTATACCGGGAGGCACTCCGCATGAATCTTGATCATAATGATGAAATAGTAAAGCGCAGGCTATCACAAAAGATGGAGTTTATGGCCAGCGATCTCACCAAATTAATTGCACCAGCAACAGACGAGGCTTTACAAAAATACTTGGAAGAACATCCTGAGAAATTCTTTTCTCCCCCAAAGTATTCTTTCCACCTACTCACCTTTACTTCTTCAAACCATGACAATCCCAAAGATTTTTCCCAAAGCCTGCTTCGGGATGCCGACCCATCTAATTTAGAGGCACTTTTGAAAAAGGGTGATATTACACAAATACCAACCAAGTTTGATGAGGCTTCGAAACAAAAAGTAGATCGAGAACTAGGCATTGAGTTTCACTCTTCCATGAATGAGCTTCCTATCAACCAATGGGTAGGACCCATTCTTTCTGGGTATGGAGAACATCTTCTATTTATCACTGATAAAACAGAAGGCTATCTACCTGAATTAGCTGAGATCAGAGATGAAGTGCAGCGAGATTTTGAGTATGATATGGAACAAAAAAGTAAAGAGGTTATATACCAGGAAATAAAAAAGAATTATGAGATCGTCATTAATTCTGAATCATTGGATGAAGATCAAATAGGAAAACTTTCCTCACTACTAAAAGTCACGGAATGAAAAGATACTTATTCATAGGTCTCTTGTTTTTCATCCTTGGCTTTTCAACTGATTCTTGGGCTCATGAAATTCGTCCAGCCTATCTTCAGATCAAACAAATCTCTGAAAATTCGTACCAGGTACTCTGGAAAGTTCCTCGCAAAGGAGATATGGTCATTAGCCTCCAGCCTATTTTTTCTGAAAATTTCACTTTGACGGAAGCTTCTGAAAGAACGATGTCTACAGATGCCCTTGTCTTTCATTTCAATCTGGAAGGTTCAAGTCGATTACCGGGTTCCCAATTGACCATCAACAATCTAGAAAAGACGATGGTCGATGTATTGGTGAATATAGAATACCTAAACGGTGAAAAAATCACCTTAATGCTTAAGCCAGATCAACCACAAATACTTTTGCCGGGAAAGACAAGTAAATGGGGTGTGGTGAAAACCTATTCAATTTTAGGGATTGAGCATATTTTATTTGGCTTTGACCATTTGTTGTTTGTATTGGCCTTATTGATTATTTCTGTCGGCTTCAAAAAACTTTTAAAAACAGTTACTGCTTTCACTATAGCACATAGTATTACTCTCAGTTTTTCAGTATTGGGAATAGCTAACTTACCCGGACCTCCAGTAGAAGCTGTTATTGCTTTGAGCATTGTGTTCTTGGCCATGGAAATTATCAAGCTTGAAAGGGGAACACCAACTCTTACCAGTAAAAAACCATGGCTGGTAGCATTCTCATTTGGCCTTCTTCATGGTTTTGGATTTGCTGGAGCTCTTTCTGATATCGGTTTACCGCAAACTGAAATTCCTCTAGCTTTAGCATTCTTTAATATCGGAGTCGAGCTGGGACAGATTATTTTTGTTATTGTTGCCAGTGGAGCGATGAGTTTATTAGCAATAAAAAAAGACTGGTCGCTTGCGGTAAAACAAATTCCAGCCTATACATTAGGATCAATCGCTGCTTTTTGGACCATTGAGCGAATAGTTGGATTTTGGTTTTGAGCTAATTGAATTCGGATTTTTAAAAGCTCTCACGGAGTTTCCAACCGATGAATAAAAGCCCACTAAAAACATCGCATTCGTTGGGAATATCTAGATTTCTTTACAAAACCCCTTAAAAAATTGGCTCAAGTACTTACTCAAACTGATTTTGAAATTTTTGATCTAGACCAACAAAATCCCCAAGCAATAACGCATGTTACTGTGCAAATCGCTGAAAAAATTCTGACGTATCCTTGATTTCTCCCAAGCCCAAAATGTAACATACCTCACTCAGATCCGAGAAGTCCAGGCCATTTTCAGCGACAGCAGCATTGTTATACCGGCCGTGCACCCCATTATATCGTAAACCTATTTGAACAGCGAGTTGCCAGACTTCCTTTTGTTTTGGATTACTAATTTCTTCTTTCCATTGGTCATAACCAGGAGTTCTGAATCCTGGGGTACCATTGCCTACCGCATTGCCATCGGGAATTTTGTGGTAGTCTATGGTAGATTTGACAAATGCCAGACTTTCTTCAGAAGTTACTTCCTCGTTCCAATCACTATGCTGAACAATGTGGACACGATCAGAAAGTTTTACCCCAGGTAGGTTGTCTTGAAGATTTCGAATCAACAAAGCTGAAAAATCGGATTGTCCTGCCTCTGCAATCCAAACATCCCCTCCAGATTTTAAAGTGTTCTTCGCTCTTTTTGAAACTTGTACCAATGCTTTTGCCCTGTCAGTGTCAGCATCTACCCATTTTTTCCCAAAAGCGAGAGTCATTAGTTCGTTTGGCGGAACATAAAGGCCCTCCTGAATCCCATAGGTCCCTACGACAGGAAGAAATTGGATGCCTTTAAAATCGGGATGATCCATTAACAAATAGAGAGCTGCTGCAGTATGGACGTCGTCTACATCTGTTTTACAATCCATTTGCACAAGCAAGAGATCCGAATTTCGGTCAAATAATGGCTTAAAATCAACTTGGGCAATCCCTGAAGAAAACAAAAGGCAGCTAAATACCAAGCCTTTGAAAAATGAGATTATGTATTGTTTCATAAATTGATTTGTTTATCTCGAGTTTATAGAACCATGGTAAAATTAGCCAAAATCAAATTTAAGATTTAACCTAAAAAATCCTACATCTTAGATATTTAAGACGACACTTTCTCATTTCTTTAGCCAGCAAAATTCTTTAGGCAAATTAAAATCAACTTAATCTCAATTTTCAAAAGTGAAATTTTGAATCAATTGGGAAAGCAGTAGAAAACAACTTTAAAAAAGGAACAATTTGATTCAATAGAATTTGATTTAAACGTACAACTTGCATCAGAAATCCTAAAAACAAAAAAAAGACACTATTTCTAGTGTCCTTGTAGTAGCGGGAACAGGACTCGAACCTGTGACCTTCGGGTTATGAGCCCGACGAGCTACCAACTGCTCCATCCCGCGATATATTTTTAAAGCTTTTAGCTTTTTATTTCTTTGTTAAATCTGCTCTTGTGGCGAATTGTGATACAAAAGTAGTGGTTTAAATTTCAAATACAAAACATGATACACAAAAATATTTTAGATGAGGCATCACATTTTTTTGCTAAAAATTCTTTTCATCCAACAACTCACTCATGGACAATCAGTTCAACAAATTCAGGAAACTCTGCTCAATCAATTTAAAAACACCAAATTTTATTTTGTAGAACTTCCTGAAGCTCCTGATTTGTCTAAAAATCAAGTACCTTTGTGAAAAATTTCTCAATATGACTCAAGCCAAACACCAAGCGGGATTTGTAAACATCATCGGTAAACCAAATGTAGGAAAATCCACTTTGATGAATATCCTTGTTGGTGAGCGCCTTTCGATTATCACCTCAAAAGCACAGACCACGAGACACCGAATTCTAGGCCTGACAAATTCTGAAAATTATCAGATCGTATTTTCTGATACTCCCGGAATGCTGAAGCCTCAGTATGAGCTTCATAAAAACATGATGAGTTTTGTCAATATCTCATTAGAAGATGCTGATGTGATTTTATTTGTTACTGACCTTTATGAAACGGATGAGGAAATTGAGGAAATCATCACAAAAATTAATAATTCTGGAATCCCAGTAATCTTAGTAATCAATAAAATTGACCTTGCAAAAGAAGGACAATTAGAAACGGTTACAGAATATTGGACTTCAAGAGTAAAAGCTTCCGTAGTCATCCCAATTTCTGCCGGCGAGAAATTTAACACTGATAAAATCTTGCAGGAAATCTTGGATAGGCTTCCAGAACATCCAGCATTTTATGATAAAGAGGAACTAACCGATCGCTCCGAACGGTTCTTTGCCTCCGAGATTATCAGAGAGAAAATCTTTAACAATTACAAGAAAGAAATCCCTTATAGCTCTGAAGTTAACATTGAGGAGTTTTATGTTAAAAATAAAATAATCCGAATCCGAGCTACTATTTACGTAGAACGAGATAGCCAAAAAGGAATTATCATTGGTGATAAGGGTAAAGCAATTAAAAAAGTAGGAATAGAGGCAAGAGAAGAATTGGAAAAATTCTTTGGTAAGCAGGTATTTCTGGAAACCTTCGTCAAAGTGGAGTCTGACTGGAGAAAAAATAAATCGAAACTGAAAAAATTTGGGTACGACCCAACTTGATTATGGCAAATATTGTAGCAATTGTAGGAAGACCAAATGTTGGCAAATCTACATTATTTAATAGGCTGGTAGAGGAGAGAAAAGCGATCGAGGACAACATGAGTGGAGTGACCCGAGATCGTCATTATGGCCATGCTCAGTGGATAGGCAAGTTTTTCTCAGTCATTGATACAGGTGGTTATGTGACCGGCTCAGAAGATATTTATGAAGCAGAAATCCGGAAGCAGGTAAAATTAGCGGTAGAAGAAGCTGATGTAATTTTATTTGTAGTGGATTGCCATGACGGGTTAATAGATCTAGATATGGAGTTTGCTAATGAACTTAGAGGATCTGAGAAACCGATTTATATTGTTGCAAATAAAGCTGATAATCAAGAGCAAAGTTTTATGTCTGCTGAATTCTACTCGCTTGGAATTAGTGATTTTGAAGTATTCCCAATAGCAGCAGCTAGCGGAAGCGGTACAGGAGATCTCTTGGATAGTGTTGTGAGTCATTTTGAAGAAGATGGTGACGATGATCCAGATGCAGGAATTCCTAAGATTTCTATTCTTGGAAGACCAAACGTGGGAAAATCATCCTTTTTAAATGCACTTTTAGGAAAAGAAAGATCAATCGTAACTAATGAGGCTGGAACAACCCGTGATGCAATCCATACGAGATACAAGCTATTCGGTCAGGATTTCATCATTACAGATACCGCAGGTATTAGAAAGAAAGCCAAGGTCACTGAAGATGTTGAGTTTTATTCAGTGATGCGATCCTTAAGAACTCTTGAAGAATCTGACGTGATCATCGTCATGGTAGATGCTACTAGGGGCTTAGAGGCTCAAGATATGAATTTGATTAGCCTTGGAATTAAAAACAACAAAGGGATTATGATTATGGTCAATAAGTGGGATTTGATAGAGAAAGACCACAAGACTATGAACAAGGTAAAGGAAGATATGCTCGAGAGATTGGGTGAAAATAAGTGGATCCCAATTATTTTTACATCCGTCACAGAGAAACAACGAATTTTCCAAGCGATTGAATTAGCAGTAAAAGTTTATGAGAATAAAACCCGAAAAGTTCAGACTTCTAAACTTAATGATGTTCTACTTCCTGAAATTGAAAAATATCCCCCTCCTGCATGGAAAGGAAAGTATATTAAAATCAAATATGTGACTCAGTTACCAACGAAAAACCCTGTTTTTGCATTCTTCTGTAACCTACCACAATACATCAAATCTCCCTATACTAGATACCTTGAAAACAGACTTAGAGAGAACTTTGATTTCGACGGAGTGCCAGTAAAAATTATTTATAAAAACAAATAAAAAATATTTAAACGGTTACTTGCTTAAATTCAAAAAGTAATAATACATTTGCGGTATAATTAAGAAAATCACAACAAATGAAAAAGGTATTTGCAATTTTCGCAATCTCTAGCGTAATGTTCGCTACTTCTTGCGGTAACAAAGAAGTTAAAGAAGAGACGGTAGAGGTAACTGAAACAGTTGAAACTGTTGAGGAAGAAGTTATCATCGAAGACTCTACTTCTGACTCTACTGATGTTATCATTATCGAAGAAACAGTTGAAGAGGTTAAATAATTAACCCACTTCTCAAAAAGATCGAGTCCCGGAATTTTCGGGACTCTTTTTTTTGTACTTTTCAGCATGCTTGTTGTCTCTCATTTGGAAGTATTATTCTCCAAACACCTTCCTTCTGCAGCAATTCCTTATTGCATTTCTATCTGGAAAGATCAACCTTTTCATTTTAAAGTTACATCCAGTAGAAAAACCAAATTAGGAGATTTCAGATATCGAAAAGATCAAAAGTTTCAGACTATTACATTAAACTCAGATCTCAACCCGTACCAGTTTCTTTTAACACTCATTCATGAAGTAGCCCATTTACATGCTTTTCAAAAATTTGGATACTCTATTAACCCGCATGGAAAGGAATGGAAATCTACCTTTCAAAAGCTGATGTACCCTTTTTTAAAAGAGGACTTTTTCCCAACGGATATCTTAATCCCTCTCAAGAATCATATGCGAAGCCCAAAGGCGAGCTCGGCTGCGGATCTTTTTTTGATGAAAGAAATGAGTAAATACGATTTAAATAATAAGGCGGAAAATCAGGTCTTTCTTTCTGATCTGAAGCCTGGTAACCATTTCATTATTTCCGGAAGGAAATTTGAAAAGGCAGAAACTAGAAGAACTCGGGTTATTTGTGTGGAGGTTAAATCAGGAAAAAAATTTCTAATCGCTTTGATGGCGAAGGTTATTCCTGCCTGATTATTCCCGTTCTTCCCCAATCTGGTTATCATCAGGTTGTGAGAAATCTTTCGGTTGGGGTAAATCCTGAATTGAATTAATACCGAAATACTCCATAAATTTACTAGAGGTACCAAAAAGTAAAGGCCTACCTATCCCATCTGACTTTCCTTTTACTTCAACCAGTTCTTTATCCAAAAGCTTTTGAACAGAATAGTCTGAGTTAACCCCTCTTATTTGTTCTATATCCCCTTTGGTTACTGGCTGTTTATAGGCAATAATAGAAAGTGTTTCCAATTGTGCCGTTGAAAGCCTTTTTTGGGATTGTTGTTTAAGCAGTATGCTGATACTGGTTTGGTAGGCAGGTTTTGTAAGAAATTGAAATCCCCCTCCAAGATTTTCCAAAGCAAAAGAGAAATCATCAGAGTCGTATTTCTCCTTTAATTCCTCTATTGCTTTTTGAATATGTTCTTTCGGAACTTCTGCTTCAAACATTTCTGTAAGGCATTTACCTATCTCTTCCGTCCCTAAGGGGGATGGAGCACAAAAAATCAATGCTTCAATATGCCTGTGAAGAAATTCCAAGGATTATTTTTTTGCAAGCTTTGCCTCGATAGAATGCATTGTATGGGGTACTGCTTTTAATCTTTCCTTAGAAATCAGTTTACCTGTATCCACACAAACACCATATGTTCCGTTTTTGATTCGGATCAATGCGTTTTCAAGATTAATAATAAATTTCTGCTGTCTTGCAGCTAATTGATTCAAGCTTTCCCTCTCTAAGGTATCTGCGCCATCTTCGAGAAGTTTTGATGTGGAGGCCGTAAAATCTGTCCCACTATCATTTTTTTTGCTTAAACTCTCCTTTAATGAATGTAATTCCTCTTTTGCTATTGCTAATTTTTGAAGTATAATTTCTTCAAACTCCTTTAGCTCTCCAGGGGAGTAAGCTGTCTTGCCTTCCTGACTCATAATGCGCTCTGGTTAGATGATATAATTGGGACGTATATTTTTATTAATTGTTCCCTAAAATACATTTAGCTCGCTTAATTACAAAGGGGATTTAAAAAGGAAGAACTTGAAATCAAACAAACTTTTTTCTAAAAAATTAGCAGCCATCATAGACATTCCTCATTTTCAGTTATTTACATGTGTATTTAAAAAATCAGCCCGGTTATCGAATAAATAATTGCTCAAAAAATCATGTTCTTAAACAAAAAAAAAGCTGCTATGCAACAGCTTTTTCTTCACTTAATATCTTTTCAAGTCGTCTTTGCAATACGAGCAGATCAACATCCATCCTATATTTCATTAATAAATATTGATGGACCTCCTTGAGTGATTTATTGTCTCGAATATAAATATCTTGAAGAGCGAGTGTGATTAAGTCATTTTCCATGATTTCGGGCTTTATTCCCTTAATTTATAGATTTTTCCTGTTATCTAACAGAAAATTTTTAATTAAGTTAAAATCTGCTCGCAATTACAAGAGTCTTTTTTAGAATTTTTACTTTCCCTTGTAAATCAAACAGTTCTACTAACAATATATAATAACCAGGCCGTACTTTTCCTCCCAAATCATCAGTACCTGACCAAGTGTAAATTCCAGAGCTTCCTAAAACTGAATTCCTATCAAGAACCTCAACTAATCGCCCGTCAATATCATAAATCTCGAAAGTCCCTATCCATCCACTCTGGTTAAGTTTATAAGAAACTGTAGTGAAGGTATTTCCATTACTTCCCTCAGGATCAAAAACCTCTGGATTTATATGGATTATTTCGGTATCGAATTCCCCGTTAAAAACCTGGGAGTTTTTCCTACCCGGAGTTCCATAGTCTTCTAAACCTGAGGAAGAATGCCAATTAATTTTCAAATCTGCAGGAGATTCTGTTGATATTCTTTCTAGCGAAACTCCTTTTGGGTCTCTCAACAAAGGATGATGCATTTCTTCATCATATGAAACCCCTTCCAAAACTCCTTTATCTTGATTTAGAAGAACCACAGATCCTCCCGATATTGGATAGCTTGGAAGCGATTGCATTTGAAGAAAATTACGTGAATCAGATTTAGGGAAATCTTGTTTCAGCTTTAAAGTATCCGTTGTAATTGCCAAAAAGCTAATGGGTGGCAAGATATATCCCTCTTTTTTAATTTCCCTTTCTTGATCTGGGTTGCCGTTATCGTCAAAGTTGGCTAAACTCATTTTACCCACATCAATATAGTTGGTACTGTGATTAAAAAGCTCAACAAATTTTGGCCTTCCGGTTTTGGGATTGAAAAGGAGCTCATTGATAATTACGTCTCCTTTTTTTGATAGCGACGGAAGAATGAGTTTATGCTCTTTGAATTCAAGTTCATTGCCATAACAATCGAAGATCTCCTTGATTAAAACACGGTGCTCAATGGACTCTTCAGCGAACTTTTCGAGCCTAATAATTAGTGAAGAAGAAGTACCTCGAAACAATGTGTCAATTTCCAAACTGGGCTCAAAAACGATATTCCTTTTTTCAAAATTAAATTGAATAGGTTCTGAAAACTGGATAAAAACTGTTGTTGAATCTAGGAATGAGAGTTCAGTTACAAATGGTCGGGTTTCATCCGGACTTAAATTAAAGACCGAATTTTCTCTTCCTGGAGTACCCCTTAATGGATCAACAGAAACTTTCAAAAACCCAGATTGATCACAGGCTAAAAAAGGGTTTGTAACTTCCAGACTATATCCGGAATTCACAAATTCGCTATTGTTCCAGCTTGCCGAAGAATAAGTAAGAAAATCTATATCAATCCCATTTTGATCTTGTAATCGTAATTGATCTCCTCCGTTTAATAGTGTTGGCCATGAATCCAATGGGATAATTTTTCCAAAACCTTCCATTTGATCAGTTTGACTTCGCGGTACCAGTAGCAGATATTCCTGTGGATCAATCCACATATCTGAAAGTAAAACCTTGGATCTGGAATTAGACCAAGTCAACCCATTAGTTCGAATGGGGTAATCTGCCAAATTTAACAACTCCACATATTCTACATTTGGCAAGTCAAGGTCTGCTTTTGGAGCTGGCATGATCTCATTAATTACCAGTGTTTTCAAAGGAATAAATGTTGGATCAAAAAAATCAAAAGAGACAAGCGTATCCTTAAGAAAATTTCCTGCTAAATCTGGGATTTGTGAAACCGCCAGACTTAGAATTCCTCCATGATTCAATGGCTCTGAAAAACTCAAGGTCGCAATAGAATCCAAATTCAATACTACTGATTCCGGTTCTACCCCGTTTAGCTTATAATTCAATTGAATGATAGAGAAAACTGGATCTACTTTTTCCGAAAACTGAATTTGAATTTCATTCTCTTCAAATCCTCTTACATCGACTATTCTCGGGAGCACTGAATCTTCTTCAAAATCCCCAAATTCAAAATCATCTAGTATCCAGCGGGCACATGTTCCAGAACCTAAGCCATATTTAATTTCGAACTTCAAATAGAGCTCATCGGAACCTTCTAAAGACTCTGGAATCAATAACTGAAACAAACGGAATTGTTGATCCTCATTTTTGAATTCTACTTCTGAACCCACTATTTCTAATGATGAATATTCAGAATCAAGTTTATCAGACCAGGATGTATATACTGATGCAGCTCGATCACCACTTCCATTTTTTATAGATTTCGCCCAAAATTGGATTGAGGGTGACAGAAATTTTGCTGGATTTAGCCTTATTATAATTTCTCCATCAAAGCTCGAAATAGGCTGTACACCCAAGGCATTTGTTTGACTCAAGCCCAAACCCTTAGCTTGAAATATTCTAGAATTTGTACTTCTTACCTCATTTCCATACCAATTAGGTAAAAACTGATTAGGGAAATTTGTTGTAACAAACACTTCTTCAAAACTTTGTTTCTGCGCATGAACGAGGGTATTGGAAACCAAAAAGAAGTTTGGCAGCGTCAACAAAAAGATAAACCTTATAAAAAGTAAAGATCTCACATCAATGGATTAAAAAGTCATTGTTAAATATAAGGATGAAAACCAAATTTTTAGTAGTGATTGAATTTAATTTTAATCTTGAAATGATAAAAATTTTAGGATATTATCCTGTAAATGAATCCTTAGCCCTTACTTTTGTGCTTCCAAAACAAAAACAACCTATTAAAAACCAATCTGATGAAATTAGCAGTGGTAGGAGCTACCGGTTTGGTCGGCTCCGAAATCCTAGAAGTGCTTGATGAGCACAACTTTCCTTTTGATGAACTTCTATTAGTAGCGTCTGAGCGATCTGTGGGAAAAAAGATCGAGTATAAGGGTAAACAGTACACTGTGATTGGGCTTGCTGAGGCTGTTTCTTTAAAACCTGAAATTGCAATTTTCTCCGCAGGAGGTGGTACTTCCCTAGAATGGGCTCCTAAATTCGCTGAAGTAGGAACTGTTGTAGTAGATAATTCCTCTGCGTGGAGAATGGACCCAAGCAAGAAATTAGTAGTTCCTGAAATCAATGCGAAAGAAATAACTCCAAAAGATAAAATCATCGCGAACCCTAATTGCTCAACCATACAAATGGTTTTAGCATTAGAGCCTTTGCGTCAGCGCTATGGTATCAAGCGAATTGTGGTTTCAACCTACCAATCCGTGACGGGTACAGGAAAAGCTGCAGTAGATCAAATGATGGCCGAACGTGCCGGAGAAACTCCAGAAATGGTTTATCCCCATAAAATTGATATGAATGTACTTCCTCATATCGATGTCTTTCAACCTAATGGCTACACCAAGGAGGAAATGAAGATGATCAATGAGACGAAGAAAATTTTCTCAGATGATACCATCAAGTTAACCGCAACCACTGTGAGAATCCCAACCATGGGAGGCCACTCTGAAGCTGTAAATGTGGAGTTCAAAGAGGATTTTGATTTAGATGAAGTAAGAAAACTTCTTTCCGAGACTCCCGGTGTGATCATTCAGGATGATCCTGCAAATTTTATCTACCCAATGCCAATTAATGCCCATAAAAAGGATGAGGTGTTTGTGGGTAGATTAAGACGTGATGAATCTCAGGAAAACACCTTGAACATGTGGATCGTAGCTGATAACCTAAGAAAAGGTGCTGCAACCAATGCTGTTCAAATTGCTGAGTATTTAATGGAACATAAGCTCGTTTAATGAACTGGGAGCACTTCCATAGTTCCAATTTTCAAATATTTGTGCAGGATCATCTAAAGGAAGATCCTGCACTTTTACTTTTAAAGTATGGAGGAAAAGTTTCATTTGATCTAAAGGAGGCAGTCCAGCAAATTTCAGCCAGACAAAAGGCAGCTAAAAAACTTCCTTCCTGGACCTCAAATTCTCAACTGGTATTTCCAGCATCTATTTCTTTAGAGCAAAGCTCATCCGAGCAAACCGCCGAATTCAAAGCAAGAAACAGAAAAGGAAATCTAATGATTGACCTTACTGGTGGTTTTGGTGTCGATAGTTACTACCTCAGCAAAGGTTTTGAAAAAGCCATCTATTGTGAACAACACCAAGAACTCGCAGAGATAGCAAAGCATAACCTAGAGATATTAGCCCCAAGGAAATTCGAAATCGTACCAGGTGATGGGTTAGCCTATTTATCTCAGTCAGACCTCCACTTTGAATTGATCTATGCCGATCCAGCCAGAAGAGGAAAGGGGGATCAAAAACTATACAAACTTCAGGATTGCGAGCCTGATGTGGTCAGTTCTTGGGAAATGATGAAGAGCAAAGCTGACTCGATTTTGCTGAAGGTATCGCCCATGCTCGATATTTCTCAAGCAATTTCTGAGATACCTGACATCCAACAAGTGCAGGTGATTTCTGTCAAGAATGAAGTAAAAGAATTGCTCTTACATTGGAAAAAGGAAAAGACAAACTCTCCTTTCATTATCGAGGCTATTGACATTGGCCTGAAAGAAAACCATTTTTCATTCGATCCAAAGGAGGAAGAAAGTATTCAATCTAAGTTTGAAGAGGTTTCTAATTATTTGATCGAACCATTTTCAGCGATTTTAAAAGCAGGGGCGTTTAAGACCTTTGGAGAGCGTTTTGGCCTCAGCAAGTTGGATCCAAATAGTCATATTTATACATCCTCAGAAATTCCTCAGGAATTGCCTGGAAGAGTATTTCAGGTAATGAGGGAAGTTCAGCCAAAGAAGACTGAAATCAAAAAATTATTTCCTTCGGGAAAAGTGAACGTAATCACACGAAATTATGCCAGCGGATCTGAAGTACTAAAGAAAAAGCTTGGTCTAAAAGACGGTGGAGAGGACTTTTTAATAGGAACTAAAACCCAAAGTGGTTTTAAAGTTTTTTGGTGTAAGCTTGCTAAGATAGAATAAGAAGCTTGTGATTGGCATAGGGATTTCAAATCCTCAATAACTCTTTGGATTACGAACTTTGCGAAACCTTTGTACAATTTGTGTTTAAAACAAAAAAGTGAAGGATTACTCCTTCACTTCTTCGTAGTCGACGTAATCGCCGCCTTTTATATCTTTCTGTCTTTTCTCTTTAAACTGTTTTGGAACATAATCCACCACCACATCCCCTTTTGGTCTAGAGGCATGAGCTTGTGCTCTCTGCTCCTCTTTGGCTGCTTCATTTACCTTTTGGGCAAATTTTGCCAATTTCGTTCGAAGAAAATATCGGATCAGCTGGCCTAATAGCCATCCGACCCCAAGAACTATGACAAGAAATTTTATCAAAACTTATAAATTTTTTTAATCAGGATTATCTGCTCAAATACAAGTTACGCTCAGAGTAGATTTTCAAGAAATAGTCATCCATTAGGTCTTCGATGAAATAAATCGCTTCCCCGGTAGACTTCATTTCCGGTCCCAATTCTTTGTTGACATTCGGGAATTTATGGAAGGAGAAAACTGGCTCCTTGATAGCATAACCCTTTTTATACGGTTTGAATTCAAAGTCAGTCACTTTTTTCTCTCCCAGCATCACCTGTACGGCATAATTTACATAAGGTTCACGATAAGCCTTACATATAAATGGAACGGTTCTGGACGCTCTTGGGTTAGCTTCAATAATGTAAACTTTATCATTTTTAATTGCAAACTGAATATTAATCAGACCCACAGTTTTCAGTGCTAAAGCAATTTTTTCAGTATAGGTTTCTATCTGACGGATCACCAAATCCCCCAAGTTGTATGGAGGAAGTACGGCATAAGAGTCTCCAGAGTGAATGCCTGCTGGCTCAATATGCTGCATTATTCCGATGATATATACATTCTCTCCGTCACAGATCGCATCGGCCTCTGCTTCAATTGCCCCTTCCAGGAAATGATCTAGAAGAATCTCATTATTAGGAATATCCCTCAAGACATTTACTACATGTTCTTCTAGTTCTTTCTCGTTGATCACAATCTTCATTCCTTGTCCACCCAATACGTAAGAAGGTCTTACTAATAATGGGAAGCCAATGGTTTTGCAAAGCTCAAGTGCTTCATCCGTATTATGAACAGTTCCAAATTCAGGATAAGGAACATCATTTTCTTTTAACAAAGTTGAGAAACGACCTCTGTCTTCTGCTAAATCCAATGCTTCAAAACTAGTACCTATAATTTTGACACCGTATTTTTCTAGCTTCTCGGCAAGTTTCAACGCAGTTTGTCCACCCAACTGAACGATAACTCCCTCTGGTTTTTCATGAAGGATGATTTCATATATATGCTCCCAGAATACCGGTTCGAAGTATAGCTTATCTGCAATATCAAAGTCTGTGGAAACAGTCTCCGGGTTACAGTTGATCATTATGGTTTCATAACCGCATTCTTTTGCTGCCAAAACCCCATGAACACAGGAATAATCAAATTCGATTCCTTGACCAACTCGGTTTGGACCTGAACCTAGAACCACTACTTTTTTGCGATCAGTTTTGATCGATTCATTCTCCTCTCCAAAAGTAGAGTAGTAATAGGGAGTTTGAGCTTCAAATTCAGCAGCACAGGTATCAACTTGCTTATAAACACGTTTGATACCCATTTCATCATATCTCTTGTTGAAAACTTCACTTTCAAGACAGCCAAACAAATGAGCCAATTGTCGATCAGCATATCCTCGTTTTTTAGCCATTTCCATAATTTCAAATGGAATGGTTTCTAACGTGTATTTGTCGATCTCATTTTCGAGATGAATCAGCTCTTCAATTTGTCTTAAGAACCACTTGTCTATTTTCGTCAAGTCATAAATAGTCCTGAAAGATATTCCAAGTTTAAATGCATCATAGATATGGAATAATCTATTCCAGCTTGGGTTTGCCAAAGAATACAGGATCTTCTCTTGATCCTTTAATTCTTTACCATCAGCTCCTAGACCATTTCTTTTTATTTCAAGCGATTGGCATGCCTTCTGAAGCGCTTCCTGGAAGTTTCTTCCAATTCCCATGACCTCACCAACTGCTTTCATAGAAAGACCCAATCTTCTATCAGAACCTTTGAACTTATCAAAGTTCCAACGTGGTACTTTCACGATCACGTAATCGATAGCCGGTTCAAAAAACGCAGAGGTTGTACCGGTTATAGAGTTAGGAAGTTCATCCAGATTGTATCCGATTGCCAATTTGGCTGCTACTTTAGCAATAGGGTAGCCTGTAGCTTTTGAAGCCAAAGCTGAGGAACGAGATACTCTAGGATTAATTTCAATACCAATGATCGTTTCGTTATCTGGACTTACAGAAAACTGAACATTACAACCTCCGGCAAAATTACCGATACTGTTCATCATCAATATCGCATAGTTTCTCATTCGTTGATACACCGTATCTGGAAGAGTCATTGCAGGAGCTACAGTGATAGAGTCTCCTGTATGAACTCCCATGGGATCAAAGTTTTCGATAGAACAGATTACAATCATGTTCCCGATATTATCTCGCATGACTTCCAATTCGTATTCCTTCCACCCTAGAATACTTTGCTCAATTAACACTTCGTGAACTGGTGATGCTTGAAGACCGGCACTGAGGTGCTTTTCAAATTCTTCAGCTGTTTCCACAAAAGAACCCCCAGCCCCACCTAGAGTATAAGAAGCTCTAATGATTAAGGGAAAACCTATCTCCTGCGCTATTTCTTTTCCTTGAAGAAAAGAAGTAGCTGTTTTTCCTTTACAAACTCCGACACCGATTTTTTCCATCAGTGCTTTAAATTTTTCCCTGTTCTCGGCAGTATCGATCGCATCAATATCTACACCGATCATTTTGGTATTGAATTTCTTCCAAATACCAGCATTCTCGCAATCTATCGCTAGGTTTAATGCTGTCTGCCCCCCCATGGTAGGAAGTACTGCGTCGATATCCGGATGTTCTTTGAGAATCTTGATTATTGACTTTTTCTCCAGTGGAAGCAAATACACATTATCTGCTGTCACCGGATCAGTCATGATGGTGGCAGGGTTTGAGTTGATCAGCGTTACAGTGATACCTTCTTCACGAAGGGATCTTGCTGCTTGAGAACCTGCATAATCAAATTCACAAGCTTGGCCGATGACGATTGGTCCAGAACCGATGATGAGTATGTGCTTTATGCTACTATCTTTTGGCATTACAAGAGGGGAATAGAAAGATGAAATTACTTACGTCCAAATTGGGGCAAAATTAGAAAAAAATCCCGAAGGGGAAGGGTAAATTTTAATTAATCTGGTAAAGTATTGACAATTCCTGAACTAGGACACTAAGAGAAAAACGAATATAAGCTATTCCTTCCAGCTGAAACTTTTCTGATCAATCGCCCTCATAGTGCAAAGAACACCATTAAGATGATCATATTCATGCTGAATCAATTCTGAAATTGCTCCCGAAACTTCCCATTCCTGATGCTTCCAATTTTCATCTTTGTAGATCAAAGTCAATGATTGATGCCTTTTTACTTTTACCAAAAGATTAGGGAAACTCATACAATCATCCCACAACTCAAACATCTCCTCACTCTGATTTTTTAGTTCTGGATTAAGGATTACATAGGGTTTATCCAGATTCAGGTAAAACATCCGTTTCAAAATTCCCAACTGAGGAGCAGCGATTCCTCTTCCAAAACCATAGACTTTTCTAATATCTTCCATGGCCTCGTGTAGCTGCTGAGTCCAAATCGGTACTTGGTCCAAATCTGTTTCTAAAACAGGCTCACAAACTTCGTAAAGTCTGGGGTCACCTAGTTTGAGGATGTCGTGGATGGTTTTCATAATTTGAAAATAGCCTTTCTACTGAAACTTAGGAAGTCATAACTATACTCCATTTGCTTTTCCTTACTTTTGCGGCATGAATTACCTTTCGGTCGAAAACCTCAGTAAAGCTTTCGGAGAACGCAAGCTTTTTTCCAATATCTCTTTTGGCATTTCCCAAGGCCAGAAAATCGCTTTAGTCGGTATCAATGGAGCCGGCAAATCTACCTTGATGAAAATAATCATGGGATTGGAAATACCTGATACTGGAAAAGTTGGAATCAACCAACAGGTGAAAGTAGCCTATGTGCATCAAAACCCGGTTTTTGAAGGTGACATGACCATTTACCAAACTATCTTTGACCAAAGTAATTCTGAAGTTCTGAATGTTATCGAGGAATATCACAAAGCCATGTTAGAAGCAGAGCGGGGTATTGATAATTCCGAAAAGATGACAGTACTTTTTGAAAAAATGGATGCCTTTCAGGCTTGGGACTTTGAATATCAGGTAAAGGAGGTCTTGGGAAAACTAGGGCTTCATAATACTGAGATCCCGGTAGGCACGCTTTCCGGTGGCCAGCGTAAGCGGGTGGCATTAGCAAAAGCCATTTTGGAAAAACCCGATTTATTACTTCTCGATGAACCCACCAATCATTTGGATTTGGAAACCATCGAATGGCTAGAAGACTATCTGGCAAAGGCCAACCTGGCCCTTTTTATGGTAACTCACGACCGGTATTTCTTAGAGAAAGTGACCAATGAGATTTTGGAACTGGATCAGGGTAAAGTACATCGCTACATGGGTAACTATGGCTATTTCTTGGATAAGAAAGCTGAGCGAATGGAGATTGAGGATATTGAATTAGAGAAAGCAAAAAGTCTTTACAAGAAAGAACTCGATTGGATCCGTCGCCAACCAAAAGCAAGAAGCACCAAAGCAAAATACCGTGTAGATGCTTTCGAAGAAACCAAAGAAAAGGCCTCTCAAAAACGTGAGGAGCGTGATATCCAATTGACAGTAACCACGCAGCGTCTTGGGAAAAAGATCATCGAGATTGAAAAGATCCACAAATCTTTCGGCGATAAAGCTATCGTCAATGACTTCTCATACACTTTTAGAAAGAAAGACAGAATCGGAATTGTAGGCCCAAATGGAGCTGGAAAGACTACTTTCTTGAATATGATTACTGGACAGCTGGCTCCAGATGCTGGAAAAATATCTATTGGCCAGACTACTGCTTTTGGCTACTACAAACAGGAAGAAAGCAGTTTTGATGAGGAAAAGAGACTGATAGACATCGTCAAAGACGTAGCAGAAGTTGTGAACATAGCAGGAGGAGCAACCATCACGGTTTCCCAGTTTTTGACTCAGTTTGGTTTTCCTCCTAAGCAGCAACATACTCCAATCGCCAAACTCAGCGGTGGGGAAAGAAGAAGACTTCAATTGCTGATGGTTTTGATCAAGAATCCTAATTTCCTGATTCTAGATGAACCTACAAATGATCTGGATTTGATGACCTTAAATACCTTAGAGGAATTTTTAGATTCATTCCCGGGCTGCTTGATCATTGTTTCTCACGATCGATATTTCATGGATAGACTTGTAGAGCATTTGTTTGTTTTCGAGGGTGAGGGTGAGATTAAGGACTTCCCAGGAAATTACAGTGAATTCAGGGAATGGGAAAAGGAACAAAGTACAAAGTATCAAGTACCAAGTACCAAGACTTCCGAGACAAAAAGGGATCAAGAAGAAACGAAAGTCGAAAACCCTTCTACCACAGCTATAAAGGCAAGTTATAAGCAAAAGCAGGAATTCAAGGAGGTAAATGCTTCGATCGCTAAACTTGAAAAAGAGAAAGCAAGCATCACGGATAAAATCTCTGCAGGAATCGAAGATCATGAAGAATTGATCAAACAATCCAATCGTATTGCAGAGATCGATGCAAACCTGGAAGAACTAGAAATGGTTTGGTTAGAACTAAGTGAGTTGGATGGAATAGAGTAAGCCTACGGCAAGATATGCCTTTGGCGAGATAGGATTCTCGAGATAGATTCCCTATTCTTTAATCTGCGTAGCTATCTTATTCAATATCTGATCGAAGAGCTATCTTTTTAAAATATAAAATAATAAAGATATGCCTTCGGCGAGATAGGCTTCGATCCCGTTCTGCTGTCTGTACGCTCTGCCTGACTACTATTTCAGCTTTCTGAATTCATACTTCTGATTCTAAATTTCAAATCCTTCCTTTCAAAAAATCTTGTCTTACCTCCTCATCAAATTTTTCGATCGCATAACGTAAGGCGGTTCGAGGCATTTGATGATAGTGCTTTTTCAAAAACTCGTATTCAACTTCATAATTTCTATTCCCTATTTCACGAAGCATCCATCCAACGGCTTTGTGTATCAAGTCGTGAGGATGATCCAAAAATCTTTCAGCTAAGGCCAAAGCATCCTTAAACTCATCCCTCTTAATCCAGTAGTATGTGCTCACCATGGCTACACGCTGACTCCAAAGATGATCTTTCGCTGCCAATTCATAAAAAAGTGATTTGTCTCGACTTAAATAATAATGACCCAAAATATGATGACAAGAGCTATCCACCAGATCCCAATTATTCACACACGGAAGATGGTCCAAGTAAAAGTCAACCAATTTCTTCCGGTCTTCATCTAATTTCAGTTTTTCATAGAGATAGACCAAAATCATCACCCCAGTCAACCTCACTTCGTGGTATTCATCCTGCATCAGGATTCCTATTTCTTTTAAGCTGATTTCCTTGAATACCGACTTGGCTATTTTCCTTTGCTCAGGAACTTTCACTCCAAGAAATTTATCTCCCTCACCATATTCACCTCGTCCGGCTTTAAAGAATCTAGGAAAAAAAGCAGCTTTTTCTGGAATTGACTTATCCTTCAAAGCAGCTTTGATTTGTTCAACAAGTAATGTCATTCCTAAAATTAGGAGTAATTTCTAAAAATCATCACCCACATCATCTCCGCCTTCCCTTCTGCTTCTTTCTGCACCTTTCTCTTAAACCCTCCGAATCTATATGTAAAGAAAAGTGTACCAATTCTAGATTCTCGCCGGAATTCCCTGTACTGAATAAATCTTTAAAAGAATAATTTTAATAATCAGGTCTTTATGTTAAAATCACAACTTTATAAACTTGGTTGGATAGTCGTTTATTTTGATATCAATTATTTCTTGTTGACTGGAAATTATTCTAGGTGAAACAATCAATTCTCTTTTGAGTGGAACAAAAACTTGCTAAAAAAATAAATCCAGGCTTTCAAGAGATGATTCCAAAAAGTAATTGACCGAAATAAGTATCTTTAAAAATGAATCGAATTCAATTTTTCATAGGCATATTGATATGCTTTCTAATCCCCATTTACAGTGCACTTCCCCAAAATAATTTCTCAGAAGACTCCAAACTTTTAGAATTAATCGAACAGTATGAAGCTGTAGACACTACAGGTTCCTTTCAAGATTCACTATTAAGAGAAATTATTTTCCAAGCAGAAAGAGAAGAAGATTTTGAAGAAATGACTGCAAGGTCCATCGAGGCTTTCAGAAAAAATAATTCTGAAATATTTTCCTACTCAGAAAAGAAAAATTTACTTAAAAACGCACTTAAATATGAGGATAAATTGATAGAATCTTCAATTCGTGGGGAATTACATTTAAAGATGGC
The DNA here is from genome assembly GCF_039563885.1 of Algoriphagus sp. SE2. Classification (NCBI taxonomy): domain Bacteria; kingdom Pseudomonadati; phylum Bacteroidota; class Cytophagia; order Cytophagales; family Cyclobacteriaceae; genus Algoriphagus; species Algoriphagus sp. SE2. Next base: position 95,037 of record NZ_JBCLWJ010000004.1, on the reverse strand, counting down.
CGGGGCTTATTTTAACCTAGAGCAGTTTGATTCGGCTATCATGGAATACACACGTGCGATTGAAATATTTGAGCCAAAAGATTCCATATTGATTGCAGACACTTACTTTTTTAGAGGACAGGGTAAAGATTATATCGGAGATATGATTGGTAGCATGAAAGATTATCAAACTGCAATAAATATTTATGAATCTCTTGGCGACGAAGAATATGTGGGATATGTGTATGGAGGAATGGCCATATTATTCAGTAAATATGAAATATTTAATGAGGCTGAGAAAATAAGAAACATCCTTATTGCCAAAGACGAAGCCGAAGGAAACGATAGTGACCTCGCTATACAACTTTACAATCAAGCAGAAGATTATAGCAAACAAAGTCGTTTTGAAGATCAGCTCAGGTATCTTCAAAGGGCGAACTCATTGACACCTTTTAAAGAAAGAAATTATTATGCGGAAGCCATGATCAAGCTTGCGCTAAGTAACTATTATGGTGAACAGGGATTGGTAGAATCGCAAAGAAAATACTTTCTAGAAGCAGAGAATCTAGCCAAAAATAACCCGGAAATAGAAACTACAAGTCCTACCTACTTACACGCAAACGCCTTGATGGCAAAAAATTCGGGGGATTTGAATCTTGTCATTCAATTAGCAAATGAGTCACTAGGGGCAGCAATCGCGTCAAAAAACATGGATCATTTAATTAAGGCTTATACTATTTTATCTGAGACGTATTCAAAGCTGAACAACCCAAAAAAAGCCCTTGAAGCAATCAATAGTTTAAACTTTTATAAAGATTCTCTTTTCACAGTTAATAGAACTTCGACCTTTTCATACTATCAGACATTATATGAAACAGAAAAAAAGGAACGGGAATTGTTAGTTAAGACGGGTGAAATTGAGAATATAAAGACCACAAATAAGGCTCGCCTTCGTTCTGTAGGAATAGGAGTTTTCTTTCTTATTGCTGTGAGTATATCATTATTTCTATGGAAAAATTTACAACATCAGAAGAAACAAAAAGAGCTTCAATCCAAATTTTCTCAAGAATTGCTTAAAAATCAAGAAGACGAACGAATCAGAATTTCCAAGGATTTACATGATGGATTAGGTCAAAGTCTACTTCTGATCAAAAATAAAGTTGCTTTAACCAAAGATAATGATGCTGGAGAAATGCTTGATACCGCTATCAGTGAACTTCGTGCCATTGCAAGGTCTCTCCACCCTATGCAATTAGAGAAATTAGGCTTAAGTAAAGCAGTCGAACATTTATTGGGACAAATTGATAATGAAACTGACATATTTGTTTCTTCTGAGATAGAAGATTTAAAAGGTACTCTAGATAAGAAATCAGAATTACAACTGTACAGAATTCTTCAAGAATCGATTAATAATGTACTGAAACATTCAGAGGCAAGTGCGTTGAGGGTTACCTTCCAAAAAATTGAAGAAAGGATTGAGTTAAAAATTGAAGACAATGGAAAAGGATTTGATTTTTCAGAAAAGTTAAATGACTTTCAAAGTCTAGGACTCAAAACATTAAAAGAAAGGATTTCTTCTATAGACGGAAGCATGAAGGTAATCAGTCAAAAAGGGAACGGAACAAGCTTAATTTTCATCACCTATGTCTAAACCTACAGTAATCATTGCAGATGATCATCCCCTCTTATTAAAAGGATTGAAAGATTTTCTGACAGAAAATGAAATTGATGTAGTGGCAACTGCCCAAGATGGAAAAGAGGCTTTGAACAAAATTACAGAATTTCGTCCTCAATTAGCCATTTTGGATTTGGAAATGCCCTATCTAACAGGTTTAGAAATAGCCTCTGAATGTAAAAATCAAAAGATACAGACTAAGATAATTTTACTAACCTTACACAAGGAGCTTTATCTATATCACCAAGCGAAAGAATTAAATTTATCTGGATATATCCTCAAAGAGTTCGCTTTGGGTGAACTATCAAGCGCAATTGAAACAGTGTTAAAGGGAGAGAATTTTTTCAGTGAAAAAATCTTTGAAAACAAAGAATCCAATAATTTAAACTCAGATCAAACCCAACTTACTCCCTCTGAGAAAAAAATCCTTCGGTTAATAGCAGAAGGTCTTTCTACAAAAAAAATTGCAGAGAAGTTATTTATTGCGGAAAGAACCGTAGATAAACACAGAAGTAATATGATTTCCAAATTAAAACTGGAAAAAAAACACAATTCTTTACTTTTGTGGGCTCAAAAGAACCGGGAAATAATTAATTAAAAATCCATTTTATTGTATTTAAAATGATAAAATAAGTATTAATACGTATTGAATTACCCTACTTTTTAATATAGCTTTGATATCGTAAAACTATATAAACCAACTTTTTGTATCATGAAAATCACATCTCCTAAAGGCAATTTCAAGATTATTCAAACGATAAAAAATCGCGATGAATTACTTATTCTAGGATCTTGGACTGATATCGTAGGTCAATTTGAAAGTGACAGAACTTTTCTAGTAAATAAAGCCGAAGGATTATTTGGCATTTATTTGAGCAAGCAAGAATGCAATGAATTCATAAATCAGCTAATGATGGCAATAGATTATAATGAATGGGAAGACTTTAGACTGGAAGAGGTTTCTTCCTTCAATAGATATATAGCGTAAGGGTGATTATTTTTTAATGAACAACTTGAGCGCTGTGCGGATTAATAAATCCACAGTTTTTTCAGGCTCTTTATCAAACTCCCCTTTATTCCTATTGGCAATGATCGCGTTTAAACTTAACACTTCGTGGCCCAGCAATGCCCCCAAGGCATAATAACCTGCTGTTTCCATTTCGAAGTTGGTGAGTTTTTCTCGAGAAATTTCCAAAGATGAAAGCTTTTCTAACATGTTATCGAGTTTTGGCTTCAACCTGACAGTCCTTCCTTGAGGGGCATAGAAACCTGGGCAGGTCAAGGTAATTCCCATTCTAAATCTAGAATCAAGCTTTTCTAATAATAGTTGACTTGCTTCTGCTTGATAGGGATAAAAGTCTAGATTGAGCTCCTTCTTTATCAAGTTTCCCCATACTTGAGAATTCGAAAGATTGGGATAGAATTGCATCAACGTATCCAGCCCTATTGCTTTTGATGAAGCAAGGAGGCTGCCAACAGGAATATCGTATTGCATAGCCCCTGATGTCCCCAGCCTGATTATCTGAAGTGATTTATTGATAGGCTTAACTTCCCTGGTTTCTAAATTTATATTAACCAAGGCATCGAGCTCAGTCATTAGAATCTCAATATTATCAGTTCCCATCCCGGTACTCATCACAGTCACCCTTGTTTTTCCAATTCTCCCTGTATGTGTTATAAATTCTCTTTTTTGTGTTTTGAATTCTATTTCATCAAAATATTGAGAAACTAACTGAACTCGGTCTGGATCTCCGACAGTAAAAATAAGAGAAGCCAGATTTTCTGGCTTCAAATGTAAATGATATACGCTCCCGTCAGCATTTAAAATAAGTTCGGATGGTGCAATCTCTTTTCTCACACTCTTAGAGGGTAACTTGATCTTTGGATTTATTGCGTTTTAGACCTTTATAAGGATTATATCCATTAGTATTTTTTTGATAATAACCTGTTCCGTCATAAGGTCTTTTTTCTGGATTTTCCTTGCACTCAACTGAACAAGCTCCTTCCATTTTCCATCCGCATTCCTCGCACATTGGAATGTGCGCATTACAAGTTTGATTAGCGCAATTGACCATTCTGTCAGAATTAGTACCACAGACATGACATTTAGAAATTACCTTAGGATTTACTTTATTTACATCCACAGCAATTCTGTTGTCAAAAACATAGCATTTACCCTCAAAATCCTCTCCACCTGCTTCCATTCCGTATTTTATAATACCACCATGAAGCTGATATACGTCCTCAAAACCTTGCTCTAACAAAAAAGCTGAAGCCTTCTCGCATTTTATTCCCCCTGTACAATAAGTCAATACTTTCTTGTTTTTTAGGTGTTCCAATTCTTTTACCTTTTCAGGAAAATCACGGAAGTTATCAATATCTAGAGTCAAAGCATTCTTAAACCTTCCCAACTCATGTTCGTAATTTGACCGAACATCAAGAATGACCACATCTTCTTGATCTTTTAATTTCTTGAATTCTACGGGATCAAGATGTTTTCCTGTTTTTACATTTGGATCCAAATGCCTCAGAGCTGAGTGAACAATCTCAGGTTTATATCTTACATGAATTTTCGTGAATGCATGTTTATCATGTTCATCAATTTTAAATTCTGTTTTTGAAAATCTTGAATCCGCATGTATATAATTCATATACTTTTCGCAGTCTTCTTTTAAGCCAGAAACGGTTCCGTTCAAGCCCTCATCAGAGATAATAATCCTACCTCTAATGTTATTCTCTACACAAAATAGATGATGTTGTTCTCGATACTCCTCAGGATTCTCAATCCTTGCGTAACAGTAATACAGGAGAATTTGATAATTGTTGTTGTCCATAACTTTAGCCCTGTTTCGGCAGGGTGTTTGGGTTTTACGAAATATGATCCTGAAAAATTCAGGAAAAACTAAGATTTGAAATTAATAAAATCAAGTATGATAATTTAGGATTTAATTTTTGCAGCAGGATTACCAAATACTGTTTCATTTGCTCCAACAGATGAAATTACGACTGAACCTGCTCCAACTCTGGCATTTTTGCCAATACTCACACCAGAAACAATTGTAACTCCTGAGCCAATAAATGCTCCTTCTTCAATAGTAACTTCAGAATTTATTATTGAGCCTGCTCCAACTTGAACGAAATCTCCAAGTTTTGCTTTGTGATCAATAATTGCTCCTGAATGAAGGATACAATGTTGGCCAATTTCTGCCCCTGCACCTATGGTCACTTTAGCGTTGATGAAATTACCGTGACCTATCACAGCATCGGTAGAAATATAGGCTGTCTGGTGAATGGCATTAATCGGCTGCACTTTTCTACGTTCGTTCAGTAGCTCTACCAAAAACTTTCGGTATTTAACATCATCCACAGCTACAAAGGATTCAACCTTCTTCCCGATCAACTTAAGAAAGCCATCGTCTTCTGGATTCCCTAACACCGAAACGGTATTTATTTCTGTACCATGAAGGCTTTCATCTTCGTCCAAGAAACCATAGACAATGACTTGATTACTATTAAATATTTCAAGAGCTGGATGAGCAATACCTTTTGCTCCTAAAATAATTACTGGTTTTTCCATGTTTTTTTCCTTTTCGGAGTGCAAAAGTACGGGAAATCATATGCTTACGCAAAGTTCATTCAATTTCTCTCTTAATCAAACTTTGCGCAACCTTGCATTGTAGACATTTTTTGGGTTGGCAGTAATTTTTGTAAAGACCAATCATACCTTGAGAATCAAATGCATTAGTTGGGTCCCAATTTGCAGATTGAAATTTTTTAATGATATGATTCTTTTCTGAAGCAACTTCCTGAAGTAAATCAAAGCACCTTTCCTGCCACTCCAATTGCTGAAAATATCTTCCATAAGCAAACCAAACAGGAATCACAAAATTGATGATCAAGAGTTGCAAAACTGTATCTGAAATTCCTTTTGAGACATTTCTATCTGAAGATTTCCCAAAAGAATAATGATACTGCCAATAATCACTGGGCTTGATTTGTAAAAGTTTTTTGAAAGAATTAAAATCCCTGGAATCCTCCATAATTGCACTGAGCAAATTAGGCGCATTCGACAAAATAGATGCTAATTGGGCAATCCTTAGGGTTGGAAAATTACTTGGTCTTACTCCCATAAAAAACCATTGTTGACGGATCATCGGGTTATCCCACCTATATTTCTTTTTGTAAAACTCATATTCTTTAATCAGATATGAAGTATATGGTTCTTTTGACTCTGAGGGCAATAAACCAGCTTGACCAAATAAAATCGCCTCCAAAAGCGGTAATTTATCCCGATGTTTTAAAAGCGTTTTATAGGGAATTTTGATAGCTAACTCACCCATAGAATTCGCATTGGTCTTAAAACCAAAACTGATAAAAAGCCATTGATAACAGGTCTCTTCCCAATCTCCTTTATTTGTTTCCAATAATCCTAAAATCAATTCGGATTTTTCTTGAAGCCGCTCCACTAAAGCTTTTTCCAAAGTCGAAAATCGGATTATATCTGGGACTTGGCTTACTGCATGAAAACAGGGTAAATCTGATTTGTAATCCAAAAGTCTTTCATAATTTCTCCAGATATTTAAATAAATTTTGCCTTTCAATTCAACCGTCGGCATCAACGTACCATCATTTCTATAGACAGGTTTATTATTTTCCCATACGACATGAAGGATGACAGAATTATAAGCTGGATCGCCTCCATGGGCATGTAATTTCCAATCTGACGCAAACTTATGAACCTCAACATGGCCATAGAGATCCACTCCATCAACAATAATTTTTGAGTCTAGAAAATCAGGTCCTTCACCTTGATTATGAAATCCAACCTGGATTACCTGTACATTTTCTCCATTGGATGTTTGAAAATTTCTCTTGTCAAAGTATTGAAACTTCCAGACCAGTTGTAAAAAGTCTTCTCTGAAAATCATAAAAGTATTACCTAAAAGTTTCTTCAATGTAAGAAAAAGTTTAAAAACAAAAAAGCCAGTTTAAACTGGCTTCATTTATCTGCAAAATCAATAATCATTTCAAATATCTATCTAACAATTCTTCCATTTCCTGTTGAAGTTTAAAGGCTTCTTTTCTAGCTGCCTGACCAAAGTCTTTCCCATCTGATGCATAAATAATTCCTCTACTGGAATTCACTAAAAGTCCACAGGTAGAATTCATTCCAAACCTCGCAACATCCGTTAAGCTTCCTCCTTGAGCTCCAACTCCCGGAACTAATAAAAAATGATCTGGCACCACTTTTCTTACTTCTCCAATTAGTTCTCCACGAGTTGCACCAACCACATACATCATGTTTTCAGGATTTCCCCAATTCTGGCTTTTCTCCAATACGGACTTATACAAAGGTTTCCCCTCCCCATCTTTTATCAATTGAAAATCCACAGAACCAGAGTTTGAGGTTAAGGCAAGCAGAATAACCCATTTGTTTTCAAACTCCAAAAATGGTTTTACACTATCCACACCCATGTATGGTGCTACTGTCACTGAGTCGAAATCCATTTTCTCAAAGAATGCTCTTGCATATAACTTTGAGGTATTTCCAATATCACCTCTTTTTGCATCTGCAATGGTGAAAATATTTTCCGGAATGAGTTCATTGATTTTTTGAAGCGTCTCCCAACCATGAGGACCTAAAGCTTCAAAAAAAGCGATATTAGGTTTATATGCCACGGCAAAGTCCGAGGTTTGTTCTATAATCTCCTTACAGAAAGTATAAATAGGATCCTTTTCTGTCTTCAGATGATTTGGTATTTTTTCGATATCTGCGTCTAAGCCGACACATAAAAAGGAAGATTTTTTCTGAATTTCTGAGAAAAGTTCGGCTTTGGTCATTGCTTTTTAAGATTTTAGCAAAGGTAAGAAAATGATTTTTGGAAGGGGTTTAATTTTCAGCCTTAGGGAGCTTATATTTTATAAATGCACCACATAAAGAAACGAGAGCAGAAATTAAAAAGAAGATCAAACTAAAAGCAACCGCCGTAGCTTCATCGATGCCGACATAGGTATGAGCATAAATAAAGACCAACTCACGGGCGCCAACTCCACCAATAGTCAAAGGCAATGCAGCAACAATCGATGAAAGCAAAAACACCAATTGGTATGCAAGGATATTTTCTGAAATACCCAAACTCCATAGGATAAATAAAGCACAAATTATCTGGGTCATTTGACCTGCCAAAGACCACGCATTGGCAGACCAAAAAGAAGGTAGAAAGTCAGTAAAAAACATCTTTTGAAGGAACCAAAAAAGTGGAATGGTTACGATTATACCTATAAGCATCAAGCCATTCCATAGGGTTGTTTCCAAGAATTCAACTTGAACTTCGACAAGAAGAAATAACCAAAAAAGTAAAAAGATAATCGCTACCAAACCTCCTAATCGGTCAAGTAAAGAAGCTTGAATCAGTTTTTTGACCGGGGTCTTAAATTGTTTATTCAGTAGGTAAACTTTGTACCCATCTCCACCAATTCCCCCTGGCAGGAAAAGATTATAAAACATCCCTATGAGATATAGCTTGAGGTTCAACCGTTCTGATATATATAAATTAATAGTCCTAAAATACCTGTTTAAACGGAATGCCGTAAAAACTTTACTTAATGCAAATAAAATCAATACCGGCACCAGCCATATCCAGTTAAGAGTCTTTACTATTTCCCATAACTGATCTGAGTCTATTTTCCGAAAAACAAGAAAAATAGCCAAAGCGGTTAAAAGGAGCTTTAGTATAGTTTTAAGCTTATCTCCTAATCTTTTCGATTCTTTTTTCAAAGGGCTTGTATTCTATTCTAAAAAAAATTAAGTGGTTTATTAGATGTTAGGCTGTAATTGAGTCAGCTTGAACACCTCCTTGAAAAACCGATTTAATGGTATAGGTAGTTTTATCCTGGGACTCGAAGTAGGTTCTAACGATAATCTCCGCAATAATTCCTGTGGTAATAAACTGAATGCCTCCAAGTAACAGAATGAATCCTAAAATCATGATTGGCCTGCCCCAAATATCCTCACCCATAATTTTTAAAATCAGCAGATAGAAGTTGATCAAAACTCCAATCAAAAATGCGACTATTCCAATTCCTCCGAACAAATGAATCGGCCTTTGGAAATACTTTTGAAAAAAGAGCATCAAAATCAAATCAGCCATTACTTTAAAAGTTCTGCTTAATCCATATTTTGACTCACCATGAATTCTTGGATGATGCTTTACATCCATTTCTGTCATTCGGGCTCCTTGTTGCTTTGCCAATACCGGGATAAATCGATGAAGTTCTCCATATAAACCCATCCCTTGAGCGATTTCTGCCTTATATACCCGAAGCGTACAACCATAATCTTTTAAATAGACTTTCGTGGTATTTCGAATTACCCAATTAGCAATTTTACTGGGGATTTTACGTAGAACAAAGCCATCTTTCCTGTTTGCCCTTCGGCCAGCTACTACATCCCAGTCTTCATTAATTGCCATATTAAGCATGACTGGTATGTCTGTCGGATCATTTTGCAGATCCCCATCCATTGTGGCTATATATTCCCCTTTGGCCATATCGATGCCTGCCGCCAAAGCTGTTGTCTGACCATAATTCCGATTAAAAATAATCAGTTTAGTTCGCTCATTTGCATATTTTTTAACTTCAGAAACAGTCCGATCAGTAGAACCGTCTTCAATTAAAATCACTTCATAATTTATCTCTGAAAGAGCTGAATATGTGGCTTCCAAAAGAGGTTTGATATTTTCTTCTTCGTTGTAGACGGTTATGACTACCGACAGTTGGGGCTTGCTCATGCTTTTTAATTTGCTCAAAAATACGGTAAAATACTTCCTTTGACAATAAAGCGGTCCTTCACTCTAGGAAGCCGAAGAAAATTTGGTGTGACAAAGTACATTCATTCTATCTTTGCAACATGTCAATAAAAGAATTCCAAATTAATCCATGGATCGTGATGGCTGCTTTTGCCATCTTGGTTGGCCCATTTGCATTGAGCTTCCATATGCATTTCCCAGACGAAATGTATTATACTGATGCAGCAGTAAAAATGCTTCAAAACGGGGACTATTTGACCACATATTTGGGAAATGGCGAGCTTAGGTTTAGAAAACCAATTGGAACTTATTGGGTAGTACTTGCTGGATTTAAAATATTTGGAGTCAGTGCCTTTTCTTCAAGAATATTCTTTTTGATCGCTGGATCTTTAACTGTTGGGTTTACTTATTGGCTCGCAAAAATTCTTTTTGAGGATAAAAAAATAGCTGGAATTTCAGCTTTGATCATTGCTGCCAACCCAGTTTTAATTTTTGCCGCTACCCGCTCTATTCCAGACATACTATTAGGTTTGACTATGACTTCAAGTGCTATAGGATTTGGGGGATTAATTCGATTTGGGAATCAGACTCCTAAAAAATATCTATGGCTTCTTTATATCAGTTTAGCACTAGCATTTGAGGTCAAAGGGCTTCCTGCCGCCGCTCTGGGAGGTATTGGTATTATATATTTATTATCTAATCCGTGGCAAAGAGTTTCATTCAAAACATTACTACACCTACCCTCCATTGTATTAGCTATTATTATTGGTCTTTTTTGGTTTGTAGCCATGTGGAAAATTCATGGCCCCACCTATTTAGATAGCTTCTTAGAAGACCAAGTCGGTGGTAGGGTAACTTCCAGATATTTATTAATTCTAAAAAATGGGTTCTTAGCTACCATTAATCTTTTTGCAATTTATTTACCATGGATTCTTTTGGCTTCTCCAAATCTTAAAAAAAGTATCAAATTGACTTGGGACGAAAACAAAGTTTTCTTTGGATTCGCCTTACTTTGGGGATTAGCGATTCTTGGAATGGGGGCTTTAACAACTAAATTCTATGAACGTTATTTATTGCCTGTCTCACCGGTAATAGCAGTTTTATTAGCTTGGATCTTGGTAAGGGGAGAATTTGAATTTAGGAGAAAAGGCCTTCAGGTAAGCACCTGGATATTTTTGTTACTAGGAGCGGTCATAGGTCTCTTCTCAGTTTGGTTGAATATCAATTTAGGAAGTAGTCTTCTCATTTACCTTCAATTAGCTTTGGGTCTAATAATCTGGATTTATCTTTTTAGACTGACCTTAACACATCAAAAGCTACCAAAAGCACTTTCCTATTCAGTTTTACTCCTGTTTTTTATCCTTTCTACAGGCACAGCAAAAATCTCACTTCCTGAGCAAGGAGAGCAAGTTTCAAAATTTGTTCATACAAATAGAATCAGCCCCACAGAGAAGATAGGATTCGTCGGTAATATCCATACAAGTAGTAAAATTCGCGTTTATTTGGGACCTGATTTTTATATGACAGATATCACTGGAGAAAAAGTATTGACTGATGAGGAATTGATGAAGAAGGCTAAAGAATTCAAACATCTTATCGTGGAAGATAAATACCTTGAAAAACTGAATTTTGACCAATACGAGATCAAAACAGCATCTGTAAATTGGGATTCCAAGCGTATTCCCTTCTTACTCCAAAATATTGGAAGCCCCAATTTCAATTCCCTTTTGGAAGAAAACGGGAAAATCTATTATTGGCTACAAAAAAAATGAATCAATAGGTCTCTGGCTGATAAGGATGGAATTCTATCAAGCCTTGCCAAAACTGAATTTTTGCAGACCGCAGGTGTTCGCCTCTAAAAAAAACCTGAAATTCTTCCTCATATAATAAAGAATCAAATTGGGCAAAATCCCCAGTTGAATCATAATTCCAGCTTACAAAAATACCAACATTATCTTTGTTTAAAAATTGTTCCATCCCAGGCCAGAGATCAAACTGGTTCTTTCTAGCACCCATATTCAGCATGTATGTTTGTGGGTTATCGTTAAGATAAAATGACATTTCTGAAGCCATATGATAGGTCTCTGAGAAAACAAAAACATCTTTTAACCTCAAGCTATCTTTAAGATAGTCCACTCTTCCAGCTAAAGGATCATATCCAGACATCCTTTTAAATAATTGCCTTTCTCCTTTTTTTATTGGTGGGATGGATTTAAAAAATGTAAAATCCGGTAAAATCAGAATTAGAGGTAAACAAATACTAATAGCTACACCCCAGTTCCTCAGCTTCAAAAATGTCTGAGATTGATTTACTATCCAAGCACTTACTATGATGGCTAAACCTGAGTAGGTAAAAACAGGCCAGTTTACCAGTATCTGGGTAAAGAAACTAAGGAATCCAAAAGAAATAAAGGTCAATAATACGGGAAGGATCAAGTAAAATTTTTTCTGACTTTTGAACTTAAATACATTTTTAATAGAACCCACGATCAACGGAAGTAAAAAAACCGAGACCATGACTAATTGTCCTCCCATATATTCTGCAAACTGGATCAGTGCTTTTCCAAATAAAAATCCAGAATCATTCCCAGATTCTTTTCCTGCACCAGCTAAATTTGCGAGATGTTTGAACGTCAGAAAATCATTTTGGAAGTTCCATATGAACATAGGTAAAAAGCCTAGAAACATTACAGAACTAAAAAGAACCAAATTTTTCCAATTCTTTGCCAAAGTATTTTGCTGTATGAGAAACAAAAAAATAAATGGGAATGCCAAAACCATAGCGGCTTTTGCCATCAAACCAAGAGCAGCAGCAAAGCCGGCAAAAATCCACCATCGTTTTTTCTTCTCCGAATGAGCTCTATAAAGAAAATAAACTGTCAAAGACCAAAAAAATGTTAGGGAGGTGTCTGTTGTATGGAAAGTTGAAATCAACCACCAAAATGGCATCGCCTGTAAAATAAGTGAGGCCCAAAACCCTACTTTTTCTCCATATAAGTAAGTTCCAAATCGATAGGTAATCCAGGAAGTCCCAAGTCCAAAAATTATTGGGTTAAATCGCACTCCAAATTCATTGATCCCAAATAATCCAGTACTTAAGTAGTTTAGATAGGAAATTAAGGGTGGTTTTGAATAATAATGCCATGCTAAATTTCTAGACCAAAGCCAATATTGTGCTTCCTCTGTAAATAGATCAATTTCGGGACGAAATAGAAATAATACCTTAGCAAAAACGATAGTCAAACTGACAATCCAGAAAGAGACGCGATATGATAGTTTTGACTTCATGGGAAAAGTTCGCAAGAAAAAGAAAAACCCTCGGAGTTCCGAGGGTTTGAATAATAATTTAGGGTTTATTACTGCCTGACTAAAACTACTTTTTCCTTATACTTTTTAATTTGTCTTCTCAATCCTTCAATTGCTTCATCAGCGGCCCCTTCGAAAGAATCTGATTGATTCTTTGCAAAAAACTGCTTCCCTGGCACATTAAGCTTGATTTCAACAATTTTATTAGCATTGTTGTCATTTTTATCTAGCCTCATAAAAACCTCACCATCTATAATACGATCATAGTAGGTTTCCAGCTTGTCTGCTTTTTTTTGGATAAAATCGATCAATTTACGATCGGCATCGAAGTGGATTGAGTGCATCTGCAGTTTCATATTCATTTGCATTTAATGGTTGAACAATAATTTATTTACGCTTTTGGATGTGCCTGTTCAAACACAGCCTTGAGTTTTTCTAGTGAATTATGGGTATAGACCTGGGTTGCAGCCAAGTTTGTATGTCCCAGCAAATCTTTGACAGCATTGAGATCTGCTCCTTTATTTAATAAGTGAGTTGCAAAAGTATGTCGCATAACATGTGGGCTACGCTTAGAAGTCTGCGCAAAAAGATCCAGATAATGTCTGACGATACGGTATATCATCATAGGGTAACTTGGCTTTCCATGATTAGTAACAATAAAATAGTCACTTTGAGTAACTTTTGAAAACCTTTCTTCAAATACTTTTTTATACAAAATGATATTTCGAGCAAGCCCTTTTGTAATAGGTATTATTCTTTCTTTTTTCCGCTTTCCTAAAACTTTGATCACCTCTTCCTGAAGATTTATATTTCTCCATTTCAATCCTGTCAATTCTGAAAGACGGACTCCGGTAAGGTACAAAAACTCCATTACCATCCTATCTCGCTGCCCTTCAAAATTATCCTCATAAACACGTTCTTCTAAAACGGAACTAATGGTGTTTTCCTGTAAGAATTCGGGTAGTTTTTTAGGGTTTTTAAGGGAATTTAACTTATAGGTAGGATCCTTAGATATTTCCTTGGATCTGAGCAAAAACTTATAAAAAGATCTAAGAGTGGCAATTTTCCTATTTACTGTGGTGGTACTCAACCCATTCTCTACCAAATCAATCACCCATGCCCGGATTTCTGAGTGGTCTGCTTCTGAAATCTCTTCTTTACCAAATGAAATGGAAATAAATTCCTGGAATTGCTCCAAATCTTTTTGATAAGCCAACACCGTGTGGTTGCTTGATTTTTTTTCGAATTCTAGGTAATTGATAAAAGATTCTAACATGTACAAGATTTACTTTCTAAAAGGTACACGAAAAAACAATGGATTCCAGTAACAAAAGGCACAAAAAAAGCGCAATTACCGAAGTAATTGCGCTAATATTTTTTAGTCAATAAAGATTACTTATTAGCTTCCTCTTGAAGTTTCTGCTTATAAGCCGCTTTGATGACCTGTGCTCTTCTTTTAACAGAAGGTTTTGTGAACGCTTGTCTAGCTCTAAGTTCTCTGACAGCACCTGTCTTGTCAAACTTCTTTTTAAAACGCTTAAGCGCTTTCTCGATAGATTCGTTCTCTTTTACGTTTACTACGATCATATTTATACACCTCCTTTCGCGACTGCAAAGGTATGGATATTTATTTATAAAAAATATCTCTGCCAGTAAATAAATCCAAAAGCTGTAAATCTTCCTTGAAGAACCAATGGCAATCTTTAATTTTACGATTCAACCCAAGCAAATCAAGTGAAATTACATTACCCTTTTTCGGCAAAAGCTTTAATTTTCTTCATTGCAAGCCTCATTCTACTTTACCCTATTAACAGCCATTCTCAAGAAAATGATCAAAAAATGGAATGGTTCAAAGACGCCAAACTGGGGATTTTTATCCATTGGGGGATTTACTCTGTCAACGGAATTGATGAATCATGGTCCTTTTTCAATGATTACATCAGCTATGATGATTACATGAAGCAACTCGATGGATTCACTGCTTCTAACTATGATCCTGAAAAGTGGGCAAAATTAATCAAGAAAAGTGGTGCCAAATATGCAGTGCTCACTGCCAAACACCATGATGGAGTAGCACTTTGGGACACCAAAGCTTCGGCTCTTTCGGTAGTTAATAAAACTCCAGCGGGAAAAGATTTAGTGGGTCCATTGATGAATGCCTTGGAAAAAGAAGGTATCAAAAAAGGAATCTATTTCTCAGTTTTGGACTGGTCACATCCGGATTATGATAGAAAAACAAGAGATACTTTTCGGTATAAAAATGATCCTGAGAGATTCAGAAAGTTTACAGATTTTAATTTTACGCAACTAAATGAACTTTCGGAGCAATATAATCCAGATTTGTATTGGTTTGATGGAGATTGGGAACATAAACCTGAAGAATGGAGAAGTGCCGAATTGAAAGAAAAACTTTTAGGATATAACCCTAATTTAATCATCAACTCTAGGCTAGGCCCTGGATTTGGAGATTATGACACTCCTGAACAAGGTGTACCTGTCACTCGTCCAACCAGTGAATTCTGGGAACTTTGCATGACTATGAACAATAGCTGGGGCTATCAAGGAAATGATCATGCCTATAAAAGCCCGAGTGAACTGCTTAGAATTTTTGTGGATTGCCTGCATATGGGAGGTAATCTCCTCATGGATTTCGGACCAAAGCCAGACGGAACGATTCCTGAAGAAGCTGTAAACATTCTAAATGAATTTGGGCGCTGGACCTCCAAGCATGAATCGGCGATCTACGAAACACAAGCGGGTATTCCTGATGGCCATGTGTATGCACCAACCACACTATCCAAGGATAAAACCATTCTTTATATTTATTTGGACTATAAAGTCAATGAATCTCTAGCGATCAAAGGCCTAAAAAATAAAATCCAGCGTGTCTGGGTAGTAGGAAATGGCACCAAACTTCAATCCAGAGAAGTAGGCAAAATGTACTGGAGCGCTGTGCCGGGAATGAAATACATCGATATTCCTGACAATGTCTATGACAAGGATATCACTGTAATTGCGGTATTATTAGACGGTCCTGTAGATCTCTATCGAGAAAAAGGACAGGTAATTGAGAGTAATTAGGAAAAACTATTTACTTAGCCTTATATTCCATCCAGTCCACTTCCAATTCAAATGGATACTTGGGCTTTTCTAAAGAATTCGGATTTCCCTCAACAGCCCAATCTTTGGTATGCCAGAAGTTCATTCGATATTTTGAAGCATGTTGGGGGATTCCAAGTTTTGAACCTTGATAATCCCAAAGTGTAACTGTATCTGCAGTTTCTGGATGGATTATCCACCATCGCAATCGGTCACTTTCCCAATCAAAACCATAGGTATAAAACTGAGAGGAAGCATCGTAATTTTCGATTTCTGGAATTGTTTCAGGCATATTTTGCCTTCCTTCCAAGGAAGTAGGAGTCCCATCATAATTGATCTTTGAAATCGTTTCAATGATTTCTCCTTTGGCCAAATTAATTATCCTCCCGATGCGCTGGAGCTTCCCATGCTCACCAGTCCAGGTTCCTACATAGATTATTCTGGGATCCGCGATTAACCACTCAAAGTCGATTTCGCTCAGCCCTTCATTATCATCCTCATGATAGGTAAAGTAACCCACGACAGCACCTACATCTGGTTGTTTATCTTTTACATCAGGCACTTTTAAGCGAGTTGAATAGGTTCCGAAATGAGTAAACTTCTTTGAAATAATTTCTGGCCCTTTACCAGGCCCGGCTTCGTCTAGAGGATCTAGCTTAAAGGAAAGGATTTTCTTTTCTGTATCAGTTGGAGATTCCTGCCCCATATTAAACTTAAAATCAGCTTTTGTACCAGTCGAACCGTAGTGAAAAAACTTCGATTTTGATTTCGAAAAATCCTCATGAAAAGATTTATGGTACTTTTTGGAATCGCTTTTTACAAAAAAAGCTGTCGCCATAAAAAGAAGAAAAAACAGAAACTTCATATTATAAGATAATATAAAACGGCTATTATTTGATCAGAGTAAATTTGATGGGATTTAAAATCGAATCATACTTATTACCTAAAAAGAATTAATCAACAAAAAAAGGTCTCCCATTAACACAGGAGACCTTTTTTTTATATTAGGATGAATTGCTTAAGCGACTACTTTCTCAGCCAGCAAAACAATGACATTATCTTTTACTTCCACTACTCCACCATCCACGATCATGGATTGCTTTCCTTCCGCTGTGGTAAAAGAAACTGTTCCTTTAGCCAAAGCCGATACAATTGGAGCGTGATTATTCAGCACCTGAAATGCACCTCCGGCACCTGGGAAACTGGCCTCGGTCACTTCACCCTGAAATACTTTTTTGTCCGGTGTGACGATTTCTAAATGCATCTGATTCGGATTTATATAAAAGCAAGTGGCCAAGAAAACTTAGCCACAACTCTATTTTCTATTTATTTAACTTCAGCCAACATTTTCTCTCCCTTAGCAATCGCATCTTCGATGCTACCTACTAAGTTGAAAGCTGACTCTGGAAGGTGATCCAACTCACCGTCCATGATCATGTTAAAGCCTTTGATGGTATCTTTAATATCTACCAATACACCTTTCAAGCCCGTAAACTGCTCAGCTACGTGGAATGGCTGAGAAAGGAAACGCTGTACACGTCTTGCTCTGTGTACCACTTGCTTATCCTCTTCAGAAAGTTCTTCCATACCCAAGATCGCAATGATATCCTGCAATTCTTTGTAACGCTGAAGTGTTTCTTTTACTCTCTGAGCACAATCATAATGCTCATCACCAAGGATTTCTGCAGAAAGAATTCTAGAAGAAGAATCCAATGGATCCACCGCTGGATAAATACCCAATTCGGCAATTTTTCTTGACAATACCGTTGTAGCATCCAAGTGAGCGAAAGTCGTCGCTGGAGCAGGGTCAGTCAAGTCATCCGCAGGAACGTAAACCGCCTGTACAGAAGTAATGGAACCGTTCTTTGTAGAAGTAATTCTTTCCTGCATGGCACCCATTTCTGTTGCCAAAGTTGGCTGGTAACCTACCGCAGAAGGCATACGGCCTAGCAATGCAGACACCTCAGAACCTGCCTGAGTGAATCGGAAAATGTTATCGATAAAGAAAAGGATATCTTTACCAGCTCCTTCTCCATCACCATCTCTATAATATTCTGCTAAAGTCAAACCTGTCAAGGCAACTCGTGCACGTGCCCCTGGAGGCTCGTTCATCTGACCGAAAACAAAGGTTGCTTTAGAATCTTCTAATTTTTTCAAATCAACTTTGGAAAGATCCCATCCACCTTCTTCTTCAAGGCTATGAACGAATTCTTCACCATAAGTTACGATACCTGATTCGATCATTTCACGAAGCAAGTCATTTCCTTCTCTGGTTCTTTCACCCACACCAGCAAATACAGATAGACCTGCATAAGCTTTTGCGATGTTGTTGATCAATTCCTGAATCAATACAGTTTTACCAACACCGGCACCACCAAACAAACCAATCTTACCACCTTTTGCATAAGGCTCGATCAAGTCAATTACTTTGATACCTGTATAAAGAACTTCTGTAGACGTAGATAAATCCTCAAATCTTGGAGCTGCCCTGTGGATTGGCAATCTTTTACCAGCTGGAACTTGAGGCAAACCATCAATCGCTTCTCCAACTACGTTGAAAAGACGACCTTTAATAGCCTCTCCAGTAGGAACGGAGATTGGTTGTCCCAAATCTGTAACTTCCATACCACGAACCATCCCTTCAGATGAGTCCATCGCGATGGTTCTTACTCTGTCTTCACCCAAGTGTTGTTGAACTTCCATGACGACCACTTGGCCGTTTTCTTTGGTTACTTCAACCGCGTCAAGGATGTTTGGCAGTTTACCGCCTTCGAAGGAAACGTCCACTACGGGTCCAATTACCTGAGTTATCTTTCCAATATTTGCCATTTGATAGAATGAAATGTAAAAAGGATATGCTTTTTGAATTCGTCCGCAAAATTAACCAATAAAGCCTAATCCCAAAGGATATTTGGAAAATAATACGAACCTTCTTAACGAATTGATGATCAATCCCCTCAAAACCCCCTTTTCACCAAAAAATATTACTCCATCACTCTTCTCCCAAATAAAAAAGCTTTTGACCAGTAACGATTACTCAAATAATCCTCTGATACCCCCAAAGAAGTTGAAGAATGAATAAATCTGACATCATTTTTAGCTACTTCTGTTACAATTCCGGCATGAGTGACTTGATTTTTTCTTCTTCCTGTGGCAAAAAATAGAAGATCCCCTCTTTTAAGATCTCTGGCATTTACTTTTTTACCAACCTTACTTTGGTCAGCAGAAATCCGAGGCATATTTACACCTATTGCATAGTAAGAATGAAATACCAAAGCGCTGCAGTCCATTCCAGCACGAGTAGTTCCTCCATATTTATAAGGAGTTCCAGTATAGCTCCTCGCAGTAGAAATCACAACCTCAAAGGGATCGCTTGCAGCCTTCTTTTTGGAAGCACAGGAAAAAGCAAAGCAAGCTAAAACAATTCCAAATAAAACAGCTTTTGTGAATCTTTGATTACGCATTCTCGTTTTTGGTCTTTCAAGTATAAGATTCTTGAAGACAGGAATCAATAGTTTCATATGAAAAACGGACTTTCATTTCGTTATATTCGTGCTAGGAAGAGAAGGAATATGAGTAGAGAAGAATTTAACAACCTCCCTTTTCATAAAAAAATTAACACCCTTTATACTGAGGGCACATTTGTAGTGGGCATAAGATATTACAAACACAAAGTGAATCTTTACCTTCTCGATAATGAATATGTGGAAGTTTTTTACAATCACAAACTGGACAAAATAGACAAGATTGATTTTTTGCCAAGAGATCATTCTCGCATGAAATTTTATCTGGATCAGATCAAATTGGCCTAACAATTTCCTCAAGAAAATAGAACCGACTCATGCTGATCTTTTTACTTCTCCCCTAGTAGCAATTCCTATTTCTTCGAAAATCTTCGATAGTTATCAGTGACAATCTGAGGGAAATAAAAGAAAATTCAAGTAATTCGTAACATCAATTTTTACCTCAGATGAAGAAAAAAATAGCCCTTGTAACCGGAGGTTATACCGGTGAATCAGTGATTTCATTAAAAAGTGCTGCTGTCGTGGAAAAAACAATCGATAGGAGCAAATATGATGTTTTCAAAATCCTTATTTATCCGAAAGACTGGTATTACATGACAGAATCTGGGACCAAAGTTCCTGTAAACCTAAATGATTTCAGCATAGAGGTAGATGGAATGAAAATCATGTTCGATGGAGTATTCAATATCCTCCACGGTTCGCCGGGTGAAGATGGAAAACTAGCAGGTTATTTTGATATGATCGGTATTCCTTACACCACTTGTGATCAATTGACCTCTGCCATTACGATGAACAAGGGCTATACCAAAGCAATTGTTGATGACATTGAGGAATTGCATATTGCCAAGTCGCTTCAGCTTTTTGAAAACTCTCAGGAAAATCTGGAAAGAATAAAAGGGGAATTATCATTACCTCTTTTCATTAAACCCAATAATGGCGGCAGTTCCATTGGAATGAGCAAGGTGAAAACTTGGGAAGAACTTCCTGAGGCTTTGGACAAAGCTTTCGCAGAGGACAAACAAGTTTTGGTAGAGGAGTTTGTTTCGGGTAGAGAGTTCTCTATTGGCTGCTTCAAAGGCAAAGGAGAAATTAAAGTTCTTCCAGCCACGGAGATTGTTAGCAGTAAAGAATTTTTTGATTACGAATCCAAATATGTTCCAGGCGTTACAGAAGAAATCACTCCAGGAAGAATGAATGAAGAAGAAGTCGCTAGAGTTAACCGAATTATCCCAAAAATCTATGAAAAACTAAATTGCAAAGGGGCGGTGCGAATAGACTATTTCTTGCAAAAAGAAACTGGTAAATTCTATTTTATCGAAATCAATACTGTACCTGGACAAACTGAAACCAGCTTGATCTCGCAGCAGGTAAGGGCCATTGGAATGGAAGTACAGGAATTTTACACCCAACTTATTGAGGAAATGTTTTCTTGATTATAAAAATAAAAAAGATGAAAATTTAGGTTCTCCTAAATCCAAAGCTTTTACAGGTTGTATCAAATCAGCTCTCACACTTTTTCTTTTGTTAAAAATCATCTAAAATATCAGGATTACTCTTAAGGCTAAACACGATTCCAATTCTTGAATTTGCCTTGAAACCAAAACAAAATCGGCTTTGGAGTGCTATTTGGACTATTAGTAGTAAGAAATTAATAATAGTTCGCACTTTCACCTATTTAGCCTTAAAACAGGTTTTTTAGGAAGAAACGATTGAGCCCTTGGGAAATAAAATCCCCGAATTAAGTAAATTTTTGGGTAGTGAACTTCATTCTATAAACCATATTTGAGATGAAAAATTACATGATATTAGTAGCACTTATTGGTCTTTTTGTCAGTTGTGGCCCTTCTGATAAGCAAGAACAAAAGCTAGTGAACCTTGTAGCAGAATGGAAAACTGCATCTGAAGAAATAGTTAGCTTATCAGAAAAAGTTGGAGATCAAATGTATGTATTCGAAGCCAACAAAGAAGAAGGCAATAACTCTGAAATGATTTCTATTAACATTGATGGAAAAGAAAGTAACTGTGAAGCAGCATATGCAGCAATGAAAGAGCAAATCGATGATTATATAGAAGTTTGGAGAGAAAATTCCCTAAAAGTTGATGAGCTTACAAATAATATGTCAATGGGAAATTGGTCTGCTGAAGATGATAAAAATCTGAAAGCGCTTGATCTTGAGGTAAAGAAAAGTGATGTGTCTGTTGAAAAATGGAATTTGGAACTGGAAGAACTTCAGTCAAAATGTGAAATCGATATGAATACTTCGAGTTCGTAAGAGAGCAATAAATTCTCATACAGTCATTCAAAACCATAGGGAGTGATTTCGATCACTTAAAATTAAAAAGCCTTCCAAAAATTTGGAAGGCTTTAATTTTTATATACCGAAAACAGATTTGATTTTATCTACAAAATCTAATTTTTCCCAGGTGAAAAGTTCCACTTCCAAAGTTATCTCGTCCCTATAAGGAGAAAGGAATGTTTTTGTTATCACTTCATTGGTCCTACCCATGTGGCCATATGCAGCTGTCTCTTCATAGATTGGGTTTCTGAGCTTTAATCGTTGTTCGATAGCATAAGGGCGCATATCGAAAAGCTCTTCTACTTTTTTAGCGATTTCTCCATCATGCATATCAACTTTGGCTGTTCCGTAGGTGTTAACATAAATCCCCATAGGAGCGGCAACCCCGATTGCATAGGAAACCTGTACTAACATTTCGTCAGCAATTCCAGCTGCAACCATATTTTTTGCAATATGACGTGTGGCATAAGCTGCTGATCTATCCACTTTGGATGGGTCCTTTCCAGAAAAAGCTCCACCTCCATGTGCACCTTTTCCCCCGTAAGTATCCACGATGATTTTTCTACCTGTCAAACCGGTATCTCCATGAGGACCTCCAATCACAAACTTCCCAGTTGGGTTAATATGATATTTGATATCAGAAGTAAACAATTTCTGAATTTCTGGTTTCAACTGAGCAATAACTCTTGGAATCAAAATAGAAACAATATCAGATTTAATTTTCGCTAGCATCGTCTCCTCTTCATCAAAATCATCGTGCTGCGTAGAAACTACAATTGCTTCAATTCGCTGAGGCACATTGTCATCAGAATATTCTATAGTTACTTGAGCTTTTGAATCTGGTCTTAAATATGTGATATCCTTGTTTTCTCTTCTTAATGCAGCAAGTTCCCGAAGAATCATATGAGAAAGATCCAATGCTAAAGGCATATAATTTTCAGTCTCATTGGTCGCATAACCAAACATCATCCCCTGATCACCTGCTCCTTGGTCCTCTGGGCTTTTCCGGTCTACACCTTGATTGATATCTTGAGATTGCTCATGAATGGCAGATAATACGCCACAGGAATTACCTTCGAACATGTAATCTGATTTGGTATAACCTATTCTATTGATTACATCACGTGCAATTTTCTGCACATCCAAATAAATATCAGATTTTACTTCACCGGCTAAAACTACCTGACCAGTAGTCACTAAAGTTTCACAAGCTACTTTGGAATTAGGATCGAAAGCTAAAAAATTATCAATCAGGGCATCAGAAATCTGATCCGCAATCTTATCTGGGTGCCCCTCAGAAACAGACTCTGAGGTAAATAGATATGCCATAAATATGAATTTGTATTACTTTTTTTTGGGAAGCTCTTTTTTGGAAGCCCAAAAATAAGGTAACTACGCGAAATAAAAAACTTGCTTAGGAAGGTTGGTTTGTTTCCGAAAAAAATACAGCCCAAAGGCTTTAAAATAAAAATTGAAATTTTCCAATGTCATCTATTATCTTACTTTTCGAATTAGATCTATTCCAAATATGAAATCCATTACTTCTTTCCTTTTACTACTTCTTTCATTTTTATCCTTTGCTTTTCAAAATCCCGACAGGAATAATGATTACAGCGAATTAGTATCTCTTTTTAAAGAATGGCGAAAATTTGAAAACCCACCCCTCCTTAATGGAGCACCGGATTATAGAAAAGAGACATTTGACATGCGTCTTTCTGATTTTAAAAATCTTCAATCAAAGTTGTTAGCTATCGACACGACAGGCTGGCCAATAAATCAGCAAGTAGATTGGAGAATCGTTTGGGCAGAAATGAATGGCTATGATTTCAATTATAGAATTTTAAAACCTTGGGAACGTGATCCTGCATTTTATAAAACAGTATGGACAGAGAGAAGTGACGTGCCTGCTCATGAAGGTCCAACTCACCATGGGATCCTCGAGCTTTGGCAGTATAGTTTCCCTTTCAATGCAGCAAACAGAGAAAAGTTTTTAATAGAAATAAAATCTATACCAAGTCTCAATAAACAAGCCCAAGGCAATCTGCTAGGAAATGCCAAAGAACTTTGGGAAGCTGGAATTCCAAGCATTGATCAACAAGCAATCGATCTACAAAATATCCTGAAACTGGAAGGAATCTCAAATGATCCAGAATTGGTAAAATCCATAGAAGAGGCAATTATTTCCACAAACGATTTTGCCTCTTGGCTTGAAGATAAGGCTCCTTTAAAAACAGGTGAATCTGGAATTGGTAAGGAAAATTACACATGGTATCTGCAAAACGTTCATTTAGTTCCTTTGACCTGGGAGGATGAAGTGATGATTTTAAAAAGAGAGTTGGCCAGAGCATGGGCTTCTTTAAAATTGGAAGAACATAAAAACAAAAATTTACCTGAACTCAAAGACGCCAATTCACCTGAAGCTTTTGATAAAATGGCTGAAGAGGGTATGGAAAGTCTTTTAAAATTCTTGGACGAAGAAGAAATTGTAACTGTCAAAGATTATTTTGAACCAGCACTTCGGGAGCACAAAGGATCATTCATTCCCAAAGAAAAACGGAATTTCTTTACCATAGGAATGCATTATGATCCACGCCCTTTGTATTCTCATTTTTACCATTGGTTTGAATTAGCACGCATGGATATTGAGCCCAACAAAAGTGAGATCCGAAGAGAGCCGCTTTTGTATAATATCTGGGATTCGAGAAATGAGGGCACAGCAACAGCTGTTGAAGAAATATTTATGGATGCAGGACTTTACGAGGATTCACCTAGAGCCAGAGAAATCGTGTATATCATGATTGCACAACGGGCTGCTCGAGGACTTGGATCTTTGTATGCCCAGGCAAATCAGATGACGATGGTAGAAGCAGGAGGTATTCATTCTAACTATACTCCGAGAGGTTGGATGAAAACTGAAAAAGAACTTCTATTATTCGAACAGCATTTGTACATGAGGCAGCCAGGTTATGGTAGCAGTTACATTACTGGAAAATATTTACTGGAAAATGCGATGGCCGATTTCGCTCGATTAAAAGAGGAAAATGGTGAGGAATTTAAATTGAAGGATTTCTTCGATCAACTGAACAGCATTGGAAGTATTCCAATCTCTTTGGGTCATTGGGAAATGACAGGCATAAAGCAATAAGATGGGTTCTGATTTAAGTAGGATCACTTTGTGAAAATGATAATTTCCAAATATCCCTTGCAAATAAACATGCAGCAGAAACCCATAGAATTAGGGCCAAATACATGATTACATCCCTTTGCTTCAAAAATTCAAAATAACTAAAGGGTATTGAAAAGCTATACAAAAAGCGATTGATGCCCAATAAAACTATCAGACCAACAAAAATCTGGCGGTTTGTTTTCTTAGCAAAAAGTTGCTCAACTTTCGGATAAAGCCCTTTAAGATTTAGAAAAGTCAAGTAAATGATGAAACTTGGTGTAAAAGGAATATTCAAAATCAGGAGATTCATTAAATGAAAAAGAGTTGCTCCCAAAAGCCAGAGTCTCCATGATTTTCTTCCCAAAAGCAAAAAAAGAAAAGGAGATAATTCGAATACTACTCCGCCATAATCCATAATATCCAACCACCAAAAGGGAAGTTCTTGAAGGTATTTAATCAAAAAATAGTCAGTTTCCTTCCCATAAAGGCCACTGTAGTACCATCTTAAAAACCCATTCATCGTCGGGTCAAAATCTATCCAAACATAAGCTTTTAAAAAGCCAGCTGAGAACATTCCAAAACAAAGTAAAACGGCTAAAAGAGATGTCACCTTTTCTTTGCGGCCTTCCGGCTCGGGCGTATCTGGTACCAAAGCTGCTTTAGTCCCCCATCCTGAAAAAGACATGAGACCTAAAAAGGTTAATAGCAAAATATTATGGTCTATTTTACCCATAGAATATTGCCAATTAAAACCAATGAAAAGCAATAGTGAAGCTGCTATGCCTGAAAATTTAGCCTTATATCCCAAAGTCACACCAAGTAATGCCAGCGTGATCAAAATATCCAAAACATAAAAAAAGTAAGCAGGTGGAAATCCTGAAAACAGATTTGCCAAACTTAAAATAGGTGGATAGAAAAATACTTGTGGCACTTCTCCGATCCAGAAGAAAAATGGAGAATAAATAATCAAAAAGAAAAGTCCTGTTAGAATCCTTAAAACCACCAAAGATTGAAGTGGCATCTGGGTAGACTCTTTCACGCGCCTCCAAAAAAGTTGATTTAGCCTATTCATCAAAATTTATTATTTCTTCAGATAAAATAGATAAGTCAACTTTCGATGTTTGAGGATACGAAACGACTTGGTATTCTACAATCTTAAGTCTAGTGGAATCAAAGCCCTGAGAAATCAATTTCTGTTTAAAGAACTCTGCTATTTCTTTTCTTTCATCCTTTGAAAGTTTCTTTTCTTGATTCCTCATCAGAAAATTTTTGATTGGCTTTGATGAGGGTTGATTCTTTACTTCAATGTCGGAATTCTCCGAAAAAAGTCCCTTTTTATTTTCTAAAATAAAACTCAGATAGTTTCTAGGAATGGGAGAAATGAAACTCTCTTCATCAATATTTACCCATCCTTTTTCGGGCGTGAAACCATATAGATCAGAATATCTATAGTTTGGAACAGGACTATCTAAAGGAACTTGTACTTGCTTATCTCCCGAGGGAAAAAGTAATGCCGGGTAGGGTTCAAGTTTTGATGATATCAATCGAAGGCCAAAAGGAACCAAGAGGCATATCGCTAAAACCAATGTAAATTTTTTTGAGAACATAAAACCGCCAGATCAAAGCATTTCAAAGAACGGAATTTGCTTTCTTAAATCAAGGCTGACGAAAAGATTAATTTTTATGTTTTACGAGATTTGCAGTCACTTCATTCATAGCCTTCACTTTATATTCAAAATCCCCTTTTAATGTTGCCCGATAGGCATGAAGATTTTCAAGTAAATCATCCAACTCGTCGGGTAACACTTCTTCTAATAATTGTCTTAAGCGCTTTGCTGCAGTCGGAGATTTGCCATTCGTGCTGATCGCAACTTTTAAATTGCCTTTTGTTACAATTCCTCCCAAATAAAAATCGCATAATTCTGGTGTGTCAGCTACATTCACGAGTAAAAACCGTTCTTTACCATCATCATGAATTTGTTTGTTAACTGCCTTATCATCAGTTGCAGCAATCACGAAATGTTTAGCTCCTAGGTATTTTTCATGATATATATCCTCAATCATAGTAACGGTATCAGCTTTGGTAGCGAGATCCACAAAGCTTTGCGAAAACTCTCGAGAAACTGCCGTTACTTGGGCTTTAGGACTTGATTTTAGTAAAAACTCTAACTTCTCAGTGCCAACATTTCCTCCTCCGATCAGGAGAACATTGAGTTCGTGTACTTTAAGAAAAATGGGATATAGATGGTTCATGTGATTTCGGATAACCTTTGAGGTGTCATTTCGAACGAGGAACGAGTGAGAAATCTCCTCGAACGTTTAGTATTTAACAACCTTTTAAACGATATACAATTTTATATAAAACAAAACCTCAAAAGTTATACTTTACCGCTTCTCGGTACACTTCAGCTAACTTGATGCTTTCTTTAACCACTTCACCAATGATGATAATTGCTGGTGCCTCTACCTGATTATCAATAGCTTTTCGTTCAATATCACCCATATAGCCAGCAGTAATTTTTTCATCTCTTGTGGTCCCACTTTGGATGATAGCAATAGGTAAGTCAGCTTTTCCGAATCTTTTGTAAACAGCAACTATCTCTTGCAATTTTTTTGTCCCCATCAGCACCACTACAGTTGCAGTGGATTGGGCTGCGAGTGCCAGGTCTTTAGATAATTCTCTTTCCGAAGTCGTTCCAGTTACTACCCAAAAGCTTTCTGAAACCCCTCTTTTTGTAACTGGCACACCTGCTGACGCAGGGACAGCAATTGCAGAGGTGATTCCAGGCACAACTTCTCTTGGAATACCGAAAGTTTCGATATAATCTAGCTCCTCGGCTCCTCTCCCAAAAACAAAGGGATCTCCACCTTTTAATCTGACCACATGACCATGTTTTTTGGCCATTGCTACACAAAGCTCATTCGTATCCTGCTGAGGTAAGGAATGCCTGCCTACTCTTTTGCCAACGAATAACTTAATTGCTGTATTTGGCGCATGCTTTAATAAAACTGGGTCAATTAAAGCATCATACAATACCACATCGGCTTTGTTCAATGCCAAAACTGCTTTTAACGTGATCAATTCTGGATCTCCAGGGCCAGCCCCAACCAATGTCACTTTAGGGTTAATTTCTACTTTCATGCTTCTACCTCGGCTTCTCTGAAGCTTTTTAATTTTCCATAAATCTCAAGCGCCTGCTTCGCATAAGCTCTTGCAAATGCTTCTGTAGGTTCATTTTTATTGATTTTATAAACTTTCTCTGAGAAAGTACCGCCTAAGTCAATCTTGCCTGTATTGATGAATTGCTCATCAAATTTTGAAATGATATTTGCATAGCTATTAGTCGAAATATCTTCCCCAAGTAATAAAGCCTTGGCTGCGTTGATCAAGCCTGCATAATGGTGATAAATACTATCAGACCATCTTCCGTCTTCCAAAGACTCCTTACCCAAGTCCATTTTTTCATAGGCTTCCAGAAGAAGTGTAGAAACCAAATCCAAGACTACCCCAGCACATTCTCCTACTCCTACAGCGATTTTATACTCTTCAGAATTACCCCAATCGATGTAATCTGCTGGTGTCACCGTAGAAGCATCCCCCAATTCCTTGAGTAATTCGTAGAAATAGATCTGTCCTTTCTCATCGTAATAGCTCAAGAAATCTTTCCCCCGCGCATTAGACTCAAAATCATTCAGTAGAATTCTCAAGGCTTCAGGTCCTCTTTTGCTTGGTATTTTTGTCACCTTATCAGCGAATCTCCCATTCCCATCACCTAAATTTCCTCCTCCAAGAAGTACCTGTAAGGCGGGTATTACCACTTTCCCGGCTTTCATAGACATCCCTTGAAAACCAATATGAGCCATGTTGTGCTGGCCACAGGCATTCATGCAACCTGAGATTTTAATGACTAAATCCTTGTTCTTCAAA
This sequence comes from Algoriphagus sp. SE2, assembly GCF_039563885.1. Classification (NCBI taxonomy): domain Bacteria; kingdom Pseudomonadati; phylum Bacteroidota; class Cytophagia; order Cytophagales; family Cyclobacteriaceae; genus Algoriphagus; species Algoriphagus sp. SE2. The sequence continues at coordinate 66,255 of NZ_JBCLWJ010000004.1, read as the reverse complement.
TACTGAGGATATTCAGCCAAAATCACTTTTTCTAATTCTGCTGCGATCCCCGTGGAACTTGCAATTCCTAGGTTACAGGTATCTGTACCAGGACAAGCAGTGATATCTGACATGGTATTATAACCTCTTTCTGCAAGCCCTATTTTCTTCAGTTCCTGAAAGAAAAAAGGTGCTAAATCAGCTCTTACATCACGGATCAAAAAGTTTTGACGGAGTGTAAAGCGAATCTCAGCATTCGCAAATTTCTCAACTAAATCAGCAAGTTTTCTGGCCTGATCAATGTAAAAATCACCTAATGGAACTCTCACACCAATGGAAACAAATCCATCTTGTTTCTGTGGAAGGACATTTGTTAATTTCCATAATTCGTAATCTAGACCCGGCTGCTCCTCCAATTCACCATTTGAAGCATTTGGAAGACTTTGTGAAGACTCATAAAAACTCGCATCAATTGGGAAACTTGAAAATGGTAAAGCTTTCTTTTCGTTCTCCACTAGCTCCAAAAACGTCTCTAAGCCAAGGTCTTTTACCAGGAATTTCATTCTGGCTTTATTCCGCCTTGCCCGCTCACCATGTCGGTCAAAAATTCTTAATACTGACTCTATAAATGGAATGATTTGATCGGTTTCTAAAAATTCATAAACCACATCCGCATGTCTTGGTTGAGACCCAAGACCTCCACCAAGTAATACTTTAAAACCTCGAGTTTCTTCTCCATTGTCAACTTTTATTTTTGGAATAAAACCAAGATCATGTAAGTAACTTAATCCAGTGTCCTCATCAGAAGATGAAAAGGCTATTTTAAATTTTCTCCCCATCTCCTGACATATCGGATTTCTTAAAAAGTATTTGAATGTGGCGTCAGCATATGGCGTGACATCAAATGGCTCATTTGGATCAATTCCAGCAGTTTCTGAAGCGGTCACATTTCTGACAGTATTTCCACAAGCTTCCCGAAGGGTGACATCATCCCGCTCAAGTTCTGCCCAAAGTTCAGGAGTACGATCCAGACTTACATAATGAATCTGAATATCCTGACGGGTTGTGATGTGTAATCTTCCAGTGGAATATTCTTCGGAAACCTTAGAAATTCTCCTGAGCTGATCTGAACTAACTCTACCATAAGGCAATTTGATTCGAATCATCTGTACTCCTTGCTGTCGCTGTCCATAGACACCTCTTGCCAAGCGGAGACTTCTAAATTTCTCCTCATCAATCTTTCCTTCTTTGAAAAGAGCAATCTTTCGCTCCAGATCAATGATATCTTTTTCTACAATAGGATTTTCTAATTCAGTTCTAAAGCTTTGCATGGCTTTACTTTTTTTCCCTATAGGGATTGTGGTATTAATGATTTATTTAAAACGCCCAACTGGTTAACTGGACGTTTTTGTTATAATGAATCGATGTATTTCAACCGATTACCTTTCAATTCTTTCAGTCAATAAACCCGACTGAAACAGTGTCAAATTCTCCTTCTTCTATCAGAATGAAGCTTCCATTTGATTTATTCTTCTTATAAGAATCAAAATGGATCGGTTTACTTAATTTAAATCGAACTTTACCAATATCATTGAGCTTTAATTGATCAGCTTCTTCTGTCCCGGAAAAATCTGTATGGATTTTTGACTCGATTTGATCCACTTTTGCCAAAACACGGTTCACCCCATGCTGCAAGATATATTTAGCTCCGACACGTAATGCTTTGCTGTTTACCTGACAAATGGTGGCCGAGATCTGTTTTTCGCTATGAGGAACATGAGAACTCTTGACCAGCATATCCCCTCTACTCAAATCAACCTCATCTTCTAAAGTCAAGACAATCGAACTTCCAAGCGCAGCTTCTTCGATATCTTGCTCAAAGAAATGAATGCTTTTGATTTTGGAAGTAGTCAATGAGGGTAGTAAGATCACGCCATCTCCAACTTTCAAACTTCCGCCATACAGCTTTCCTGAAAATCCTCTGAAATCATGGAAAGCTTCAGTTTTGGGACGGATTACATACTGAACAGGAAATCTGGCTACAGAACTTTCAAGCAAATCTTCTGGCTCTAATACTTCCAAATGATCTAAAAGCGTATTACCTACATACCAAGGCATTTTATCCGATTTGAAAGCAATATTTTCTCCATTCAAAGCTGAAACAGGTATAAAGGTAATTTGGTCTTCAACGAAATCAGATTTTGCTACCAAAGCATCAAAATCTGATTTTATTTTCAAGAACACTTCCTCATCGTAATTCACCAAATCCATTTTGTTTATCGCAACAACCACATGGCTGATACGAAGTAAATTGGCAATAAAGAAATGCCTATAAGTTTGCTCAATTACACCTTTCCTTGCATCAATCAAAATGATGGCAACCTGTGAAGTAGAAGCTCCAGTAACCATATTTCGTGTATACTCCACATGCCCTGGAGTATCCGCTACGATAAAATTAGTCTTGGCAGTATTGAAATAGATATGAGCAACGTCAATAGTTATGCCTTGCTCTCTTTCCGCCACCAATCCATCGGTTGCCAAAGAGAAATCAAGGTAATCGTATCCTCTTTGCTTAGAGCTACGCTCAATTGCTTCGATCTTATCTGTCGTCAAAGATTTGGTATCGTATAGTAATCGTCCGATCAAAGTACTTTTGCCATCGTCGACAGAGCCGGCAGTAGCGATTTTGATTAGTTTTCTATTTTCAGACATGTTATTCAGTTATTAGTAATTAGTAAATCAGGTCATGGTCAACAGACCAAAATAGCCATCTGAATCTGCTTGGTACTTTGTACTTGAGACTTTTTACTTTTTTTAAAAGTACCCGACCTTCTTTCTCGTTTCCATGGCAGCTTCGGATCGTTTATCATCGATTCTGGCTCCACGTTCAGAAATTGTAGATTCTCGGATTTCTCCAACCACATCATCTAAAGAAACTGCTTCGGAAAGTACTGCTGCAGTACATGTCATGTCACCAACAGTTCTAAATCTGACCATTTTCAATTGGACCTCTTCATGTGCCTCTCTGAAAACATGCTCATTTGCTGTCCAAATCATGCCATCACGGAAGAAAACTTCCCGCTCATGTGCAAAATAGATAGATGGGATCTCAATATTTTCAGTTTTGATATATTCCCAAACATCCAATTCAGTCCAGTTGGAGATAGGGAAACAACGCACATTCTGACCTACATGAATTTTACCATTCAGCATATCAAAAAGCTCTGGGCGTTGATTTTTCTCATCCCACTGACCGAAATCATCTCTCACAGAGAACACTCTCTCTTTTGCTCTGGCTTTTTCCTCATCTCTTCTTGCGCCGCCTATACATGCATCAAATTTGAATTCTTCGATGGCATCTAGAAGCGTAGTAGTCTGAAGTGAATTTCGGCTGGAATATCTTCCTCTTTCTTCACGAACTTTTCCCTGGTCGATAGAGTCCTGAACATTTCGCACAATCAATTCCAAACCAAGTTCCTTGACAAGTTTATCCCGAAACTCGATGGTTTCGGGGAAATTATGCCCAGTATCAACATGCAATAAAGGAAAAGGAATCTTTGACGGATAAAAAGCCTTTTGTGCCAATCTCACTAGCGTAATCGAATCCTTTCCTCCAGAAAAAAGCAAAACCGGGCGCTCAAATTGCGCCGCCACTTCACGGATGATGTGGATCGATTCTGCTTCTTTTGGATTAGGTATTAATAGGTTATTCATTTCCTTACTTTTTATGTCTTCGAATTGACTTCATCATTTCCAAATGGACCTTTTTCGAAGTAATTATTTCTGAAATCTTACGTCTTAAATCTTATATCTCACTTGGCATGCAGCCCACACTCTTTCTTAGAGTCTTCCCACCACCATCTTCCGGCTCTAGCATCTTCTCCTTCCATAATCGCCCGGGTACAAGGAGCACAACCAATACTGATAAAACCTTTGTCGTGAAGGGGATTGTAGGGAATATTTTTTTCGGAAATGTATGCGATCATGTCATCATAGGTCCAATCCAACAATGGATTGTATTTCAGAATCTGATTCCCCTCATCCCATTCGATACTTTTCATGCCTGATCTATTTGCGGATTGTTCTGCTCGAAGACCTGTGACCCAAATTTCATTTCCAGCCAAGGCTCTTCTTAGTGGCTCAACTTTTCGTACAAAGCAACAGGATTTCCTGTTTTCCACGGATTCATAAAACCCATTTATACCAATTTCAGAAACTAGTTTTTCTACTGATTCAGTGTTTGGGTAATAAACCTTGATATTTTGTCTATACTTCGCTTCAGTCCTTGAAAGCAAATCCAAAGTCTCAGGAAACAATCTTCCTGGATCTAATGAAAAGATAGAAATTGGTAAGTGGCTATCTGCAATTAACTGCGTAATCACTTGATCCTCCTGACCTAACGAAGTGGAAAAAGTTACTTTCCCTGGAAAAAGATCAGCAATCAATGCCAATCCTTCTTGAGCATTCAGTTCACACAACTGAGCTTCCAATTCATGCATATTCTTTTTGAGTGTCATCGGATTTTATTTTAGGTGCAGATTCCCAAACACGTTCGTGGAAATAGTAAAGAATAATTTTAGAGAAAACTTCTACGGAGCCTATTGATAGTGCCATCATAAACTCTCCTGTTATGAAGAAAGAGATAATGACCGTATCAATTGTACCAACAATCCTCCAAGAAATTGACTTGAGAAGACTCTTGACATTACTGTCTTTCCCATATTTATTACTGAATAGCTTCTTGAGCGGTTGGTCTATAATCATAAGACATTTTTACGAACGTAAAGCACAAAAGTATATAAACCCTATAAATTATATAGGGTTTATGGTAAAAAAATTTTATCCTATTTTTAAAATATCCTCTAAGGTCTTGTTTTCCAATATTTTAAGTGTCTCATCTCTTACCTGAATCATTACCTTATTTATTCCACATTGTGCTTCATTTTTACACTCAGCGCAAGGTTCGTAATAATTTAAACTCACGCAGGGAAGTAGTGCAATTGGCCCATCCAATAGACGAATAACTTTGGAAAGAGGAATTTCTTTGGGGTCTTTGATCAGGTAATAGCCTCCACCTTTTCCCTTTTTGCTTCCGAGCATCCCTGCTTTTTTAAGTTCTAAAAGTATATTCTCTAAAAATTTATGTGAGATCCCATGTTCTTCGGCTATATCATGGATCAATACTGTTTTCTCATCCTTATGCCTACCTAAGTAAGAAAGGGCATGCAGTGCATATTTTGTCTTTTTAGAAAGCATGAACAAAAATAAATTATTTTGGGCAATACCCTAGTATGGAACTAGGCTTTTATAAATATGGCAAAAAAAACGAGTATGTTTCCATACCCGTTTCAAATTTCAAAATGGACTATTCTTATTTAAAGCAATTCCACGCTTCTTTTCACAAAGGCAGTCAAGTCTTTGCCAGTCAATAAACCTTGAGAAAGCTTAGCCAAATCAAATGCCTGCTTGGCTAGCTTGGTCTTCTCTTCTTCGGTTTCTGCTTTCAATACTTTATCCACTACGGGGTGATTTCCGTTGATCGCAACTTTATAAGCATCTGGAAGCTGACCATAGAAGCCCATTCCTCCACCACCGGTAGCAGCCATGTCTTTCATTCTTCGCATGAACTCCTCCATGGTAATTGTAACCGGAAGTTCCTCAGGACTCAAACCTTCAACTTCTACTGAATAGCTTTTATTATTAATTGCCTTTTCAAAGATTTCCTTTACTTCTTTGCTCTGGTCTTCTGTGAGAAGATTTGCATAAGTGTCCTCTTTCTGGATCAATTTCTCAACTACGTCCGAATCAACTCTCTTCAGAGAAGTCTTCTCCAGCTTTGATTCTAAGTTTTGGATAAAATGGCTATCAATCGGTGAATCCATTACCAAAACATCGTAATCCTTTTTGTTGGCAGATTGGATAAAGCTATCTTGCTTTTCTACATCTGTAGCGTATAAGAAAATGGTTTGTTCATTTTTATCAGTTTGCACCGGCTTCACTTTGGATTGATACTCTTCAATCGTAAAGAATTCACCTTTTGTGTTTTTTAGTAAAGCAAAATCTTTTCCTTTCTCGTAGAACTTATCTTCTGAAATCATTCCATACTTCACGAAAAGTCCAATGTCATCCCATTTTTCCTCATACGCTTTTCTGTCTTTCTTGAAAAGTTCTGCAAGCTTATCCGCTACTTTTTTTGTGATATAAGAATTGATTTTCTTCACATTGCTGTCCGCCTGCAAGAAGCTTCTGGAAACGTTCAAAGGAATATCAGGAGAATCGATTACTCCATGAAGTAACATTAAGAACTCAGGAACGATATCTTTTACCTCATCTGTGATAAACACCTGACGGGAGTATAACTTGATCTTGTTTTTCTGAAGCTCGAATTCGTTTTTCACCTTTGGGAAGTATAAAACTCCTGTCAAGTTGAATGGGTAATCCACGTTTAAATGGATCCAAAACAATGGATCCTCGGACATCGGGTAAAGTTCTTTATAGAACTTTAAGTAATCTTCATCAGTCAGATCGTTTGGTGACTTGGTCCAAATCGGAGTCGTGGTATTGATGATATTATCAACCTCTACTGATTTCCATTTCTTTTCCCCTTTATCGTCAACCCCATCTTCTACTGATTCGGTTTTTGTACCGAATTTGATAGGTATTGGAAGGAATTTAGCGTATTTATCCAAAATTCCCTGAAGCTTCCACTTGTCTAAGAATTCTTCGGAATCTTTGTTTATGTGAAGGATAATGTCTGTTCCACGCTTTTTACGCTTTCCTTTGGAGATTGCAAAAGAAGTAGAACCGTCACAAGTCCATTTCGCTGCTTCAGCTCCTTCTTGGTAAGATAGTGTCTGAATTTCGACTTTATCTGCAACCATAAATGCAGAGTAGAAACCTAGACCGAATTTGCCGATAATTTCATTGGCATCTTTCGCATCTTTAAATTTTTCTACAAATTCTTCTGCTCCAGAGAAAGCTACCTGATTGATATATTTTTTTATTTCCTCGGCGGTCATTCCCAGGCCTTGGTCCGAAACCGTAATGGTTTTCTTTTTCTCATCAAAACTTACTTCCACGGTCGTGTCTCCTAGTTCACCGGAATACTGACCTAATGTCGCAAGTCGTTTGATTTTTTGTGTCGCATCGACAGCATTTGAAACAAGTTCTCTAAGAAAAATCTCATTGTCAGAATAGAGGAACTTCTTGATAATCGGGAAAATGTTCTCGGTATGAATCGAGATCGTGCCTTTTTCCTGCATAGCTATATATTTATTTAGTTAAACACAATGTTTGTCGCTTGCAGGATTGCAACTGTTGTTCCATTTGAGAAAAAGTGACAAGATGACAGAAGCAGAAAATTTTGTTACAAAATGAAACCCACAAAAAAAAGCTTGGCATATTACCAAGCTTGCTCTTTAAACTAAAACGAGGTTCTAATCCGCTAAACGAATTGAATTTGCAAAGCTTACAATTTCTCAAAAACCCTTGTAAAACTGGTAGCTTCTGTAATCCTTCCGTGAAGTTCCGAAATGGGAACTCGCTCCTGCTCGGTAGTATCACGATGACGGATAGTTACTGTATTATCCTCTAAAGTCTGATGATCTACTGCGATACAGAATGGCGTTCCGATCAAATCCTGACGCGCATATCGCTTACCGATAGAAGCCGCATCTTCGTAAATGATATTGAAATCGTATTTAAGTAACTCTACGATCTCTTTCCCTTTTTCTGGTAAACCATCTTTTTTGGTAATAGGAAGCACAGCTGCTTTCACTGGAGCTATGGAAGGGTGGAATTTCAAATAGGTTCTGCTTTTCTCTTCTGTTTTCTCCTCCGTGTATGCGTTGCAAAGTGTCAATAAAAATAATCTGTCAGCTCCAATAGACGTCTCGATCACATATGGGATATAGTTCTGATTCACTTCAGGATCAAAGTATTGCTGTTTCTTTTTAGAGAAATCTTGGTGGGATTTGAGGTCAAAATCCGTTCTGGAGTGAATTCCTTCGACTTCTTTGAAACCAAATGGAAAATCATACTCAATATCCATAGCTGCATTGGCATAGTGAGCGAGTTTTTCATGGTCATGTCTTCTCAGTTTTTCGGCAGGTGTCCCTAAAGCCAAGTGCCATTTCATACGGGTATCAGCCCATACTTTATACCATTCCAATTCGGTGCCTGGACGTACAAAGAATTGCATCTCCATCTGTTCAAACTCACGCATACGGAAAATGAACTGACGAGCAACAATCTCATTCCTGAAAGCTTTCCCTATTTGGGCAATTCCAAACGGAACTTTCATTCTAGCTGTTTTCTGCACATTCAGGAAGTTGACGAAAATGCCTTGAGCTGTCTCTGGTCTTAAATAAATGGTGGAAGAATCTTCAGATACAGATCCTACCTGAGTCGAAAACATCAAGTTGAATTGACGAACATCCGTCCAATTAGAAGTTCCACTGATTGGACACTTGATCCCTTCATTGATAATCAAATCTCTTACTCCATCAAGATCTTCTGCTTCCAACATTCTAGCTAAAGCTCCCGTCAATGAATTTGCTTTTTCTATATCTCCTGCTCTTTCAAAAACAGCGGCATGTTCTTCCACCAGTACATCGGCTCGATAACGTTTCTTTGAATCTTTGTTATCAATCATGGGATCGTTAAAGCTGTCCACATGACCGGAAGCTTTCCAAGTGGTAGGATGCATAAAAATTGCTGCATCAATTCCTACAATATTATCCTGCACTCTGGTCATGGTTTCCCACCAAAGTCGCTTTAGGTTATTTTTTAATTCAACCCCATAGGCACCATAATCATAAACAGCCTGAAGACCGTCATAGATTTCGGAACTTGGGTAAACAAAACCATACTCTTTGGCATGGGAAATAATATCTTTCAATTGGGCGTTTTCCGCCGGAGTTGCTGTTTTTGCCATGGCGGCAAAATTAAAGAAACAAATTGATATCTAGAGCGCAAAAAAAGTCTTAAATCACTTGAAACCTATGATAATCTTCTCCAAAAAAGAAAAAGGCAAGATTCCCAAAAGAAAAATGGCCCTCTTCTTTAATTGATAGACTATTATCTAAAGGTGTACTTAAAACCAAATCCAGCACGGAAGTAATCTCCATGATCGTCTGCTAAAATTGGAGCTGCCTCAAGGACAAGCCCTAGATTTTTGCTGTTAAATGGAGTCACAAGAAGTCCAAATGGAATAGCAATGTAAATATCATCATCATTGTCATTGTCACGATTCCTATCATCATCCAAACCAAGCCCTAAACCTATGTAAAAATTTACGTCATCTTTTTGGACAACGTTGTAAGCTCCCATCAATTCTACACCGACATCTCCACCTGTTCCAATCCTACCTTCACCGAAGATTTGTTTGTATGGATTTGTACCTACAGTAACAAAAGTCTCCGAGCTTTGTAGATTCACCCCCGCACTGATCTGCGCTTGTGAAAATGAAATGAAGGTAAAAATCGTTAATGAGAAAAGAATTAGTTTCTTCATGGTTATAAGTATTATATTTGATACCTACTACCAAGAAAGAGCCAACTTTATCTTATCTCCATTTTCCTTCTGAAACTGAAATTGTCCGTTTTTCCTTAGCACTCAAAAATGACGCTTCAATCATTTCTAAAACACTGATTGCCTGAGAAATAGTGACTTTTAATTCACTTCTATTCAAAATAGCATCAGCTATATTTCCATAAAAAATTCTATAATCTCCTGGAACTGATGGATAGGCTTTTGTTTCCTCTTTGAGGAAAACTTTTCCCCAATTCTCCTCAGGTTCTACACCCCAAGTTGCACCTTCCGGTTTTTCCCCAACTTTAAAAGCAGCTTCCTGAACATCTAAGCCAAACTTTTGATAGGAACCATTTTTACCCAAAAGTAAAAACTTTGGTGTGGGTACATTCACCAAAGCGCCAGCAGTAACTCTTGCCTTTAATGAGCCATAATCAAGTATGATATCAAAGTAATCGTCAGCTACTGCTCCAGTTCGTTGCTTTCGAATATCCGCCTGAATCCAATTGGGTAGGCCAAAAAGTAATAAAACCTGATCTATCAAATGAGATCCTAAATCATATGTGATTCCGTTTCCTGGAACTTCTTTCTCTCTCCAGTTCTCGGTAAGATCCGGGCGAAAGCGATCAAAATGAGATTCTAAATAAACTAATTCACCAAGATCTCCGGCACGCACCAACTTCTGCAAAGTCATGAAATCCCCATCATAGCGACGATTATGAAAGACAGAACAAACCAATCCTTGCTTTTCAGCTAGCTTATTGAGCTCCTCAGCTTCATGAGAAAATATAGTCACGGGCTTATCAACTACCACATGTTTTCCAGCCTGCAGACATTGCATAGCCATTGGAAAATGGAACTCATTGGGTGTAGTAATCACAATAAGGTCTGAAGCATCTGCATCTAGCAATTCTTGCAAACTTCTGTAAGTTGTCACACCCGGATACAATTCTTCGCAGCGATTTGTGTGCCGTTCTACAACTGCGACCAAATCAAGGTCCTGACAAACTGTGATAAGAGGAGCATGCATTTTCTCAGCAACTGAGCCAAAGCCGACAATCGCTGTTCTAATTGGTCTATTCATGATTTTATAGGTGCATATCCTGGACTTTATTCACTAATTCTATACGTGAATTTACCTGGAGCTTGGAGTGAATATTTTTTCTATGAGTTTCTATAGTCTGTACGCTGAGACTCAGATCTTCAGCGATTTCTTTATTTTGACGCCCCTCTTTGATCAATTTAATAATCTGAACTTCCCTTCTGGATAATTTAAATTTCTCTCTAAAAGCATCATAAAAAGAACTTTGATTTGCTTGCTGAATGACTCGTTGAAAATTAGCTAAATGTCTTCCTTCAAAAACCTCGTGAATCGTGTAGACAAGCTCATCCGGGTCTGCATCTTTGAGGATAAAAGCATCAGCTCCATCATGCATACATTTCTTATAAATTTTCTCTTCATCGTACATTGAAAGTACAACTACCTTGATTTCAGGAAATTTAGATTTGGCATATTTCAGCACACCGAAACCATCGAGTACAGGCATATTTAAATCTGTCAGGATCACATCCGGAAGATCACGTTCAATTGCGTCAACTAACTCTTTACCATTAGGGTAAAGTCCCGTGATAATTAAATTGTCGTACTCTTCTAACAAACCTTCCAGCCCTTTTGCGAAAAGTTTATGGTCGTCCGCCAAAGCTATTCTGATCATTTTTGGGTGGGTGAATGAACTATGCTTTAAATTAAAGTAATATTAAATTACGCCTTGAAATCTAATTTGGCAACATTAAATGGATGAGTGTACCATTTCCTACACTGGAGGTGATCGAGAAATCACCTCCAATAGTCTCCATACGCTTTTTCAAATTAAACATGCCGCTTCCATCTGATTCTAAAGAAGTGTCAAAGCCTTTTCCATTATCCTTAATTTCGATAACTCTATCTGAACCAAATCGTTTCACATTTATTGAAATTAAATCGGGAGAAGCATGTTTCATTGCGTTATTCAAAACCTCCTGAATTACCCTAATGAGAACTAATTTTTGGTCTTTTGGAAAATCCCCGAGTTCAAATTCATATGCTACCTTTGTTTTACAATAACCTGTCGATTCAATTTTTTCTAATTGCTGTTCGATAAATTCTACGATTGTTAGAGATTCCACCCAATCTAAATTCAGGTTTTTGGAAAGCGCACGAACTTCTGAGATTACCTGGTTAATAGTTTCTTTTCCTTCTGACTGTTTTTCTGGTTTAGATGACCCTAAATAAAGTTTTGCCAAAGACAATAATTGACCAATATTGTCATGAAGTTCTCTGCCCACATAGGAAAGGGTTTCTTGCTGAATTTCGTTTTCTATATTCAACAAAGTTTTTTCATGCTCGGATTTAATTTGATCCAATTTTTGCCGATTTTGAACTTGTCTTTGTCTATGAATAAATACCATCGCTATTACAAAGCTAGACATCAATCCACCTAGGAATAGCGTGGCAAAAATGATAACATATATCTGGTCTTCAACTGGCTGCATAATAAGGTTCTTTTTCGAAAATACCGGGTAATTTAGGTGATGCAATAGTTAGCACCAGGATACTAAGGTTTAACACTCCCATCACCCAATCAATCTGAAACAAAGACATTCCCAATTGCTTGTTCACACTATATAGGTAGGTAACTGAAACAGAGCTGATATAAGTTAAAGAATAAGTAAATAGGATAAAGGTCATTTGCCAAAATGACAATAACCTTAATGGATTCGATTCAAGATATTTTTCATTAGAAATTAAGCCTATAAAATAAAGCCCACTCCCCACCAAAATCATATTAGCTCCTATGGCAAAAATAATAGGTTGGCCCAAGTAAACAGGTTCAATCCCCGTTCCTGTGAGAAACAGAATCACGAAAAAATAAAAAAAGATCATCCAGGTAATATATTTCTTTTTTGCTGGTTCAAGCCATGTTTTAATGAGAAAAAGATAGAGGGCGGTTGCTATATATTTATTCGCAAAATTATAAAACCAAACATTATAATTTGGATTTTTTTCATTCCCCAAAATTTCATTAACCCATTTATTTAATTCATAATTGTAAACCAAATAGCCCGCAAAATCCTCATAAACTACTGTAAAGGTTAATATTAAAAAAGGAAGCCAATAATAGATATTCGTTCTTTCATCTTTATTTAAACGAAAGAAGAAAATTAGTCCTATAATCAGAAGAAGATTTATAAGGATAAAATAGGGTTCAAGATATATCTGTGAAAATCTGCTATCCATTTTTTGGCACTAGAAGAAGCTTGTTTACTGAAAAAGCATTAAATATTCCAATATTGAAATCTCTCTTCAGCCCCTAAATATCCATGATATAAAAGTTCATTCTACTCTTTCTATGTTAAGTTGACCAACATTTGGAGGATCAAGAATAAAGTTTCAAACTATTTCGATATTGAAATTACACCCTGAATTTCAATTTGCAAACATTAAGTAAGTAAGTGTTCCTATTCCTAAATCTAAAGTGAAAAAAACAACCCATTTAAGCCAAACCCAATAAGAGGAATGGACTGCTATTCCAATCAGGTATACTTATTTGTGAGCTTACTTACCCAATTGGTTCTGCCCTCATTGTTTACAAAACGTACATATTTTATAAAACAAAAGAATCCCTTTAAGAAGAGAAAGTATAAATAATCAAGATAAAAATTCAAGCGATGGCTCTTTCTCAAATATTCTGGGAAAAAGTGGTGATGCTATCGCGACAATCAAAACCCCCAAAGTGCATAGCGACATCAGATAGGAAATGTCCTGTAAAGACTTACCTAAAACAGGATTGACTTCAAAGAGATATAATAAAGCTACTGAAGAAATATATTTCAAAGAAAACGTGAACAAAATAATAGTCATTTGCCAGAATGATACCAGCCTAAATGGATTGCTCTCTAAATATTGATTGTGAGTAATCATTTCAATAAAATACAATCCACTGCCAGCCAATATCAGGTTGGCCCCCAAGGCAAATATGATAGGCTGGTTCAAATAAAGAGATTCTATTCCTGACACTTGCAGCGTACATACAACTGCTATAAACGCATAGATCATCCAGTTAATGTATTTCTTTTTGGAAGGATGAAGCCAGGTCTTAATCAGCATTAAATAAAGGATAACCTCTATCTGCCTTTTAGTAATATTATAAAGCCAAAGATTAAACTGAGGAAATTCATAATTTCCTAGGTAGGCATTTACTGATTTTTTGAACTCAAAATCGTAATTCGTGTAAGCACCCATATTTTCATAAACTACGGTATACCCCAAAATCAAAAAAGGGAGCCAATAATGAATATTGGCCCTCTTTTCTTTTGGTATTTTAAAGAAACAAATTATCCCTAAAATCAGCAGTAAATCAATAGGTATAGTGTATTGATTCAAGAATGCTTGGGAAAATCTGCTATCCATTTTTAGGTACTCGTTGGAGCTGGTTCACAGACATAAGGACACTGAACGCCCCTATTTTGATATTCTTCCTCATCTCCTGCCACTCCTCTAGAAACCTGTTGAGTTTCTTTAAGATTAGCAGCTCTCATTACCAAAGTCAATTGACCGGTATAATCTTCTGCTTCATTAGGGTAGAATTTTTTGGCAGTTTCTTCAGTATACTCAGTAAAATAAAATTGAATTCCACCGACTTTTGGATCCTTGTCGGCTTTTTCCAATAACCCTTCTAACGTTTCTCTATCAAAAAATATCCAACTCGTTTGGTTGATCTTGTCTTTGTCTTTATTATCCTTCGCTGGCTTCCCTTTTTTTACTTCTTTGTCATACTTAGCCTTCATGCTTTCGAAGTCCTCTTTTGAAATTTTCATAGAAAAATTTTTTGCTGTTAAGTTTAAATCAATTTCGAACTATTAATTATTGCTAAAAGGTAAGATATTTTTTCCCTACCGAACAATAAAATCAATAGATGCATTAGTTTCTAATTCAAATAAATCATTTTACCCAATTGTAAATTTGAGCGATGGCCATTATACCTGCTAATTTTAAACATCAAAAGTTTAAAGACTAAGTAATACTGGATTCATGGTTAGGTTCTCTTTCAAAATTTATTGGTAAAAACGGGGATGCAATGGTAACCACAAATATGAACAGGCATAAAATACCCATCGTTTGATTAACGATTGCAAGGGATTTTGTCAATTCAGGGTTAATGCCATAGAGGTACTCAAAGGAAATAGAATAGCTATAGGACAAAGAATAATTAAAAAAAATCAAGGTCATTTGCCAAAATGAAATTAATCTCAAAAGATTACTTTTAAGAAATCTCTCCTGCGCCATGAGCTCTATAAAATAAAGTCCACATCCAAATAAAATCAGGTAAGTTCCTACCGCTAAAATGAATGGTTGATTTAAATAAATCGGTTCAATTCCTGTCAATTGAATTACCACCACAAAAATGACAAAAAATAAGATCATCCGAGTGAGATATTTCTTTTTAGATTGACTTAACCAAAACCTGATAAGAGAAAGATATAAGACAGTAAGAATTTGGCTATTAGTAATATTAAATACCCATAAATTATACAAAGGGTATTCGGTGTTTCCCAAATAAGCATTTGCAGCTTTTCTAAATTCCAAATCATAAAGGGTGTAAGCTCCAATATTTTCATAAAAAACTGTAAAAGACAAAATCAAAAAGGGAAGCCAATAAAAAATACTGGCTTTTTTCTCGCCAGATAATCTTAAAAAACAGGTGATCCCAATTATCAGGAGAATATCCAATAAAACTAAATACCAGCCACTAAAAGCAACCCAAAGATTATTTCCCATAATCAAACTTTAATGGGTGATAAATCAATCTGTCTTTGCATTTCATTGAAACTCATTGATTATGCTTCTAAGGTTAATCTGATGCTCATAAAAGGTTCATATAAAGACTAAACCCAGCATTCAATATAAATTGTTTAGATAAAAAATTTAGAATTACCAAATAAAAAAGGAGCGCAATTTCTTACGCTCCTTTTAAATAATTAGACTCTAATTCTATGCTAATTTCTTGGATTCTTTTATTTCTTCTTGATCGATATCTCTCTTCATCAAATCTACCACAATCGGTGTAGCAATGAATACTGAAGAATAAGTACCCACCAAAATCCCTATTAATAAAGCAAATGAGAACCCTCTTAATACTTCACCTCCAAATAATAGCAATACAATAATCACAATTAAGGTAGTAAATGAGGTAATCAAAGTTCTACCTAAAGTTTGGTTGATGGCATCATTAAATACTTTAACTAATCTATGAGTGCCTCTGCTTTCAATGTTCTCTCTAATTCTATCAAATACAATCACAGTATCATTGATGGAATAACCGATGACGGTTAATACTGCCGCAATGAATACTTGATCGATCTCGAAAGTAGCACCAAGAGCACTTGCAATAGCAAAGGCAGCTATCACGAATAAGGTATCATGAATCAACGCGATAATTGATGCCAAAGAGAATTGCCATTTACGGAAACGCAACAAAATATAAAGGAAGATTGCAATTAAGGCAGCAATCATTGCTTCACCTGAAGATGCTTTGATATCATCCGCCACAGTTGCTCCTACTTTAGAAGAACCTGTAATAGCAAATTGATCGGCAGCAAGGTCCTCGGCATCTTCGCTGAACTCAAAGCCCATTACATTCGCTATTCCTTCTTTCACTTTAGATTCGACTTCCTTATTAGAAGCATCATCATCTTCATTTACCAAATAAGAAGTGGTTACTTTCAAAACATTGGTAGCACCATAAGTTTTCACTTCTACGGATCCATCAAACTCACCATCAAGACCTGTTTTCAATTCTGAAGCTGCAACAGGCTCTGCAAATGCAACGATGTATGATCTACCCCCTGTAAAGTCAACTCCAAATTTCAACCCATTAAGACCTGCAATAGCTAAACCTACAATGATAATTCCGGTAGAAATCAGATAGGCAACTTTTCTTTTTCCAAGGAAATCAATATTAAGGCTGCTTAATGCATTTTTAGCAAAAGGAGTTGCAAAGCTTATAGAACTCTTATCCCCTTTTTTGCTCATCCAAGAGACAATAACCCTTGTAATAAATACTGCTGAAAAGAAGGAACAAGCGATACCAATCATCAATACTATTGCAAAGCCTTTTACAGGTCCTTGACCTAATGCATAAAGAATAGCACCAGTTAAGAAAGTTGTTACGTTTGAGTCAAGAATAGCAGAAAATGCTTTGCTATAACCTGCATTAATGGCAGCTAGGAGTCCTACGCCATTTCGCAGTTCTTCCTTAATACGCTCAAATATCAACACATTCGCATCAATGGACATACCGATTGTCAGTACAATACCTGCAATCCCCGGTAGAGTCAAAGAAGATTGAAGCTGTGCCAAAATACCTAAGATAAAGAAGATGTTGAATACCAAAGCAGCGATAGCAACCAATCCACCTTTAGCATAATATGCAAGCATAAAAAGAACAACGATCGAAAGTCCAGCAATCATGGAAATCAATCCTTGATTCAAAGCTTCTTTACCCAAGGTTGGACCAATAATGCTTTCCTCTACAATCTGTGTAGGGGCTGGAAGAGATCCAGACTTAAGAATATTCGCTAAATCCTGGGCTTCCAACAGAGAGAAGTTTCCAGAGATTTCAGATTGACCTGTTGGGATTTCACCATTTACCACTGGTGCTGTATACACATAGTCATCAAGCACAACAGCTATTCTACGACCTACGTTATCGGCAGTTAATTTTCTCCATTTTCTAGCTCCATCCGCATTCATTTGCATAGAAACAGCAGGTCTTGAAGTCTGATCCAATACCTGGCGTGCATCAGTCACAACATCTCCTTCTAAAGGAGCTTGATCTGAACCTCTTGGGATTTTGATAGCATAAAGCTCCAATGCTTCTGTTCCATCCTCAAGTACCTGAGGTTTTACACCCCAAAGTAATTTGATGTCTTTCGGAAGCATGGCTTTATACTGATCTCTTTTTAAGATTCTGTTAATAGTCACAGTATCTCTTACATCGTAAACCAAACCGTAATTTGCTTTAAGCAAGCTGAAAATAGGTGAAGTTCCAGCATTAGGATTCATTGGATCGATTTGTTCCAACTGAGCTTCCAATGCCTTTCTTAAAGAATCTTCCTGAGATAAATTTTCTGTAGAAACAGAATCAGCAACAGCTGTGGATTCTGAAGCTTTTTGATCAGCAAGATATGCCGTATTAATTGCCTCAAGAGCTCCACCAAATTCATTAACTTCAGCAACTTCCCAGAATTGAAGTTTCGCAACTCCCTGAAGTAAGTTTCTAACTCTTTCCTGATTGTCTACACCTGGAAGTTCAATCTGAATACGGCCAGAACCTTGGATTCTTTGAATATTTGGTTGAGAAGTACCAAATCTATCAATACGAGTTCTTAAGATATTAAAAGAACGATCAATCGCATTCTCTATCTCAGTATCAATGATATCAAGAATTTCTGCATCAGAAGTTTCAAGTGAAATTCTTCCTCTATTCGCTGCTGTTGCGAAAATTGAACTTAGATTTTTGTCTGGGCTATTAGCTTGCCAAGCAGAATAAAAAAGATTAACAAACTTTTCGTCCGATGTTTTGGCAGCCTCTCTTGCCTCCTCTACCGACTTGTTAAAAGCTACATCTTTTGGGTTACCAGCAATTCCTTTAACAATTTCTACAGGAGAAACCGCCAAGGTTACATGCATTCCACCTTGAAGATCCAGACCTAAGCCTAGTTCTGTCTCTTTAACTTCTTGGTAGGTGTAGTCAGCACCTAGAAAATTATAAACTGGCTCTCTCCAAACGGAATCGAGATAAGCTCTTCTCAAGGCAAAATCAACATTGCCGGAAGCGTCTGTAGCATAAGCCTCTGCTTTTTGCTGAACGCTATTTGAAACAAATGTGAATGACAGATAATACAGACAAAGCCCTGTAATAATCACTGTCAAAAACACAATGACACCTTTATTTTGCATAAGGATTAGGTATTAATTATTAGAATTGTAAATACAGATTTGAATTGCTCCTAGAAGCTAGGAAGCGAAGAAATAAGGTAATATGAAGTAAATTCAGGGACCTTTGGTCGAAATTATCCGTTCAAAGAGGATTTCGAGAAGTTGATTTGGATGTGAGAAAGTACTGACCTCCACATGGAAATCTAAATTACTTTCTTGTTTGATCTGGTAGATCAGATATAAAGCAGTATGCGATACGTGTACTACAAATGGTACTACCGCATCAACTGCAACATTCAAAAAAGTTTGGTGTTGATCCTGATCAGACGGAGCATCTTGCTGTTCAAGCTTAATACTATTTACAGAATCAGGAATGTATTCAACACTGGAAATAAACAAACAAAATAGCAGAGCAAGCGTCATCGTGATGCGCTGTTGGAATAATTTGCTATTTCGATTTCTTTGCTTCATGCGCCGCAAATATAGTCAATATTTGAAATTCAACAGAATTAGTAGTTTTTTTTTGAAAATGTTACTTACCTGACCTTGCTCTAAGGTAGGTTCTGATGACCTCCAAGGCTTTATCAAAGTTATGATTGTTGGGAACAATCAAATCAGCTTCATTTTTAAATGGCTTGATGTACTTTTCATAAGTAGGCATCACATGCATTTCGTAGCGGTATAAAACATCGTCTAAATCATAGCCTCGTTCTACTTTATCACGAATTATTCTGCGCTTTAGTTTTATGTGATCTTTGGCGTCAATAAAAATTTTTAGATCCAGCAAATCAGCTAATTCAGGATAATACAAAACAAAGATACCTTCCACAACAACAACTGGAGCCGCATGAAACGTCAAGACTTTTGGGGTTTTAGAGGCATTATTAAAAGTATATTCTTCTCTCTCAACAGACTCTCCAGCCTGAATTTTACGAATATCAGAAGCATATTCTTCAAAATCTATACTATGGGGAGTATCAAAATTGTGAATCCCCATAGAATCTATTGGTTGTAGATGCCTAGGCTTATAATAATTATCCTGAGAAATAAGACAAACCTCTCCTTTTTCAAATGTACTTAATAAACGCTCCAGGAAAAGTGTTTTACCTGAGGCAGAACCTCCTGTAATTCCTACTATGAACGGCTTTTTCATAAGTTAAAGTTAGAGTTTTTCTTAGCGCTTATCAGAATTATATTTCGTTCAAAAAGTCGATCAATGCTCTTACAGCTTTACCCCGATGGCTGATTTCATTTTTTTTCTCAATGCTTAGTTCAGCAAAAGACTTCGAAAAACCTACTGGTCTGAAAACCGGGTCGTATCCAAACCCTCCTGTTCCCACTCTCTGTCTTAAAATTTCTCCTTCAGCTATACCTTCAAATTTATATTTATCTTCTGCAATCAATAAGGCAATAACTGTTTTAAATCTCGCGGTCCTAATGGAAGAATGTTCAAGATTTTTTAGAAGCAGATCAATATTCCTGTCATCACTTCTAGGTTCACCCGCATATCTGCCCGAATAAACCCCCGGTTCTCCTTCAAGTGCATCCACCTCTAATCCCGTATCATCTGCAAAACAATCCACTCCATAGTGATCTTTTACATATTGGGCTTTTTGGAAAGCATTATGCTCTAACGTATCTCCGGTTTCAGGAAGTTCTTCTTTGCAACCAATTTCTTCAAGTGATAAAATCTCCATTTTATTCCCAAGGGCAGCTTTAACTTCTTTTATTTTGTTCTTATTATTTGTTGCAAAGCAAATTTTCATGATTCAAAAATATAATTTCCATAGAGATTTTCAGCCATAACTGTTTTGGATTTCACCTTGATAAATTTTAACAACAATTACATTTTGCGAATTATCATCTGAAAACCTTAATTTCGGAACTATCATTTTATTCAATTAGATGAAAAAAATCACTGTTTATTGCGGATCTAGAAAAGGCGAAAGCCCTATGTATGAATCTGCCGTGAGAACATTAGCCTTGCAAATGATCAAAAGAGATTATTCGTTGGTGTATGGAGCAGGCCGAGTCGGGCTGATGGGTGTCATAGCAGATGAAATGTTAGCAGCCGGAAAGGAGGTAATAGGAATTATCCCCCAAAAATTGGTGGATCGTGAAGTGGCGCATCAGGGCTGTACAGATTTAGTAATTGTAGAAACAATGAGAGATCGAAAATGGCTGATGGCAGAACAGGGAGATGGTTTCATAGCCATGCCTGGAGGGATTGGTACTTTAGAAGAACTTTTTGAGATCATGACTTTAAATCAATTGCATTACATCCAAAAACCTTTAGCACTTTTTAATGTGAATGGATATTATGACAAGTTGGTAGATTTTCTTAAACATGCCAAAGAGGAGGGATTCCTATATTCTGTTTTGGAGGAATCCTTGATAGTTTCTGATGATCCAATTGAGATTCTTGAAAAAATGGCTTCCTATCGTCCAAAAGGGACTCCAGATTGGTGAAAATGCTTAGAATTCCTGCTCAAGCCCTAATGAAATCAAACATTTAGGATTATTTAAAATCATCCTAAAAATTAAATTTCTTATTTTTGCACAGCGCAAAAGCAGAAATGATCCAAAAGCTATTCCCATTAGATAAAAATTACATTCTTCGTCAAGCTCAGTCTGAGTTAGAGGAAGAGTTGATCGATCGTATGGTTTTTGAGTTGAAGCGATCCTACACATTTTTATATAATCCTTTGCGATTGATGGATCAGACATTTATCCAGATCATCGATACTTTTACTTTTCCAAGAGAAAGGGCCAAATTGATTTACCGACAGCTTTGTGGAATTTATCGATATAAGCATGGAGATAATCAATTGGAAATGCTTTTTGATGGAAGAACTCATTTGGACAAATTCAAGGAAGATTGGTCTGCTGCATTGGTTTCTTACGTACAGGAGTTGGGGATTTATGAGCAATATGTGAAAACAATGCTTAGAATGACCTTGCTATATGACACAGAAACAAGAGCAGAGTGGGCAGAAAATCACTGCAAGGCTTTTATTAATCAATATTTTGAGCTAAAAGTAGTTAAAAGGCACGGTGAACTGAAGTTGAAAGTAGGGTAATCCATCGCAATAATTTATTTTGAATAAAAAAACAAAAGCTCGTTGAATTCCCTCAACGAGCTTTTGTTTTGAGCTTAACTGCCAACTGCTATTGACTACTGCTAATTTCCCCATTCGGTATGGAAAATCCCTTCCCGATCAATTCGCTCATACGTATGTGATCCAAAATGATCTCGTTGAGCTTGGATTAAATTAAGAGGAAGTCTACTCGAAGTATAGGCATCAAAATAACTTAAAGCAGAAGAAAGTCCAGGGACAGGAATACCATTAGTAGCCGCAAAAGCAACAACTTGGCGAACCGCGGGTAGGGTTCCTTGTACTTTAGAAACAAAAGAAGGTGAAAGCAATAGATTAGGAAGGTCATTATCTTCTTCGAAAGCTCCAGAGATATCTGCCAAAAGCCCCGCTCGAATGATACATCCAGCTCTCCAAATCTTGGCGATCGTCGCTATATTTAAATCATATCCATAATCTTTGGAAGCATAGCTCAGCTGATGCAGTCCCTGCGCATAGGCAATGATAAAAGAGAAATATAAGGCTTGTTCCGCTTGAGCTATTAATTCTTCTTTTGCAATATGTGCGACTTCTGGTCTGGAATACAAGTTATCAGCCTGCACTCGTTCATCCTTTAAGGCAGAAATCTCACGCATACTTACTGCCATATCGATAGTCGGTACTGGTATACCTAAATCCATTGCATTTTGGGAAGTCCATTTGCCTGTCCCTTTTTGCTTTGCTTTATCCAAAATCATATCTATCAAGTCAGCAAAAGTCAAGTCATCTTTCTGAGTAAAAATCTCTGCTGTTATTTCCACTAAAAACGACTGAAGACGTCCCTCATTCCATTTGGAGTAAACTTTGTGCAATTCTTCATTACTTAATCCACAAGATTTTTTCAATAGATCATAGATCTCTGAAGTCAGCTGCATCATGGCGTATTCGATACCATTATGCACCATCTTCACATAATTCCCAGCTGATTTCGGACCTAAATATGCAACACAAGGTTCCCCCTTATATTTAGCAGAAACGGCTTCAAAAATTGGCTTCACATGAGCATAAGCATCTTTATCTCCTCCCGGCATAATGCTAGGCCCTTTTCTAGCTCCTTCCGCACCACCAGATACTCCAGAACCGAAAAAGTGAATTCCTTTTTCTTTCAAATAAGCTTCACGGCGATCAGTATCTGTGAAAAATGAATTTCCACCATCTATAATGATATCATCTTTAGACAAATAAGGCAGCAAACTCTCAATTGCCTGATCCACAATTTTACCGGCAGGAACCAAAAGCATGATTTTTCTTGGAGTGCTAAGCGCTTGGACAAATGTGTTGATTTCCGTAGAAGCACTTACTTTGGAAAGGTCTCCACCTTCTGTTTTTAATGCCTCCACTTTTTCTGAATCTAAATCATATCCAAAGGCTTTGAAATTATTATCGGCGACATTTAAAATAAAATTTCTCCCCATTACCCCAAGACCTACCAGTCCAAAATCGTAATCTTTATATTCCATCTTTTTCTGTTTTTCTTAAAAATACCTTGGCAATCATTTTTGCTTCCTATGCTTATTAAATCAAATAAGCCTTAATTTTGCGACTGCAAAGCAAAATTAAATTAAAGTGGCAATTGTTCGCTTTATTATGCAAATCAATTAACCCCATTTCTAAAATTTAAACTGTTTAGCTACTGTAAATCTCCTAAAAATTGGAAGTCTTTTAAACCTAACAGGATGTGGCCTAAATAATAAACCTGTTTCTTCAAATAATCAATTTGTGAGTTCTGGCTTAATTAAATTTGTTTGAAGAGCTAAAAATATCGACCAACGCATGAAAAAAACTTTAAATCAGATGCTAATTATTTTTGGAGCATCTGGGGATTTAACCACTCGTAAACTAGTTCCTGCACTTTATAATCTTTACAAAGGAAATCATCTGCCAGATAATTTCGTAGTGCTTGGAGCAAGTCGAAGCGATTTGACTGATAAGGCATTTCGTGAGAAAGTGGTTCAGGAAAGCGAGTTTTTAGAAAAAAAGATCAGCAAGGAAGAAACTTCTTTCATTAAGACCTTTTCCGATAAACTTTTTTATCAAGATTTGGGAGAAAACTATGATAGCGATTATTCAACTTTAGCAAAAAGAATTGCACAGTTAAACAAAGATCATGGTTGTGAAGAAAATTATATTTTTTACCTATCGACTCCCCCAAGTTTATACGAAGTCATAGCCAAGAATTTATGTGAGGCAGGATTGACCAAGGAAGAAAATGGTTGGAAAAGGATTATTGTTGAAAAGCCTTTTGGTTACAGTCTTGAAACGGCAAAAGAGTTAAATGAAGGCTTGCACAAGTATTTTGAAGAAAAGCAGGTTTATAGAATTGACCATTATTTGGGAAAAGAAACTGTTCAAAATCTTTTAGTAACCCGTTTTTCAAATTCGATTTTTGAACCAACTTGGAACAGAAGGTACATTCACCATGTAGAAATCACCAATGCCGAAACCGTAGGTGTGGAGAAACGGGGAGGATATTACGATAAATCAGGTGCTTTGAGGGATATGTTCCAGAGTCATTTGCTACAAGTACTTTCGCTAATTGTGATGGAGCCACCAATCAATTCCAGTGCAGAGGAAATCAGGGATGAAAAAGTTAAAGCTTTAAAATCATTGCGTTTGATGACTGACCCGGAAGTTTTGGCTACTCACACGATGAAAGGTCAGTACATGGCTTCGACAATCAATGGTAAAAAAGTAAAAGGCTACCGTGAAGAAGAAGGGGTGGATCCAAATTCAAAAACTGAAACTTTTGCTGCAATCAAGTTTTTTGTGGATAACTGGAGATGGAAAGACGTCCCTTTTTATGTAAGGACCGCTAAGTACATGCCAACCAAAGTGACAGAAGTAGTTATCCACTTCAAATCTCCAGCTCATGAAGTTTTCACAAGTCATGATGCTTATAAAAAAGACAATAAATTGATCATTCGAATCCAGCCAGATGAAGGGATTTTGATCAAGTTTGGAGTAAAAGTGCCTGGTCTAGGTTTTATTGTGGATCAGGCAAATCTTGACTTCTATTATTCCGATCTAGATTCTGCTGAGGTGATGGATGCCTACGAAAGATAGCTTTTAGATGCAATGCAGGGAGATGCGACATTATATGCAAGAGCTGATGAGGTGGAAGCCGCTTGGAAATTTGTAGATCCAATAATAAAATACTGGGAGAATGAGGATGTGCCAACATTTGGCTATGCCGCCGGAACTTGGGGACCTAGAAACTCCGATGAAATGTTTGGAGGTCATTTTGGATGGAGAAATCCAGGAAAGCGTCTTACGGACGAAACAGGATTCTGTATCCTGTAACAATCTTCGTTTTCTATTTTCAATTGCCCAATAATTACTAAAGAACAAAAAATGAATGTCATTGTATCTAGCTCAAAGGAAAGTCTTGCAGAAGAGTTTGCTTACACTTTAAAGGAAATGTCTGATACAGGAGAAAAAATCCACGTAGCACTTTCAGGCGGCAGTACACCAAAGGTTATTTTTGACTATATCTCTGAGGAATTAGGGGAAGATATTCTTTGGGATAATATAAACTTCTATTGGGGCGATGAAAGGTGTGTTTCTCCTTCTGATTCTGAAAGCAATTACAAGATGACGGTGGATCATCTATTGTCTAAAATTGACATGCCTGAGGAGAATATTTTCCGAATTAAGGGAGAAAATGATCCGGATGAAGAAGCAATTCGATATAGCCAACTGCTGGAAGATGAACTTCCAATTGTCAATGGAATTCCTCAGTTTGATTTGGTCATGTTGGGCTTAGGAGATGACGGGCATACTGTTTCTATTTTCCCATATAATATCGAATTGTGGGATGCTAAAGAAAACTGTGTAGTTGCAGTACATCCTGATTCTGGACAAAAAAGAGTAACTATCACAGGAAAAATTGTTAACAATGCCAAGGCAGTGGCCTTTCTAGTGACAGGTGCCAACAAAGCAGAAAAGGTGAAAGAAATTATAATGCTTGAAGGCAATTATGAAACGTATCCAGCTTCTTTAGTTAATCCTGAAAGCGAAGAACTGACCTGGTATCTAGATAAGGCTGCCGCCAAAGATTTAGACTTTTCTGAAGAATAATTAACAAAAAACAAGGTTTAAAGCTGTTTCAAAATACTATTTATATACCTTGATATTGCTAAAATTGATTTCTTCCCTTTTCAAAATGAATTAATCCTCAATCAATAATTTTTTATGACAGAAGTAAAAGCCTATGCAGCTAAAAAAGCTGATCAACCTCTTGCCCCATTTGATCTTATCAGAAGAACCCCAGGACCAAAAGACGTAGAAATCGAGATTTTATATTGTGGCGTTTGTCATTCCGATATTCACATGGCAAGAAATGAATGGGGAGGGACTATATTCCCAATTGTTCCAGGTCATGAGATCGTTGGAAAAGTAATATCAGTAGGGTCGGAAGTCAGTAAACACAAAGTTGGCGACACTGTAGGGGTAGGCTGTATGGTGGATTCTTGCGGTAAATGTGGAAGCTGTGAGGAAGACTTAGAACAATTCTGTGAAAATGGAATGTCAGGCACCTATAGCTCTTACCTTCAAGATAAAAGAACGATCACATACGGAGGCTATTCTACGAATATTGTGGTGACTGAAAAGTTCGTACTCTCTGTTTCAGACAAGTTACCTCTAGAAGGAGTAGCTCCTCTACTTTGCGCAGGAATTACTACTTACTCTCCGTTAAGACACTGGAATGTAAAAAAAGGAGATAAAGTAGCAGTAGTTGGCCTGGGAGGATTAGGGCACATGGCAGTGAAGCTTGCAGCGGCTATGGGAGCTGAAGTCACTATGCTAAGCCGTTCACCAGAAAAAGCAAAAGATGCAGACTCACTTGGGGCCCATCACTTTGAACTTACGACAAATCCAGAAAACCTCAAGAAGTTAAAGGGCACTTATGATTTGATTATCGATACAGTATCTGCCTCTCATGATTATAGCACCTATTTAAATTTATTAAGGACAAATGGTGTAATGGTTTTGGTTGGTGTACCTCCTACTCCAGAAACAATCCATGCTACCTCATTGATTTTTGGTAGAAAAAGCCTAGCCGGATCCTTAATCGGAGGAATCAAAGAAACCCAGGAAATGCTAGATTTTTGTGCTGAGCATGGTATTGTTTCCGATGTAGAAGTAATTGCTATGGATCAGATCAACGAAGCATACGAGCGGACTATCGCCGGAGATGTGAGATATCGATTTGTTATCGACATGGCAACTTTGAAAAAGTGACAATTCCATTAAAAAGTAAAAAACCGACTGAGGGCTGAATCTCAGTCGGTTTTTTTATATCCCATCAAACAAACCTCCCAGTCCTTGGGTAGGCTTTATGTTTAAGTGTTTGTATGCAAGTTCTGTTGCCATTCGACCTCTTGCAGTTCTCTTCAAGTATCCCTCCTGTATCAGAAAAGGCTCATATACCTCTTCTATGGTTTCTGCTTCTTCACCACAAGCCGTGGCAATAGTGCTCAATCCAACAGGCCCACCTTTAAATTTTTCGATTATGGTCATTAAAATTCGATTGTCCATTTCGTCCAACCCATTCATATCCACATCCAGTGCATCGAGAGCAATTTTTGAAATTTCTAATGTTATCGTTCCATCTCCTTTTACTTCGGCAAAGTCACGAGTTCTGCGTAAAAGCATATTCGCAATCCTTGGGGTACCTCGACTTCTTCTTGCAATTTCATAAGCTGCGACCTCATCAATTGGGGTTTGTAGAATCCCTGCTGAACGGCTAACAATATCTGTCAATAATTTTGCATCGTAATATTCCAATCTGGAGTTGATCCCAAACCGAGCACGAAGCGGTGATGTTAATAAACCAGAGCGGGTTGTAGCACCTATTAAAGTAAAAGGGCTTAAGCTGATTTGCACAGACCTAGCATTTGGTCCAGAATCCAGCATTATATCTATTCTGAAATCCTCCATTGCAGAGTAAAGATATTCCTCCACGATAGGGTTAAGCCTATGGATTTCATCGATGAATAGTACATCACCTTCCTCCAGATTGGTAAGTAAACCAGCTAAATCAGATGGTTTATCCAATACAGGTCCAGAAGTGATTTTAATCCCTGCCTGTAATTCGTTTGCAATAATATAGCTTAGAGTTGTCTTGCCAAGTCCTGGAGGTCCATGCAGCAAAACGTGGTCAAGGGGCTCATTCCGTCGCTTAGCGGCCACAACAAAAACGCGTAAATTTTGAACGATTTTGTATTGTCCGGTGAAGTCCTCAAAGCTCAAAGGGCGCAAAGCTTTTTCAAATTCTTTATCCTTTGAACTTAAATGTTCTTCGTCACCAGTTAAATAATCTTCTCTCATAGAAATAGGGTACTCACACAAAGATAGAAAAATACCCGTGGGGACGATGGACTTTTTGTAAGCCTTCTTAATCCTCCATACTGAAAAATAACTCTTAACTTCGCACCGAAATAAAGATTCTTATGCGTCCTAATGTCCGTAAAAATATTATTTACTCACTGGTCTTATTGACTATGGTGATTCTTGTTTACTCCTGGAGAAATCAAAATCCAGAGACAACAGTACAAGAGAAAGAAATTGAAGTAAATGGTAAGTTGACCCTATCTGGAAAAACGATGGGCACAACTTATAATATAACCTATTTGGATGAAGAAGGTAGAGACTTTCAACCTTCAATCGACTCCTTATTAGTTGTCTTCAACCAGAGTTTATCTACCTACATTCCTGATTCCGAAATAAGCAGATTTAATAAGGCAGATACTTTGGACTTTAATTTGCCATATTTATTACCAGTTCTTAATGCCAGTAAAGAGGTGTTTGAGAAAACTTCAGGGGCATTTGATCCTACTGTAGGACCCTTAGTCAATATTTGGGGGTTTGGACCTAGCGGGCCTGAATTGAAAGATAGTGTCGATATCCAAAACCTGCTAAAATTAGTAGGGTTTGAAAAAATTGATTTTGATACGAAACAGGTCAGAAAGAAAGTTCCCGGTATTTATCTGGATTTCAGCAGCATCGCCAAAGGATATGGAGTGGATGTGGTAGCAGAATTTTTATCATCAAAAGGAATCAAAAACTATTTAGTGGAAATCGGTGGAGAGTTGGTGGCCCAAGGAGTAAACGAAAATGGTGAATTGTGGAAAGTTGGTGTAAATAGACCAGAGGAATCCTCAAGCGCTTCCGATCTATTTAGCATCATTGCCCTTCAAGACAAAGGAATGGCTACCTCAGGAAATTACAGAAATTTTTATGTTCGGGATTCTGTTAAAATCTCCCATACAATAAACCCCAAAACTGGTTACCCAATCGCACAAAACTTGTTAAGTGCAACCGTAATCGCCGAAGATTGTATGACTGCAGACGCATATGCTACAGCAATGATGGTGATGGGAACGGAAAAAGCAATTGCTTTGGATTCGGGATTAGATGAAATTGAGGTTTTTCTTATTTACAGCGATGAAAATGGGGAATTTAAAACCTTTGCTAGCGAAGAATTAAAGCCATATCTTTCTTTTCCTCAGAAATAGCACCATTCAAATTAATTCTTTATTTAGATAGAAATTCCCATTTCAATAATTAAATGCAACATTATTGAATTTTATTACCTTTGCTGGGGTTATATCTCCAACTTTCGGAAAAGGAAAGTAAAACTTGGTTATGGGAATAAACTTTCTGCTTCTTTTTATAACGGCCATTGGAGCTGGTTCTTTAGTTTTTATCGCTCCGAATTTTAGAGATAAGTACTTTAAACTAGTTCTGGTTTTTGCAGGATCTTATCTTTTTTCAATCACCATTTTACACATTCTCCCGGAACTATTTCATAGTGGGTATGAAGGTGGAAGAATGGGTTTATACATTTTGATAGGCTTTTTGCTCCAGCAGTTATTGGAGTTTTTATCAAGTGGAATCGAACATGGCCATATTCACCATCACCACGGAGAAACAAAAGCTGGAATCTTTACAGTTATGATTGGACTTTTTATCCATGCTTTCCTAGAAGGCACGCTGCTTTCTCATGGAAGCTTAATTGGGGCTGGAACTGAAGCCTTTGGACATGTACACAATAGCAAAACAGTTTTGGTAGGCGTAATCTTGCATAAAGGTCCAGCAGCTTTTGCATTGGCAGCGGTACTCAGTAGTTCTTTAAGCAAAAAATGGACATTGATATTACTGACTTTATTTGCATTTGCCTCTCCTTTAGGTATGTTCTCAAGCGCCTATTTATTTCAAAGCGGCCTACTTGAAAAAGAAGGAGTTGGAATGCTTTACGGCTTGGTGGCAGGTGGGTTTCTTCACATTTCTACCACGATATTCTTTGAAAGCAGTCCTCATCACAAGTTTAATTGGAATAAGTTAATCGTGAGTTTTGTCGCAGCTGGTCTGGCTATTCTGTCTGAATATGTCTTTTAACACAATTTAATTTCTTTACTTAAACCTTTGATATTTCGGAATTGGCAAATTATTCGGAATAAAAACACGTCTTGACTTATTTTTTCATTATTTAATGGAAAAGCGGTTGCATTTCGCGTGAATCTACACTTACTTTTAAAATTGATTCCAAAAAATAAACCCCAATACCATGGCTAAAGATGCAGGCAAAATGAAAGCCTACTGGAAAAAGAACCTCAAAACTTTATTTTTTTTACTTTTTATCTGGTTTTTAGTCTCCTTTGGGTTTGGGATTCTTTGGGTTGAAGAATTAAACACCATTCGCCTGGGAGGATACAAACTAGGGTTTTGGTTTGCTCAGCAAGGATCAATTTATTCTTTTGTTATCCTGATTTTCATCTATGTATATCGGATGAATAAACTGGACAAAGAGTTTGATGTCAACGAGGAATAATAATAACACAACCAAAATCACCTTAAGAAATGGACATTTTAACCTGGACATATATTCTCGTAGGACTTTCCTTCACATTATATATTGGAATAGCTATTTGGTCGAGAGCAGGCTCTACAAAGGAGTTTTATGTAGCTGGTGGAGGAGTTTCTCCTTTGGCAAACGGAATGGCAACAGCAGCTGATTGGATGTCAGCAGCCTCGTTTATTTCCATGGCAGGAATTATATCGTTCGCAGGATATGATGGTTCTGTTTATCTCATGGGCTGGACAGGAGGATATGTATTACTTGCACTTTTGCTAGCACCTTATCTTCGCAAATTCGGTAAATTTACTGTTCCTGACTTTGTTGGAGACCGATATTACTCGAATACAGCCAAAGTAGTAGCTGTGATTTGTGCATTGTTTGTCTCTTTTACTTATGTCGCCGGACAAATGCGTGGAGTCGGTATCGTATTTTCAAGATATCTAGAGGTTCCTATAGAATGGGGTGTCGTAATAGGCATGTGTATTGTATTTTTCTATGCTGTTTTAGGTGGAATGAAAGGGATCACCTATACACAGGTAGCCCAATACTGTGTTTTGATTTTTGCTTACATGGTTCCGGCTATTTTCGTTTCCATGCAACTCACCGGAAACCCAATTCCACAACTAGGATTAGGCGGAGAACTTGCAGATGGAACCGCCCTATTAGATAAGCTTGATGGAGTCTTGGCCGAGCTAGGTTTTGCTGAATATACTTCCGGTCGAAAAGAAATGATAGATGTTTTCATGATCACATTGGCTTTGATGGTCGGTACTGCCGGACTTCCCCATGTGATAGTTAGATTTTTTACAGTACCCAGAGTAAAAGACGCAAGATTATCAGCTGGTTATGCATTAGTTTTCATAGCCATTCTTTATACAACTGCTCCTGCTATAGCAGCTTTTGGTATCTATAATGCGATCAATAGTACTTCTGAAAAAGAGATTTCCTCCCTCCCTGTTTGGATTTCTAATTGGCAAAAAACCAATTTGATAAAAGTTGACGATAAGAATGGAGATGGAAAGATCCAGTACGTTGCAGATCCTGAAGCCAATGAATTAAGTATTGATAGGGATATCATGGTCTTGGCAAGTCCTGAAATAGCGGAACTTCCGAATTGGGTGGTTGGCTTAGTTGCAGCTGGGGCTATGGCTGCTGCTCTGTCCACTGCAGCAGGATTATTGTTAGTCATCTCCACTTCCGTTTCGAGAGATTTATTTAAGACATTTAAACCGGAAATTTCGGAGAAAAAGGAATTGAGAATAGCAAGAATTGCTGCTGCCGGGGCTGTTCTTCTTGCTGGTTACTTTGGAGTAAATCCTCCTGGATTTGTGGCACAAGTTGTAGCCTTTGCATTCGGCCTAGCCGCTGCATCTTTTTTCCCGGTTATTATTATGGGAATTTTCTCCTCAAGGATAAATAAGGAAGGGGCAATTGCGGGAATGATTTCCGGATTGGCTTTTACCTTAGCCTATATTATTTATTTTAAATTTATATCTCCGGAGCTTAATACTGCTGATCATTGGTGGTTTGGCGTATCTCCGGAAGGAATTGGATCGATTGGTATGTTTATCAATTTTCTGGTATGCATTGTGGTTTCCCGGTTTACTCCGGCACCTCCTCAATCTGTCCAGGATATGATTCAAGAAATAAGAATACCCCGTGGAGCTGGCAATGCAGTTGATCATTAAGCTTAAATTAGAGTCATTAAAAAATTAGATTATCGATAACCCAATAATATCATGAGTGATAGAATACATACCCTGAGCGGGTACTTGCATGAGTATCAAAAAAGTGTCGCACAACCTGAAGAATTTTGGGCAAGAATTGCCGATTCATTTTTTTGGAGAAAACAATGGGATCAGGTTTTAAAGTGGAATTTTGATGGGCCAGACGTTAAATGGTTTTTAAATGGAAAATTGAATATTACCGAAAATATTTTTGAAAGGTATTTATTTACTATTGGTGATAGACCTGCTATTATTTGGGAGCCAAATGACCCTCAAGAAAAAGGAAGAACAATTACTTATAGAGAACTTTTCCATGATGTTTGTCGATTCGCTAATGCTTTGAAAAGAAAAGGGATCGGGAAAGGTGATAAAGTAATTATATATATGCCAATGGTTCCGGAAGCCGCAGTAGCTATGCTTGCTTGTGCTAGAATAGGGGCTATTCATTCCGTTGTTTTTGCAGGATTTTCAAGCAATGCTTTAGCAGATAGAGTAAATGACTGTGGTGCAAAAGCAATATTAACTTCAGATGGTAATTTCAGAGGAAGTAAAAAAATCGCTGTTAAGTCTGTGGTTGATGAAGCTTTGGAAAAGAGTTCAGTTGAAACAGTCATCGTCTATCAAAGAACGAAGCAGGAGGTAAGTATGAAGGAAGGAAGAGACTTCTGGTGGCATGAAGTTGTATCCAAAGAAACAGATCAAAATATAGCGGAAGAAATGGATAGTGAAGATATCCTATTTATCCTTTATACCTCTGGGTCTACTGGAAAGCCAAAAGGCGTAGTTCACACCACAGGGGGATATATGATTTACTCTAAATACTCCTTCGAAAATGTCTTTCAGTATTCACCCGGAGATGTGTATTGGTGTACGGCTGATATTGGCTGGATTACTGGACATTCCTACATTGTTTATGGTCCTTTATTAGCTGGTGCCACAACATTAATGTTTGAGGGTGTTCCTACCTTTCCTGACGCAGGAAGATTTTGGGCCGTTGTCGAAAAATATAAAGTAAATCAATTTTACACTGCTCCTACTGCGATTCGTGCGCTACAGGCATATGGAACAGAACCCATAGAAGGGTATGATTTGAGTTCGCTCAAAGTTTTGGGCTCAGTTGGAGAACCGATAAACGAAGAGGCATGGCATTGGTACCACACGCATATTGGAAAAAATAAATGTCCAATTGTCGATACTTGGTGGCAGACAGAAACCGGAGGAATCATGGTTTCACCAATTGCTGGCATCACACCAACAAAACCGGCATATGCGACATTACCTTTACCGGGTGTTCAGCTATGTATTGTCGATCCAGAGGGAAATGAATTAAAAGGGAATTCTGTAGAAGGCAATCTATGTATCAAATTTCCTTGGCCATCAATGATCCGAACAACATATGGAGACCATGATCGATGTAAGCAAACTTATTTCTCCACTTACAAAGGAATGTATTTTACCGGAGATGGCGTAAAAAGAGATCATGATGGATATTATAGAATTCTTGGCCGTGTAGATGATGTGATTAATGTTTCTGGCCATAGAATGGGTACTGCTGAAGTTGAAAACGCAATCAATGAACATCCAAAAGTAATTGAATCCGCGGTAGTCGGCTATCCACATGATGTAAAAGGTCAAGGGATTTATGCCTATGTGATTTGCGATATGGCCAATCGAACTGAGGATAACCTGGTCAATGAAATCAAAGAAATGGTTTCAAAAATAATTGGACCAATTGCCAAACCTGATAAAATTCAAATTGTCCCTGGATTACCTAAAACCAGATCAGGTAAGATCATGAGAAGAATCCTTAGAAAAGTAGCTGAAAATAGTCTGGATAATATGGGTGATACCAGTACTTTACTTGATCCAGAGGTAGTCAGCAAAATTATTGAAGGACGAAAATAACATTCAATTTTAGAAAGAGTCAGGGTTTATTTCTTGACTCTTTTTTTAAAGCTTTGGTGCTGAATCTTCCTCTTCCGCATCTATTTGTATGGATGAAACAATGGAATCAGGGGAATCCATTTCTTGTTTATAAAAATTATGAACGCCTAGCATAAAGGCGACAATTAGTGCCCAGGTTATTTTCCTAAAAAATTTAAAACCCTTTTTTATCAGGTTCATTCTATTTTTCATAAATCCATTATTCTCAAATACCGTACCCGTAGAAAATTGATGCCATTCTGTCATTTTTGAGGTGAGAAGAATTGGAATTAGTATATTTCAACTATGGCCAATGTGATCGTCAATAGAGTTGCTGAGTTTTTAAAAAACTTTCCACCTTTTTCATTTTTAGATAAAGAAGATTTGGAAATGGTCGCTTCTGCTGTAGAGATCAAATATTTTGACAAGGATGAAAGTTTATTTCTACAAGGTCAAGTCGCTCAACCTCATTTTTTTGTAGTCAAAGAAGGCGCCATTGCTTTGACAGAAAAAAAAGATTCAGGAGAAGAAATCATTGAATATTGTGATCAAGGAGATGTTTTTGGAGTTCTCGCATTACTTGGAAAACGCCCCTATGTATTAAGTGCTCATGCAGCTGAAGATAGTTTACTTTACTTTGTTCCGGTTTCCGTTTTTGAGTCAATACTAAATCAAAATAGCAGAGTAGCATTATACTTTGCCGCAGGATTTGCAAGTGGGCAGGTGGTGGTTAGGAAGGATCTTTCCGAAAGTCAACGAGCAAGAAAAATATTTAGAAATGACTCGTCAGATCATTCTCTTTTAATCTTTTCAGACCCTTCTGTGGTAAAAATTTCTGAGAATGTTTTAACTGGGAATGAAAGCCTTAATATTCAGGATGCTGCAAAAAAAATGGCTTTTGAGGAAGTTAGCAGCATTGTCATAGTCAATGCTAAAAATCATCCCCTCGGAATAATTACAGACAAAGATTTAAGGAAACGGGTTGTTGCAGAGGGAATTCCTCTTACCACACCGGTTTCCAAATTAATGAGTGCGGATTTAATCGTAAAAAAAAGTGATTCCTCCTTTTCAGATTTATACCTCTGCATGATTAAAAACAGGCTCCACCACCTTGTTCTAACAAAAGATGGAACTATTCATAGTCCGGTAAACGGAATCATTTCTGATCATGACATCTTACTATCTATGGGTAATAGTCCTGCTGTTTTGATTCATGCCCTTTTAAATACGCTAGATATAAATGAAATGAAAATGATCCGGGATAGAGCCGAACAAATGCTTCGCTACTATCTGGAAAATGAAGTTTCGATGGATTTTGTCGCATCAGTAATGACTGAAATAAACGATGTGATACTTAGCCAGGCAAATATTATAGCCTTTAAAAAGTATGCAGCAGACTATCCTGAAATCGAAAAAGTAAACTATTGCTTTTTGTCTTTAGGAAGTGAGGGAAGAGAGGAACAGCTACTTAGGACCGACCAGGATAATGCTATATTATATGAGGATGTACCAGAACATTTAAAGGGAAAAGCTTCAGAATACTTCCTAAAAATCGGATCACAAATCGTAGAAGTATTGATCCATTGCGGGGTTTCATCATGCCCTGGAGACATCATGGCAAGCAACCCAAAATGGGTAAAGCCCTTATCAAAATGGAAGGAATATTTTTCAGATTGGATTTTAAAACCAACAGAAGAAGCGCTTTTAAACTCGTCTATCTTTTTTGATTATAGGCCTGTCGCAGGCTCGAAAACACTTGCTGATAAGTTAACAGAACATATCTATGAAGAATTGGGTAGGAAGCATTTCTTTTTAAATTTCCTAGCAAAAAATGCCTACATGAATCCTACCCCTCTTGGTTTTTTTAAGGGATTTGTAGTAGAAAAATCTGGAGAGCATAAAGACGAGTTTGATATCAAAGCGAGGGCTATGATACCTTTGACGGATATAGCGCGACTGCTGATATTCAGTCATGGAGTTGTTAAAATCAACAACACATTTAAGCGATTTGAGAAACTAGCCGACCTTGAACCCGTAAACCATGATCTATTTATACAAGCAGGAAAAGCTTACGAGATTTTGATGCGTATGAGAGCATTAGAAGGCCTTCAAAATGGAAATAATGGGAGGTATATAAATCCAGAAAAGCTAGGCAAGCTTCAAAAACAACTTTTAAA
Organism: Algoriphagus sp. SE2; assembly: GCF_039563885.1. NCBI lineage: Bacteria > Pseudomonadati > Bacteroidota > Cytophagia > Cytophagales > Cyclobacteriaceae > Algoriphagus > Algoriphagus sp. SE2. The sequence goes on along the minus strand of NZ_JBCLWJ010000004.1, from coordinate 29,944 downwards.
GAATACTTTTGCCCCTATATCGGAGCTCCAGGAAATTATCAGAGTAAGATTTCAACTTGATTATTTTTTAAAATGAGTTGGTGGCTGTTTAATCGAAAAAAAGCAATCCAAAAAAGCTTTGTGAAAGACTATCTTGAAAAAGCCAAAAAACCAATTCCTAGCATTCGTAGTTTCGATCAGCTCAATTTTGTTGTGTTGGATACTGAAACTACCGGCTTAAATCCGGCAGAAGATCATATTTTGTCTTTCGGTGCAGTAAAAATTCATGAGGAAAAAATTCAAGTGTCATCCTCGGTGGAATGGTATTTAGATTCCACTAAAAAAGGAAAGGAATCAATAACAATTCACGGCTTAATGGGAAATGAAAAAAAAGTTTCTTTAGAGGACTTTTCTATCCAGTTATTAGAATACCTGAGTAATAATATTCTGGTGGGTCATCATTTGGGATTCGATTTAGAAATGTTGCAGAAAGCCTTAAGGCCAGTGGGCTTAGAAAGTTTCCCAAATCCTTATATCGATACTGCTAATCTTGCAATTCGCATTGATCATGGGTTATTGGTAGATCGGAGTAGGGTAAATCTTAAAGAATATACGCTTGATTCACTTTGTCAAAGATTTAAAATAAAAACTCATGATAGACATACGGCAAGTGGAGATGCCTTCCTTACTGCAACTATTTTTCTGAAATTATTGAAGTTAGCTTCAAAGAAAGGAATAACTAGTTGGGGTCTTTTAAATAAATGAGAGAACTGAATAAGTTATCGATTATTTTTTTTTTACAAAACTAAAATAAATTTCTCTTAACTCATTTGTATTCAGGTAAATATCCTTATATTATATAGGTTTTTTGTCTCATTTTTCAACTATATTTCTATGTCAAAATTTAAAATAGACCCTCAATTACTTGTGCAAAATGAGCTCTTAGAAAAGCTTAAGAATTTGCAGGCTATTCCAGTAAACCCAATCACGGCAAAGTATTGGGCACTTGGCGGATCAGGAGGTTGGCTTGGCGTTGCTACGACTGGAATTTTAAAATGTCCAGATGGAATCGGATCATTCCAACATTATGTAAACGGATCGATTTATTACCATCCTTCAACAGGAGCACACGAGGTGCATGGTTTGATTAAAGCTAGATGGAAGTCTTTAGGTTGGGAAAGAAGCTTTCTTGGTTATCCCAAAACTGATGAAACCAAAACTCCAGACGGGATTGGACGATACAATCATTTTCAGGGAGGGAGCATTTATTGGTCTCCTTCAACGGGCGCTTGGGAAGTTCATGGAGCTATTCGATCCAAATATTCATCTTTGGGTTGGGAAAGAAGCTTTTTACGCTATCCGCTAACAAATGAAAATACTTGTCCAGATGGAGTCGGAAGATATAATCATTTTCAGGGAGGCAGTATTTATTGGAGCCCTAGTACTGGAGCTCACGAAGTCCATGGGGCAATAAGATCTCATTGGGCATCTTTGGGCTGGGAACGAAGCTTTCTCGGGTATCCTATCTCTGACGAATTGGTTGTTTTTGGAGGTGCAGGAAGAATTTCCCATTTCCAACATGGAAGTATTTATTGGTCACCTACGGCAGGGGTACGGGTTTTGAGAGAGCGAATTCGAGTGCATGTAAAAATCTTAACCACTCCTACCAGATTCACTATCAATGAGCAATTTGCAGCTATGCAAGATGTTTATGCAGTAGCAGGAATTCGTGTGGATTGCGCCTCAACAGAAAATTTAAATCTACCATCTCTAAACGATGTGGATGTGGGCGGATGTACAATGGGCTCTGTGACTGCTGAGCAAATCACATTATTTGGAAACAGAAATTTCGTAGGATCAAATGATGTGGTGGTCTATTTCGTGAACAGTACGGTACCTGGCTATAACGGATGTGCAGCTTTTCCTTCGGGAAGACCTGGATGTGTGGTCGTTAGAACAGCGAGTAGATGGACATTGGGACATGAGTTTGGACATGTTTTAGGTCTAAGTCATGTAAATAATAATGATCGTTTGATGACTGGAAATGGTACTTTTAATATTACCAATCCTCCACCAAACTTGACATCTGGAGAATCAAGTACAATGAGATCTAGTGGACTCAGTACAAATCTTTAACCCAAAATTTTTAGAACTTATGGCACAATCAAGAAAAAAAGCAGTTAAAAAAAGCTTTGATCCTCAGGAAGTATTAGACTTTTTGAGACAGGACGAGTTGGATTACCCAGCTGGAGCTAAAAAATTTGGAAAAGATGCGATTCCATTTCTATCTGACTTAATCGAAGGTACGGATGAAAATCTTTCTATGAAAGCAGCATACCTTGTGGGATACATTGATGATGAAAGCGTCGGGGATGTATTAAAAAAGGCAGCAGAAAAAGGTTCATCTACCATACGGATTGCTGCTGCGTATGGAGCGCAAAAAAGATCTCCTGAAGTTGCAGAGGCTATTTTATCACGATCATTAGAGGATAACAATCCTTCCGTAGTCAAGTTTGCAATGAAATCAGTCTCTAGTATGAAGCTGGGAAAAAAACTAAAATCAAAAATTGATCACATCTCCAAGAATTTTCTTGATGATGATATCAAGAACTCAGCTAAGGATTTGATAAAAAAAATCAAATGATTAATTAAATAATGGGGAAGTTGATTACTTCCCCATTATTTATTTCCAATCAACATTAACCTTTCCATTTGCTTTTATGTGAACTATCAATCCATTCTTCGCAGGATAGAAAGCCTCAGGATCGATCTCTAAGTTTTCAATAGTTAAATCAGCAATTCCGGTTTTAATACCAAGTCTTTCTTGAATACTGAATATACTTTCATTTAGCGTTTCTCCAATCGGAAAGTTGGCCCTTTTCTCAATTTGCCTGATTATTTTTCTCTTTTTAAGTCCAACACTTGTCTGTGCTCCTAGGTTTCCACTTTCTAATTTGAAGTTTATATCAGTGAAATAAAGGCTCTGGGAGGATTCATCATAAGCAGGCTTTCCAATCACATAAATTTTCCCAGGAAGGCTTTTTCCATTTGTTTGCGTAGCAAGAAAATCCATCTTGATTTGAAGAAATTCTCCAAAAGCCTCACTACTGATATTACTCGGAGTCAAAATTGTTTTTTTATCAACCCGAATAGGAATATTGTTCAGATTCTCACCTAGAATCTGATCAAGTTTATTATAGCTGAAAACCCAAGGAAGTGTAATCCCCAAATAGTTTTCAGAATCCTCGTTTCCTGTGATTTTTGGAAGAGGGAAAGCTCTACTTGGAACTGCATTTTCAGGATGGGTATTTACTTTTCCATTGAGCCCTAGCCAAAGATTTAGATTTTGATCTTCACCAAAATACTCCTTCAGCCTTACCGATTCCGGTTGAATAGAAAAAGCGGATTTTTCTCCTTCCCAATCAATCATAAAAGGTTTTCCCACTTGATTCCATGCTAAATCTATGAAAGGTTTTAAACTGAAAATTGATTGAGAAGAGCCCAGATTTTCATCTCCCCATTTCGTGATTTCTTTCTCAATAATCCCGCTGAGATCAACCTGCATTCCCAATAAATTCAAACTTACCTGACCTCCCAAGTCAACCAATTCAAAATCCTTGATCGAAATACTCCAATCAGGGTTGATAGTAGGATTGACAATAATCACAGGAGAAAGATTTTCATTCAGTGGGAGTTTAGACTGTAGAAAACTACCAAGTCCTCTTTTTGAAAGCCCTAATTCTCCCTGAATTTTAAGCGGCAAGGTCAATTGAATTCTTTGACTGTCTAATGTCACATAAGTTGGTTTCCCGTTTCTGCTTATAAGCAATCTCCCTTCTACATTTCCCATAGACAGATTTTCATCATCGATTAAAACTTGAGGAATTGCTTGATTAATAATCCTATAAAGGGTGTTTTGAGGAACTTGAACTGGAACATTAACCGAAGATAAGGCGGGAGGTGCTGTTTTATAGGGGGGGATATTATTTGGATTAAACGATTTACATGCAACAAGAAAAATTAGTGTTAGGTATAAAATCGGTTGAAGCTTAAATAAATTGGTTTTGAATATTTTCATTTTTTGAAATTTCCTTAATTAATCAGGGAACTTTATCTTCCCCAAAAATATTGCCCCTTTATAAAAGGAACGAAAATGAATTGGAATAAATTAACACAACTGGAGCAAATTGAGGATATCAAAGCTTTAAGCGAAGATATTCCAGTGATGATTTTTAAACATAGTACTCGGTGTTCTCTGAGTAGTATGTCCTTGGATCGATTGCTGCGAAACTGGAAAGACGAAGATCATAAGAATATTGTGCCCTATCATTTAGATATTATTGAAAACAGGGAATTATCCAATCAGATTAGTCAGGAATTTGGAGTTCCTCACCAATCTCCTCAGGTATTAGTAATTAAAAATGGAGTTTCAGTTTACGATAACAGTCATTTTGGAATTTCATATCCAGAAATCATGGATGTTATCAAGAATTAATTAAATTTTTAAATGGTTTTTTAGCCATTTATCCTCTGAATTCCCCATTCTAATTTTTCTCTAGTTACGTACTAAACCTTTGGCATTTTTCTTTGGTCAAAGGGGTAGATATTTGCGCAACTATGAGAAACATGTATAAATCTATTTTTTTATTTTTTTGCTTCCTGCTAGTGGCAGAAGCGTATGCCCAAAGACCTCAAATAAAACTGACCGGCATAGTGATGGATGGCTCCACCAAAACTCCCATGAACGGTGCTAATATACTGATTAAAACATTGGCTGATTCTCTTTTACTAGGTGGTGTTACAGACGCTCAAGGTAAGTTTGAAATTAATAGACCGATGATCCCTCAAGTTAAAATCGAAATAAAATTTATTGGCTATGAGACGATCACCCGAACCCATAGCTTCAGGGATCCTGCAGATTTGGGAACTTTAGTTTTAAATGAGGATACACAGACTCTTGGTGAGGTGGTCATCGAAGGGCAGTCTCCTGTTGGAGAAATGAGAGGCGATACTACTTCATTTAACGCGTCGGCTTTTAAAACTCAACAAAATGCTCAGGCAGAAGACCTAATCAGAAAGCTACCAGGTGTCACCATTCAGAATGGTGAGGTCCAAGCACAAGGGGAAACAGTTCAAAAAATTCTAGTAGATGGAAGAGAGTTTTTCGGTTCAGATCCAAATATCGCATTAAGAAATCTTCCTGCAGATGCTATCGATAGGGTTGAGGTATTAGATCAAAGATCGGATCAAAGTAGATTAACCGGATTTGATGATGGAACATATACAAAGACAATTAATATCATTTTAAGGGAAGATAGAAAAAACGGGCAGTTTGGAAGGGCATATGCTGGATATGGAACGGATGATCGATATTCAGCTGGAGGAAGTATTAATCTTTTTAGCGGAGACAGAAGGATTTCTATTTTAGGGTTGGCGAATAATATCAATCAGCAAAACTTTTCAAGTCAGGATTTGGCAGGAGTCAATGCAAATAGTTCTAGTGGTGGGGGAAGAGGCAGAGGTAGAGGAGGCTTCGGTGGTGGAAATAATAATTTTAATGCGGGAAATAGCAACGGTATTAACACCACCAATTCCTTAGGCTTGAATTATTCTGACAAATGGGGTCAAAAAGTAAATTTTACAGGAAGCTATTTCTTTAACAACTCCGCAAATAAATTACAACAGATCACAAACAGAGAAACTGTAGTAAATGAAAATTTGACCCAGTTTTATCAAGAGAACCTGATCAGTACAACAGATAATTACAACCATAGAGTGAGTGGTAGATTGGAAGCAGATTTAAATGAAAAAAATTCATTCATCGTAACTCCAAATATTTCTATCCAAAACAGCAAGAGCTTTAGTGATAGAGATGCCTTAACAACTGCAAGCACTGGAGATTCTTTAAGTGCTTTGAGATCAATAAACAGTGCCGAAAACAAAACATATAACATCTCCAACAACATTACCTATCGATATAAATTCGATAAAAAAGGAAGAACATTTTCCACAGATATCAATACCACATGGTCTAATCGAGACCAATATTCAGATCTTTTAGCAGCAAGTATTGACTATAACAGAGATAGACTCGACACTACTCTTCAAGAGACTTACACCCTTTCAAAAGGATTTAATTACCGAATCAATGCAACTTTGACGGAGCCATTGGGAGAAAAGTCAATTGGTACGCTTGGTTATCAGGTTGGAAACAATAAATCTGATTCTGATCAAAAAACTTATGTATTGGGAGCAGAGCAAGGTATTTATATGTTGGATACGGCATTGAGTAATGAGTTTATCAACAAGTTTATTACTCAAAGACTTCGAACTGGATATGCTTATAGCAACAATGGATTGAATCTTAATTTTAACTTGGATTATCAAAACGCCCAATTAAACAATGAAGCTTTCTTCCCTGAAGCTGGAGTTTTCAAAAGAAGTTTCAATAATCTATTGCCTGGAGCCAGCTTAAGCTATCGAAATAGAGAAACAGGAGTTTCTTATCGATTGAGGTATAGAACAAATACTGACGAGCCGAATGTATCTCAGCTACAAAATGTGGTAAATAACCAAAACCCGCTAAATCTAAGCATTGGAAATCCTAATTTAGGTCAGAGTTATAATAACAACATCTTCGTAAATATGAGTAAGATAAACATGGAGAAAAATCATACCATGTTCATGTTTGTGAATTATTCAGGAACAAGCAACTACATAGGAAGTAGCACTTTTATTACCGCTCAGGATACCTTGATCAACGGAGAGATTTTATTGAGACCGGGAGGTCAAATTTCACAGCCTGTTAATTTGGATGGGAATTTCAGAACTACATTCTTTTTTACTTACGGAACTCCAATTAAAGGATTCAAAACTCAGTTTAACATGAATACCCGGGTAAACTTCAATAGAATCCCAGGTCTAATTAATGGTGAGAAAAACCTAAATGATAATTTATCTTTAAGGCAGGGAATCACATTCACTTCCAATATCAGTGAAAACGTAGATTTCACGCTTAGTACAACAGGAAATTATAACATTGTAAATTCTAGTTTACAATCGACTCAGGATAACAATTACTATGTTCAGGAATCAAATCTTAGGTTGTACTATTCTCCGAATGGAGGAAAACTCTTTATAGGAAACAACTTGAATCATAGCTTATATAGCGGCCTTTCTGAAGGGTTTGATCAGAATTTCTGGCTCTGGAACATCGAAGGTGGATATAGATTTGCCAAGAATAATAAGGCTGAGTTGAAAGTAATGATCTTTGATTTGCTTAACCAGAACAATAGTATCCAAAGAACTATTTCTGATGTATCGGTGACAGATGTTTTCACCAACGTATTGACAAGATATGGGATGTTAACATTTACATATATTATTGGAAATTTCAAACAGCCTGAATCTTCCAATAATCCTTGGGAGAGAAGAAGACCCGGCGGAAGTAGAACCTGGTAACAAAGAATAGCGAGAAATAGTTAGAGCTGTCCTTTTTTATTGGACAGCTCTTTTTCTTTATTTTAATCTGATTAAAGTGACTTTATATCACATTTTTGGAAGTACTACGGTATCCACGGAGTGAATCACTCCATTTTTCTGCCATACATCGGCGATTAATACTTTAGATTGACCACCGTTTTCATCTGTAATATAAAGATCTTTGCCTTTCATTCATGCAGTTAATTTTCTGACTTCAGCAACGTCTCAACGGTTCCTGAAGGAAGTTTTTCAAAAGCAGAGTTTTCCGGAGCAAAAACTGTAAATGGCCCTTTCCCTTGAAGAGTCTCCACTAAATCTGCTGCCTGTACAGCTGCTACCAAAGTAGTGTGGTCTACAGAGTTTATTGCGTTTTCAACGATGTTTTTTGAGGGATACATTTCTGCACCTCCAACCATTACTGTTTTTTCCATTTGAGAAAAGGCAAAATTCGCAGAAAGGAAAATGTAGACACCGAAAGCGAATTTGAAGAAGTTTTGAATTTTCATGATCTGATTTTTAATGATTTTGTGATTTTTATTTGGTTGGAATTACGCAGTACATCTGGATTCTGGATTGAGCAGACCTTTGAATTTTTAATATTTTATTTTTTTGCTGACTTTAAACATGCATTCCTTCCTGATTTTTTCTCCGATAAACTCTAAAACCCTTAGCTTTGTGGCTTGATAAAATGGCAAGGCATGTATCAGGAAAAAATTGAAGCTATAAAAGCGGCTATTTCAGCGGCAGATGCAAATACACCGGAGGAACTTGAATCTTTCAGAATGGAGTTTATCTCCAAAAAATCTGTCGTAGGTGAGCTTTTCGCAGGAATGGGGAAAATCCCAAATGAAGAAAAACGTGCTTATGGGCAATTGGTAAATGGCGTAAAGCAATTGGCTGAAGCCAAGTTTCAAGAGCTTATAGAGAAAGTTAGCCAGAGTAATAAAAAAACGAAATCCGCTGATATTGATTTGACTCTACCTCCTTCTAATCAAGGATTAGGTGGAATTCATCCCTTAACAGCGACTAGACAAAGAATCATCGATATCTTCGAAAGAATCGGTTTCAATCTATCTGAAGGTCCCGAAATCGAAGATGATTGGCATAACTTTACAGCCTTAAACTTCCCTGAAAATCATCCGGCAAGGGAAATGCAGGACACCTTCTTTATAGAGAAAAATCCAGATATTGCTCTGAGAACTCATACTTCTTCTGTGCAAGTCCGTGTGATGGAAAACCAAAAACCTCCTATCAGAACTCTTTCCCCTGGAAGAGTTTATAGAAATGAGGCGATTTCAGCTAGAGCGCATTGCATTTTCCACCAAGTGGAAGGACTTTATGTTGATGAAAATGTGGGCTTTGCTGATTTAAAAAACACCTTATATCACTTTGCCAAGGAGATGTTTGGCAAGGGAACCAAAGTACGATTCAGACCCTCTTATTTCCCATTTACAGAACCTAGTGCAGAGATCGATATCACCTGTCTAATCTGTGGTGGAAAAGGATGTAATGTTTGTAAAGGAACAGGCTGGGTAGAGATAGGTGGTTCAGGAATGGTGGATCCAAATGTTTTGGAAAATTGCGGGATTAACTCAAAAAAATATACCGGATTTGCATTTGGGATGGGAATAGAGCGGATTGCGATGCTGAAATATCAAATAAAAGATCTCCGTCTCTTCACTGAGAATGATGTAAGATTCCTCAAGCAATTTACCCCTTTGCTTTAGCGGAAATTGGATATAACTTATCATAAAAATAGCCCGATGTTTATCGGGCTATTTTTGTTTTAAGATATATAAGGACTGAAACCCACTTATTCCAACCCTTTATCTCTCATCTTTTTGAACTCATCAAATCTTCTGAATATGGCTACCGAAAATCCGGTAAGCATGATAATCGTTCCGATCCACAATACATTGATATAAGGCTTTACAATAGCCTTCATTACCACATAATCTTTTTGGTATTGGTTGACCTTAAAGACAAACTTGTTGTCTTCAGGGAGAATATTCTCCAAAGAAATTTTTATCCCAAGTTCCGAATCGATGACAGGAATTTTCCCAATCTGACTATTTCGGATTATGAAAGTTGGCTCAAGAACTTTTTCTACATCATAATCCAAAATTCGAAGTTTTGCTTTCACGGCAACATCTCCTTCTTGAAGAATATATCCATCCAGCTCTTCTAAAACTTCAGCTCCATCAAAATAGGTGACAAAATCAGCAACGTGGAATTGCTCTCCAGGAGCAACTTCGTAAATCTCATCATCTTTCCAATCTGGATCTTCATAATCATTCATTGCAGCAACGTAGGTATAAAGATCTTTATCAAAGTAGATTTTAGAATCTGGAGAAGAAATCAAACCACCCATACTCGAGTTAAATTGAGACATAGGATTTAGTGAAAATTGAAGTTTCTCGTTCTGGTAATAATCGATTTTGAAGTAATCATTTTCCTCCAAAACCAATTTGACTGTATCCCCTTTTTGGAAATAATCTTTATATCCTTCTAGTGCAACAGATTCGTTGACATTTCCAGTTGTCTCCAAAATTTTTGCTGGAACATATTCAGGAACCCCAACTACTTTTTTCTGACGACCGCGATAGGTTACAGTATAGTCTTTCATTTGTGTTGGCTTATTGATCCAAAGCAACACATGCTCTTTGTTTAATTCATCTTCCCAGCTATTGCTATATGTCAAACCAGACATGTTAATTGAAATCACATCGGAATAACCGGAACTGAACATGATTCCAATTAATACCATTCCCAATCCAATATGTGCCAATGAACCTCCTGCAAGCTTGAAAGTAGACTTCTTCAGAATTTTAGCTAAAATAACCGCATTGGCAACAATCGTAAATGTTCCTGCCAAAACGATGATGATATATTTCCAATCATATACTTTGGCCAATACGATGATAGCTGCTGAGATCAAAACAGAAACAATGTATGGGGTGACAAGCGTATCTTTCAAGGTTTGCTTATCCATTTTCTGCCACCAGAAGAACTGGCCCACAGCCGTAAGCAAAGCTAAGACCACTGCAAACCACAATTGAAATTTTGTATAAAACTCTATTTGATCTGCCGGAGGCGCCATATTTGAAATACCTCCAAAGCTTTCCACTAAGGTATTCCAAACCGGAATTGAAGTAGGAAGGATTACCTGGAATGCCATCAACCCTAATGTGGTCGCTCCAATGAATACCCAGAATTCTCGTGAATAAACAGATGCTTCTTTTTCTGAGGTAGGAATATGTTTCCATGCTCTAGCTGCAAGAATAATCGCAACTAATAGGAAAAACAGCATATAAATCAACAACTGGCCTGACAATCCCAAGTCTGTAAAAGAGTGAACCGAAGCGTCACCCAATACGCCAGACCTTACTAAAAAAGTTGCATAGAGAACCAATATGAAGGTCATGATCACCAAAACAATTGATGTTTTTAATGCTGTAGCACTTTTCTTGAACGTGATCATGGTGTGGATTGCAGCAACTAAAACCAGCCAAGGTACATACACTGCATTTTCTACAGGATCCCAGTTCCAATAACCTCCGAAGTTTAGGGTTACATAGGCCCAATAAGCACCCATGATTATTCCCATTCCCAGAATCATAGCAGAGAAAATTGCCCAAGGAAGGGCAGGTCTGATCCATTCAGAATATTTCTTCATCACCAATCCACCCATTAAAAAGGCAAAAGGTACTAGCGTTGAGGCATATCCAAGGAAAAGAGTAGGAGGGTGGATCACCATCCAGATATTTTGTAATAAGGGGTTAAGCCCAGTACCATCCTCAGGAACAAAATCGGGATTAATTTGGAAAATAGGAGCTTGTGTGGCATCTCGAAGCAAAATAAATGGAGAGCTTCCAATCTTCAGATCTCCAATTACAACTCCTAAAATCATGGAAACCAAAAAAGCCTGAACCAGGGCAAAAACTACCATGACAGGCCCTTCCCAAAACTTATTGGTATTAATGATGATCACACCTAAAACTACATTCCAGAATATCCAAAGGATGAATGCTCCTTCTTGACCTTCCCAAAAACTGGAAATCATGTAATGAACAGGAAGTGCTTTCGAGCTATGCGAATACGCGTAAAAATACTCGTATCGATGATTGTAGATGATTTCAAAAAGCGAAACAGCTATTAGTGTAGCAGAAACACCATGGACGTAAAAACTGATTCTACTGAATCTTCTCCAGCTAGCTTTATCTAGTTCTTTTGCCCGGAAATACTGAATATATGCATAAGCCGTAACCAATGCACTGACAAAGGCCACAATGGTCATCATATGGCCAAGATTTCCTATAAAGGTATTGATCATGGATTTGTTATTCTTTCTACTCTAACTCACATTCCAGCCGCCTGCACGTCCGTTTCCTGATATTTGGATGGGCATTTCATCAGGATTTTATCTGCAATGAAAATATCATCTGTTTTGAACTGTCCGATGACAACCACTGATTCTGATCTTGTAAAGTCAGCAGGTACAGGTTCATTATAAAATACTTCTTGCTCAGTACCATCATTGTCAACCAAAACAAAAGTAAAGGATGTCTTGTCTTCTCTTACATTTAATCCAACTACCTCACCTGTTTGGGTTTTCTTTAATTGACCCACAACGTGGATTGGCTTGTCATTTCCTTCTTGCTTCATTTCCATGGCAGTATTGAAGCTTTCATAACTACTTGCATCACCGATGGAAGTCATGATAATTATTATTGCAACAGCAATAATTCCAATTCCTATAAGATGTCCTTTTTTCATGTTTCCAAAGTTTAGGATTGAATTGTCTTTTCAAGCTTGCTGATCTTTCTATCAGTACTGATCAAATAGGCTGTAATTCCAGCGAAAATCAATACAATTACACCGACCAACACATAGATTTTACCATCTGCTCTCATAGCATCAGCCATTTCAACAGAATTGTTGGAATAATCAGACTCTTTCACGGGTATTTTCTCTTGTGCCAAAGCACCTAGTGAGAAAATCATGAGAGCTATAATCAGTAATTTTTTCATCAATTATGAATTTATCATTCGATCTTCTAATACCCTTTCAACCCTACGCATTCTCACACGAACAGTTGCAATCCAACTGCCTAAAAGTGTCCAACCTATAATTGCTGGATAAAAAACCATTCTCAGTTTTGAATCCAAATCATATGCATTAAAACCTGGGTTGCCACCGTTACCTGGGTGAAGACTGTCAGTCAATCGAGGAAGTACGAAGATCAAAGGTATAAATGCCGCAAAGGCAAAAATGTTATAAATCGCACCAATCCTTGCTCTTTGTTGTGAATCTGTAAGCGAATTACGAAGAATCAGATAGGCAAAGTACATGAGAATCCCGATTGCTGCTGCGTTTTGTTTGGGATCTCCACTCCAGTAATCTCCCCAGGTAAATTTTGCCCAAAGCATTCCTGTCACAATCCCCAAAACTCCAAAAAGGATCGCTGAACCAGCAAATTCAATTGCCATGTCATCATTTTTAATATCATTGGTCCGTAAGTATTTTATACTATAAAACACTGAAACAATCAGCATCAGTATCATACCAAACCACATAGTGACATGAAAATGGAGAGCTCGGATCGTTTCATTTAGGATCGGAAGACGGGGCACATCCATCAGCAAACCTGCAGTTAAAGTATAGAGCAGCAGTGCGATGGTAAGTATTTTCCACCAACTTTGGCGCATAGGGTATTTTTGCTAATTAAAGCGCAAAAATAACTCATAAGTTCCTGATTTCGCTGCTTTTTCTTAAGTCTTTTAAACTCTGGGGCTACAAAGGTTTGTAATCCTTATAAACGGTATCTCCAATGTCTAATTTAATCCTTCAATTCAAAGACTACGATTTCCATAAATAAGGAAACAAAATATAGCCAGCAGCAGCTACAATGGCATTGATCGCAACAAGGCTGATGATTTTGTCCGCACTCACACTCCAGTCTAAACCATCCATGGCATTTTTGGAAATTCGGATTGCCATTAACAAGATCGGAATGATCACCGGAAAACTCAAAATAGCCATGAGAGTTGAATTATTTCCTGCTTTAGAAGCAATCCCACTCACCATTGTGAGGCTCGCAGAAAAACCCATTGCACCTAAAATCAAATTCAATAAAAATAACCCTTGGTCTTGCACTGGATTCCCAAGGATGACAGAAAAAACTCCATAGCCTAGTAATGCCAAGAGCAAGGTCAAACCTGTATTATAAATAATCTTGGAAAGGATAATTGATTCAGGGGAGGCAATCATATAATAATAGAGCTGTCGACCTTGATGCTCTTGTACAAAACTTTTTGCAACTGCGTTGACTGCTGAAAAAAGAATTATAATCCAATATAATGCATTCCACGTAGGGATAGAAATGTTTCCAGACTTCGCCCCAACACTCAAATATGTGATAAAAACTGCTGAAACCACGTAAAGTAAAATCCCATTTAACGCATACTTCTGTCTCCACTCTAAGGTGAGCTCTTTCTGAATCAAGACTGAGATTTCTTTTAACATCTGCCAAAAGTAAGCATTGGGGGTGTAATATTAAACTGAATACAAAATCAGTAATCCTTTTCGGAATTGATAAATAGAAAAATCAATGACGTATTTGTAAATGGATTTGCCTTTAAAAAAATACTAGTTTAGCAGATGAATTAAAACTCATGGCAAAAAAAGCATTAATCATTGGTTCTGGTATAGCAGGCATCGCTTCTGCAATCCGCTTGGCGCTGAAAGGATACGATGTTGAAGTCTTTGAAGCGAATTCTTATCCAGGAGGTAAACTTTCAGAAATTGAAATTGGAGGTTATAGGTTTGACGCAGGACCATCTCTATTTACCCTTCCAGAGCAGGTTGAAGAACTATTTTCTTTAGCAGGAAAATCTCCGAAAGAACATTTTGATTACTTGAGACTCCCGGTAGCCTGTCATTACTTCTGGGAAGATGGGAGGAGTCTGAAAGCTTTTTCTGATCTAGATAAATTTGCGGAAGAGGTTGAAAAAAAATTAGGAGAACCTTCTAATCATGTTAAAAAAGCTTTAGAAAAATCTTCCTTCATTTATGAGCACCTGTCACCTCTTTTTATGCACAGATCATTGCATGAATTAAAAACCTGGACAAATTCTAAAGCTTTAAAATCCTACTTAAAAATGGGGAAACTAGGGATTTTCATGACCATGAATGAGGCCAATGAAAAGCAGTTTGATAATCCCAAACTCGTACAACTTTTTAATAGATATGCGACCTATAATGGCTCCAACCCTTACGAAACCCCAGCTACATTAAATATCATTCCGCATCTGGAATTTAACATAGGCGCATTTTTTCCAAAAAAAGGAATGCATGACATCACATTAAGTTTATATAAGCTTTCTCAACAGCTGGGGGTTTCTTATCATTTTGACCAAAAAGTGGAAGAGATATTAGTACAAAATGGGAAAGCTATTGGAGTGAAAATTGAAGACAAATCCATCAAAGGAGATTTGGTAATTAATAACATGGATATGGTCAATGCCTACAAGACCATTTTGAAAAAACAAAGACAACCCAAACTGCTTTTAAACCAACCAAAATCAAGTTCCGCACTTATTTTTTATTGGGGAATTCAACGAAATTTTCCAGAATTAGACCTTCACAACATATTCTTTTCGGATAATTATTTAGAAGAGTTTGATCATATTTTCAAAAAAGGAAGTATATACCATGACCCTACAGTTTATATAAATATTACTTCAGTTTATAAGCAAGACGATGCCCCTAAGGATAGTATGAATTGGTTTACAATGATTAATGTACCCAATAATACGGGTCAAAATTGGGACAGAATGATTGCTGAGGCTAAGAAAAATATAATCCATAAACTCAACCGGATTTTAAAAACCGACATTGAGCCTTTGATTGAAGTTGAAGAAATTTTAGATCCACGAAAAATTGAAATTAAAACTTCCAGCGCCCAGGGAGCACTTTATGGGAACTCTTCCAATAATAAGTTTTCAGCCTTCCTCCGACATGCGAATTATTCTTCAAAAATTAAAAATCTCTATTTCTGCGGAGGTTCTGTTCACCCAGGAGGAGGTATTCCACTTTGTCTTCTTTCTGCAAAAATCATGTCTGACATGATTCCGGATTCCAACTAATTCTCAAAACCTAAATCCGAAATAGCATCTTTAATTAAGTCTTGCTCAAAACCTTTGGAAAAAAGGTATTGGATAAGCTTGTATTTCTTTTTGTAGGGATCAGATTCTTTGATTCTTTCCCAATGCTTTTCAACTTGGGATAATAGCGAATCATAATATTCAACTGGATCGATTTCAGAAAGCCCCTTTCTAATATCTGCTTCATTGATTTGGCGCATTTTTAATTCTCTGGAAATCCGACCTCTACCCCATTTTTTCATTCTAAATTTACCTCTGGCAAAAGATTTTGCATAGCGCTCTTCATTGACAAAATTCTCCTGAATTAAATAATCTACTAACACATCAGTGTTTGAATCTTTTATTCCTTTTTCATAAAGTTTACGTCTGATTTCCCAGATACATCGCTCCTGATAAGCACAAAAAGTAGAGAGTTTTTCCTTCGCTTCATCCAAGCTCCAAGACTTTTTTATTGACTGATCACTGTTATTTTTTCGCCAGACGGACATTTTCTTTAATTTTAGGACAAATTACCCTTGAAATATCTTCTTTCAAACCGAATTACTTTAAACACCCTAACTATGAGTAAGAAAATCGTTGCCGGCAACTGGAAAATGAATATGACTTTTGAAGAAGGTCAAAAACTGACTTCCGAGATTGTCAACATGTACAAAGATGAAAATGTAAAAGATGTACTTGCCATCTTAAACCCACCATTTCCACATATTTTCCCAGTTAAGAAATTGATTGGTGATACTTCGGGAATTTCCTTAGGAGCGCAAAATTGTTCAGATAAAGAATCTGGAGCATTTACCGGTGAAGTTTCCGCAAAAATTTTAGCTTCTTTTGGTGTAGAATATGTCATCATTGGGCATAGTGAAAGAAGAGAGTATTTCAATGAAGGGAACGAACTTTTAGCAGTTAAAGTCAAAGAAGCCCTTTCACAAGGTTTAAAACCTATTTTTTGCTGCGGTGAATCTTTGGATATTAGAACAGCAGGAACTCATGAACCAAATGTTAAATTCCAATTGACTCAAAGTCTTTTTGGTTTAAGTCCTGAAGATTTCAGCAAAATAGTTATTGCTTATGAACCTATCTGGGCGATTGGTACAGGAAAAACGGCTACAGCTGAACAAGCGCAAGAAATGCATGCTGCTTTAAGAAGACATATTGCAAGCAAATATGGAAAAGATATTGCTGCAGAGACTTCGATATTATATGGAGGAAGCTGTAATCCAAAAAATGCGAAAGAGATCTTCTCAAAACCTGATGTGGATGGAGGTCTAATTGGCGGAGCCTCGTTGAAATCAAGAGACTTCTTAGATATTATTAAATCTTTCTAAAAAAATGGACTACCTGGAATTAAAGATTTCCTGCCTCGAAGATTTCAGGGAAATCCTCATTGCGGAGTTGGCAGAAATAGGCTTTGATTCTTTTTTGGAAACTGAAGAAGGATTGGATGCCTATGCTCCGGAAAATGAATTTGATAGGGAGGCCTTTCTAGAATTGATAGAAAAGTATAAGCTCCCGGCTGAAATCACTTGGCATGAGAGTAAAATGCCAAAAGTCAATTGGAATGAAGAATGGGAAAAAAATTATGATCCCATTGCTGTAGATGATCTCGTATTTGTCAGAGCTTCTTTTCATCAACCAGACCCAAGATATAAGTATGAAATTATAATCAATCCCAAAATGTCATTTGGGACGGGGCATCATGCGACCACTTTCCAAATGCTCAAACATCAGGGAGAAATTGATCATAAAGGGAAACGCGTATTGGATGTAGGGTCCGGAACCGGGATTTTGGCCGTCATGGCGCATTTACTTGGAGCAAAAGAAGTTGTAGCTTTTGATATTGATGAGTGGTGCGTGGAGAACGGAAATGAAAATTTTGACTTGAATGGATTAACTACCCGGATGGAAATCGGAACTATCAGAGAAGTCAATCCAGAAGGTCCTTTTGATATAGTTTTGGCAAATATTAATAAAAACGTGCTGCTGGATGAAATGAAAATCTATGCAGATTTAACTTCACCACAAGGTTATTTATTGCTTAGCGGTTTTTATAACGAAGATGTAGATGACCTTTTGGAATGTGCCAAGCCACTTGGATTCAGTTTAACGAGAAAACAGAGCAAGGACAATTGGGCAGCCCTGATTTTACAAAAAAAATAAAATGAACGAATTAATTATTTATGCTATCATTTTTGCTGCTTTGATTGGACATTGCCTATTAGCAGGAAAAATGTATCGTTCTGTGCATCAAGATTCAAACCTAAGTATTCGAGAGAAAAATGACTGGAAATTAAAAGCACTCATTTTCCCAGGGTATTTTTGGTTTCAATACAAAAAGGGGAAAGCTTAAATTCAAAATCTTTATTGTAGAACTTTTTCATCAGTTTAGGCGATTAATTTAGATACTGTTTTACCTTTTATAAATTTAGAGAGCAAACCATGGAGTACGTTTGGAAGCAAAAGCCCAGAGCATCGATAGAGCTAGTTGAGCAATTAGGAAGGGAAATCAATGTTAATCCTATCCTTGCCAATATGCTCATTAATCGGGGGGTAGAAGGCTATGAAACTGCTAAAAATTATTTCCGCCCTAGCCTAAGCCATTTACATGATCCTTTTCTCATGAAGGACATGAAAGAAGCTATCGATAGAATAGAGGAGGCGATAATGCGGAATGAAAAAATCATGGTTTACGGAGATTATGATGTCGACGGTACCACAGCGGTCGCATTGGTTTATAGTTTCCTTCAGACCTTTTATTCCAAAGTTGATTTTTACATCCCTGATCGCTACAAAGAAGGCTATGGCATTTCGGATAAAGGGGTACGATTAGCCGCAGAAAATGACTATAAGTTAGTTATTGCATTGGACTGCGGAATCAAAGCCATTGATAAGGTCAAAATGGCCAAGGAACTTGGCGTTGATTTTATCATTTGTGACCATCATACGCCAGGAGATGAACTACCTCAAGCGGTAGCAGTGCTGGACGCCAAAAGAAAAGATTGTAACTATCCCTATAAAGAACTCAGTGGCGCAGGAGTTGGATTTAAGCTGATTCAAGCATTGGCAAAAAGAAGGGATATCGATGAAGCTACCTTATATCCTTACCTGGATTTGTTGGTGGTAAGTATCGCTGCAGACATTGTTCCGATCACTGGAGAAAACAGAATTTTGGCCTATTATGGTCTGGACCAAATCAACAATACTCCCCGGCCTGGTCTAAAAGCACTTATGCTAAGTGCTAAAATCGAAAAGGAAATCGGAATCTCTGATATTGTTTTCAAGATCGGTCCAAGAATCAATGCCTCCGGCCGGTTAGAGCATGCAAAAGCCTCTGTAGAGCTATTGATTTCAACTGATTTGAATTTGGCCATCGAGCGTGCAAAATTGGTAGATGAAGTAAATACTACACGAAGAAATTTCGACGAAAATATTACCAAAGAGGCTTTTGAAATGATTGCAGATCGGGAAGAGTCCGTTGCCTGGAATTCTACTGTTCTCTTTAAAGAAGACTGGCACAAAGGTGTAATAGGGATAGTGGCAAGTCGATGCATCGAAAAATATTACAGGCCTACAATTATCCTGACAGAATCAAATGGTAAAGCAACAGGCAGTGCCAGGTCAGTTGTAGATTTTGATATTTATGAAGCGATCGCAGAATGTGCAGGACTCTTAGATCAATTCGGAGGACATAAGTATGCTGCCGGACTTACTCTCTCGGTGGATAAAGTACCTGATTTTCAGGTAATGTTTGAAAAGGTAGTGAAAAGCAGGATAGAGGAAGCACATCGCAAACCTGTCATTGAAGTTGATGACGAGTTACTTTTAGATCAAATAAATTACAAATTTTATAATATCTTGAAGCAAATGGCGCCATTTGGACCCGGGAATGCTGAACCTGTTTTTCGGATCAACCAAGCTTATGCCGAAAATGTCATCATCTTAAAAGACAAACATTTGCGTTTCAATATTGTACAAGACGGGCAAGTAACAAAACCGGTTTGTTTGGGCTTTGGACTAGCAGATCGAGCTAAAGATCCAGATCATACCATCGTAAAAATGCTTCAAGGCAAAATGCGCTTTGATATTGTGGCTGAAATGAGAGAAAATTTTTTTAGAGATAAATCAAGTTTGCAACTATACGTAAAAGACATCAAATTCGACTGATATGATGCTAAGAGCCGAAAACCTTGTCAAAATATACAAAGGCCGCCGTGTGGTTAATGATATTTCTGTTGAGGTAGAACAAGGTGAAATTGTGGGCTTACTTGGCCCTAATGGTGCTGGTAAGACAACTTCCTTTTATATGATTGTGGGTTTAATTCAACCCAATGAAGGCAAGATTTTTCTTGAGGAGGAGAATATTACGAGCTTACCAATGTATAAAAGAGCAAAACTTGGGATTGGATATTTGGCTCAAGAAGCATCAGTTTTCAGAAAATTATCAGTAGAAGAAAATATCATGGCAGTTTTGGAAATGACCAAAATGCCGAAGCAAGAGCGTAAGGAAAAAGTTGAGAGTCTATTAGAGGAATTCAGTTTGACTCATGTTAGGAAGAATCTGGGAATGGTTCTGTCTGGTGGCGAGCGAAGAAGAACAGAAATTGCCCGAGCATTGGCGGTTGATCCAAAATTCGTTTTATTGGATGAGCCATTTGCCGGCGTGGACCCAATAGCAGTAGAGGAAATCCAAACCATTGTTGCAAAGCTAAAAGATAAAAATATTGGGATCTTGATCACGGATCATAATGTCAACGAAACCCTTTCCATCACTGATAGAGCTTATTTAATGTTTGAAGGAAGACTTTTGAAAGCTGGAACAGCAGAAGAGCTAGCTGCTGATGAGCAAGTGAGAAAAGTTTATTTGGGTAGCCAATTTGAGTTGAAACGTAAAATTTTTAAGTGATGGAGGTATTAAATTCCTTTATGACCTGGATTTTCAAAAACCGAATAGGTCAGATTGAAAACTTTAAAAAGAACCCAATTCAGGTACAGGATACAACATTTTTCGAATTAATTGAGGCTGGAAAAAACACCGAATTTGGAAAGGAATTCGACTTTGCATCAATCAAACATTATGACGATTTCGCAAGGCAGGTACCAATTTTAGATTACGAAGGAATCAAACCTTACATTGATAAGACGATGAAGGGTACTCAAAATGTACTTTGGAATACTGATATTAATTGGTTTGCTAAATCTTCAGGGACTACCTCTTCAAGAAGTAAATATATTCCAGTGTCAACCGAAAGCTTGGAAGATTGCCACTATAGCGGTGGCAAGGACATGGTATCACTTTATATCGCAAACTACCCAGACTCCAGACTTTTCGCAGGTAAAAGCTTGACCATCGGAGGAACACTTGAAAAAAACCCTTTAAATCCACAAGGTTCTGCAAGAGCTGGTGATATCTCTGCTGTCATCATGCAAAACCTTCCAATTTGGGCTTACTTTGTAAGGACCCCTTCTTTGGAAACTGCATTGATGAGTGAGTGGGAAGCCAAGATTGAAAAAATGGCAAGAGAAACCATGGATGAAGATGTGACTTGCATTGCAGGAGTTCCAACATGGACAATCGTATTAATGAAGCGTGTTCTTGAAATAAAAAAGGCTAAAAACATTTTAGAAGTATGGCCTAATTTAGAAGTTTTCTTCCATGGAGCAGTTGCTTTTGGTCCGTATAGAAGTCTATTTAAGGAACTGATCCCATCCAAAAAAATGCGCTATGTGGAGACATATAATGCATCAGAAGGGTTTTTTGGAATTCAGGATCAACCTGACTCGGAAGAACTTTTGCTTCTTCTGGATTATGGAATTTTTTATGAATTCATCCCCATGGAGGATTGGGAGAAAGAAGACCCAACTGTAGTCCCTCTTGCCGGAGTAGAAATTGGAAAGAACTATGCACTAGTTATCAGTACGAATGGAGGTCTTTGGCGATATAAAATTGGAGATACAGTTAAATTCACTTCTACAAAACCCTATCGTTTTAAAATAACTGGTAGAACAAAGCATTTCATAAATGCATTCGGGGAGGAAGTAATCGTAGAAAATGCCGAAAAAGCAATCCAATATGCTGCAGAGCATACTGGAGCAACTATTGTAAACTTTACCGCAGCTCCGGTTTATTTTGATAGCTCCGGCTCAAAAGGTGCACATGAATGGCTAATAGAGTTTCATAAAGAGCCTTCCGATCAGATGAAATTCAATGAGCTTTTGGATCAGCACTTGAGAGAGATCAACTCGGATTATGATGCAAAAAGACATAAAGATTTAGCTTTAATCGCTCCGATCATCCACCCAGCGCCCCATGGAATATTCGAAAACTGGCTTGCAAAAAAAGGAAAACTAGGGGGGCAACATAAAGTTCCAAGGCTTTCTAATAGTAGAGAATATTTAGATGAGATTTTAAGTCTAACACAAAAAATTTAAAATCTTATCTAAAAAAAGCGGTCTATTAGACCGCTCTTGCTGTTTCCATCTGAAATATAATATCCTCATAATCAAGCTTATTCCAATTCTCTGTAATCAAGGGATCTTCCATTACCCTATCCATGATTGCTTCCTGAAGTTTCCCTTGTGCATAGGCTTCCGAGTAACTGATATCGGAGAAAGTGACCATGCTATACAATGGAATCCAATCATTTGGATATAGTTCGTATAGTTTCGCCTCGATTTTCTTTCTTAATAAAAACTTAGGGTCAGCGACAGAATCTCTCATTTCTATGAAATTCTCCATTGCTAATTGACAGATCGCATCGGTATCGCGCTTTCTATTTTTCTGAAATTTCTCAAAAACCAGATCCCAGGTATTCGTTCCAAGTTTGTCAATTAAACTATTTAGGATATAACAATCCTCAAAACCGCAATTCATGCCTTGCCCGTAAAAAGGAACCATTGCATGAGATGCATCACCAATCAGTAAACTTTGGCCCTGTACCCAAGGGTAACAATCAACATTTACTAAGGCAGAGGTCGGATTCCTAAAAAACTCATCTACCAAGTCCGGCATCAGTTTATAAGCATCATCAAAATAATTACTAAAGACACTAACCAGATCAGTTTTATCAAGGATTTTATCAAAACAAACTTTAGTTCCTTCAAAAGGCAAAAACAGCGTACATGTAAAGGATTTATCGGGGTTTGGTAATGCAATAAGCATAAACTTACCTCTAGGCCAAATATGTAAAGCATTTGGGTCCATCGCAAATTCTCCATTTGCGGTAGCTGGAATAGTAAGTTCCTTGTACCCATGGGAAATATATTCCTGCTTGTAATTGAAGCGAATTTTCTTTTGCATGCTCAGCCTTAATGCGGAATATGCTCCATCTGCTCCAATGAGAACAGGTGCTTCAAGTTTCATCTCACCTTGAGGAGTTTCAAAAGTAACTTCCTGGGAAGGAAAGTTTACTTCCAGACATTTATGCTCAAATTTAAATTCTGCCCCTAATCTTTCTGCCTCTTCAGCAAGAAGTTGATTAAACTTTCCTCTTGAAATAGAATAGATTGCTTGATCTTGCTTGCCATAAGGAATAAAAGAGGTGCCTCCATGTTCATCATGGATTTTCCTGCCAAACATCGGAATGGAAAGAGGTAAAACTTTATCCTTCAACCCAACTTCTTCTAAACTTTTCCACCCTCTATGACTTAAAGCCATATTGATCGATCTTCCTCCTTCGTAATAAGGTGTTTTACGCTTATCCGGTCTCTTGTCGTACACCGTGACATCAAGGCCTTGACGCTTGAGATAAATTGCTATTAAAGAACCGATTAGACCAGCTCCTAAAATAGATATTTCATTTTTCTTCATTCGGATAAGTTTTATCCCAGTTTCTTTAAGCGAATTTTTTAAGGCTTTGTTCCAAAATCAGACCAAATCTGTAAACATCCAAGAAACTATTATACAGAGGAGTAGGTGCCAGTCGAATTACATTTGGATTTCTCCAATCACCCACAACTCCTTGACTATACCATTCATCGAATACAGCTTTACCTCCACGATGAATGTGCAAAGATAGTTGACAACCTCTTTCAGCAGGGTTATTTGGGGTAATAATTTCCAAAATACCCGATTTTCCACCAATTTGCTCAATTAAAAAAGCCAAATAACCGGTTAGCTTTTCACTTTTTGCTCGTAAATTTTCTATTCCTGCCTCCTGAAAGATATCTAAGGAAGCCTGATGTGCAGCTAAAGCCAATACATTGCTATTTGCAACTTGCCATCCATCTGCACCATGCATTGGAATAAATCCTTTCTCCATCAAAAACCTTTGACCTTCATCATATCCCCACCAACCAGCAAATCTTGGAAGGTCAGGTCTATCAGCAAATCTTTCGTGAACAAAAATTCCAGATACATTACCTGGACCTGAGTTCATATATTTATAGCTACACCAGGTAGCAAAATCAACATTCCATTCATGCAATTTCAGTCTAGCATTGCCAGCGGCATGCGCTAAATCAAAACCAGCATATGCCCCTTGATTATGTGCTGCTTCAGTGATTGATTTTATATCAAAAAGTTGACCAGTATAATACTGAATACCCGCCATATTAACCAGAGCCAAGGAATCTCCCTGATTTTCTATCTCCCTCAGAATATCTTCAGTTCGCAAGGTATGTTCTCCTTCTCTTGGATTCAGCTCTACAATCACTTCATCAGGATCTAAACCATGAAACTTTACCTGAGACTCGAGCATATACATATCCGAAGGAAAAGCCCCAGCCTCAACGATTATTTTGTTCCGTTTTTTGGTCGGTTGATAAAAGGACACCATCAGGAAATGTAGGTTTGAAGTCAAATTATTCATAGCCACTACTTCATGTGTATGGGCTCCTACTATTTCCGCCAAGGCAGGTTTCGACTTTTGCCGAATGTGATACCAGGCATTTTCTCCATGAAAATGCCCATCAACTCCTAATTTAGCCCAGTTATCAAGCTCCTTATCTAAATACGATTTTACAGACTTCGGTTGAAGCCCCAATGAATTCCCACAGAAATAAATGGCTTCTTTTCCGTTTACCTGAGGAAAGAAAAAACGATCTCTAAATCCTTTCATTGGATCTTCAGCATCCATTTTTTTGGCAAAATCCTCTGAAAACTTGTATTCTATTTGGGTCATATTTTAATATCTTAATTCAACAGGATTCTATTAAAAACTCTGATTTTTTCTATTCTGGGATGAAAAGAATTTTTATTATTTTTCCATTACTGTTCCACAGTTCTTACAGGTTCTATTTTCTGGATTCGACCAGAATCTCTCCATGATCGGAGGAAGCTGGTTGACTATATCTGTGACGTCTGCATACTCTTCATAAAGCTTTTCTCCACAATTCTCACAATGCCAGATAAAGCCATCTTTTTCTCCCGCTTTCCTATATCGCTCAATAACCAAACCAATGGTATTTGCTGGTCTTCTTGGAGAGTGCGGAACTTTAGGAGGAAGTAGAAAAATTTCTCCCTCTTTGATGGAAACATCAGTTGGCTTACCATCCTCAATGATTTTTAAAGTTATATCTCCCTCAATCTGGTAGAAAAACTCTTCTCCCTCATTGTAGTGATAATCTTTTCTGGAATTGGGTCCACCCACTACCATGATGATAAAGTCCTCATTATCAAGATAAACTTGCTTATTGCCTACCGGTGGTTTTAGCAAATGTCTATTTTCATCGATCCATTTTTTGAAGTTGAAGGGTTTTAAAATTGCCATTAGCTTTTTATTTCGGTTAAAAATGAAATTTGCCTTTCAAAGTATGTAACACTAATCAGGCTTAAAAGTATTAAAAATCATGCGCTTTTTTGGTTTACTTTGTTTCAAAGCCCAAAATCATGACTCTACCCATTGTCGATCTTCATTGCGATTTGCTTTCCTACCTTGCTAAAGTACCCGCAGCCAATCCTTATTCTAAAGATGATATTGCATGTGCAATTCCATTTCTAAAAGCAGGAGGAGTTCGGATGCAGGTTTTGGCTATTTATACTGATGTCAATCCAGATTCGATGAAGCTTGCAAGCAAACAAGCTGATATTTTTCAAGGATTATTAGAGAAAAATCCATTGGATTTAAATTTTGCCGGTCCTGAATTTCTTGCCAATTGGAAAAGTCAAAATAACGTTGGAGTAATTGCATCTGTAGAAAATGCTGCTGGATTTGGTAATGAAGCCGCCACTATAGAAGAGATAAAAGCACAGTTCGATAGCATTCTTGAAAAAACAAAAAAACTGGCTTATATCAGCTTAACTCATCATACAGAGAATCGATTTGGCGGAGGTAACTATACCGATGGAATTGGACTGAAAGAAGATGGCAAACGCCTGCTGGATTATATGGCAGGCAAAAAAATACCCGTCGATTTATCCCATTCTTCAGATTTACTCGCGGAAGGTATTTTCAGTTATATCGATGCCGAAAAACTGGATATTCCCATAATTGCCAGCCATTCTAACTTTAGAGAAATCTGGAATCACAGAAGAAATTTAACCGATGAATTTGCAAAGGAAATTATCTTTAGAAGGGGAATCATTGGAGTCAATTTCTTGAGAGCATTTTTAGATACCGAGGTACCTGAGAGGTTATTTGACCACATACTACACGGATTTCACATTGGAGGAAAGAAAGCGATGTGTTTTGGCGCAGATTTCTTTTACACCAAGGATTTTGGAGACCCTTCCCGGATTCCTTTCTATTTTCCAATAGCAGAAAATTCCAGTAAGTATCCTTCACTTTTAGATCATTTAGAAAATGAACTAGATGAGCAAGAATTAGCTAATCTAGCATATAAGAATGCCTTAGACTTTTATAATAACCTCTGGAAATAATCACATGTCTTCTCATCATTTTGTCAAGGAACAACAGGAACCGGCAGTTTTTATTTTGAATGCTGATGAGATTCATTTTGATCAGGTTTCTCCGCTTCTTGAATGGGTACCTACGGTTTTGGTTGCTGAAGAGGCTTTAGATCAGGTGCTAAGCTGGGGAATCAAGATTGACGTAATTTTAGCAACCGAATCATTTCAAAAGGAAAACATCCAATTACTGGAGGAACAATATCCAATTAGGTTTTTAAATTCAACTCAAAAAGATTCTCTGGAAGAAGGTATAGGGTACCTAGTAGCAAATAATCACTATGCAGTCCATTTAGTAGGAATTCCCCACCTGCAAGCTTTGGAACTGGAAGAAAAAATAAAACTTTTGGATCTCACAATCATAGATGGCAATTGGAAATATTACCCCATTAAAGAAGGAGAATTCAAAAAATGGTTTTCTAAATCCACTATCCACATTCATGCGAAAGAAGGTCTTCCGGTGGAGATAACTAACGAAAATGGGCAGCTAATTCTGCCCATCACATATGCTACATTTTTAGAAGTTCCAGAAGGGATTACCGAAATTAAAGCGCCTGGTATTTTTTGGATCGGGGAGCAGATTCGTTAAGATCTATCCAGCAAATGTCGCAGAAACCATTCGGTTTTTATCATTTAGATCCCTAACCAAATTGATATCCTGATACCCAAGTTTTTCCAAAAGATCTACTGTTTCAGGACCGAAATTATTATGAATTTCGTAATATAACTTCCCTCCTTTTTTTAACAATAATTTGCCCTTTTCAGCAATTACTCTGTAAAATAAAAGTGGGTCATGATCAGGTACAAAAAGAGCCAACCCAGGTTCAAAATCTCTAACATTGCTGTGTAGATCCACCCATTCTGCTTGCGGAACATAAGGGGGATTACTCACCAAAATATCCAGGTCCGAAATTGCCGGTAGGTCTTTCAGAATATCGAGATGAATAAAAGTAACCTTCGCTTCTAGTTGCTCCGCATTTTGTAAGGCAACTTCAATCGCATCTTCAGATACATCAACTGAATACACTTCTGAATCCTTCATCTCAAGTGCCAAACTAATTGGAATACAACCAGACCCAGTGCCAATATCCAAAATTTTCATTCCTGGCTTAGGATTTTCTTTAATAATCATATGTACCAACTCCTCCGTTTCATTTCTCGGAATCAACACTGATTCATCCACAAAAAAATCACGCCCATAAAAGGGAGCTTTTCCAATAATATATTGAACAGGTTCCCCGGTTTTCAAACGTTCGAAATCCTGATAAAGAGATTCTGAAAGATTATTTTCTTCAAAAGCTTCGACCATATCCACTTTCCGAAGTCCCAGATGGTATTCCAGAAGCCAATTGATCAAATTAACTGCCTCCTCAGGAGAATATTGGGTGAGTTCCCCCGCCCATCGTTTTACTAGTTCGTTGTAGTTGCTCATAGCTGTTGCGAATGGCCTTATTTTACCGTAAAGGTAGCAATCCCAATTCTTTACTTATGAAAAAATTTCAACTACTGATTTTTACATTGTTTTTCTCTCTCAACGTAATGGCTCAAAATACGGATTCCAAATTCTGGTTTGGATTTGATGCCAGCTATTGGCAAAAAGCTATTCACAATTCAGACCAATTAGCAATTCAGCGGGATATGTCAGGAAGTATCCGTCCGATGATAGGTTTCAATCTTCAAAAAAACTGGTCTATAGGAATCATTGCTAATTTTAGTTCTTACCAAGAAAAAGTCTCTCCATCTGAATATAGCTATCCTATCTATGGTGCTCCAGACGAAAATGGTGATTTCCCATTAACTGGCTACAGAAATATTTATCAAGAAGCTTCTTTAAAAAATAACTTAAGAGGCTACGGAATCTTTCTAAAGAAAGCTATTCCCGTGGGGAAAAAGATTTCTATCAATTTCAGTGGGTATGGCATGAAAGAATCAGGAAAAGAAGGAAAAGTATTACTAGCTCCTGATTTTGGATATTTTGGATTTTTCTATCCTTGTATTAATTGTTTAAGTATTGCATATGTAAGAAATGAAATACCATTGGCGGAGACCAATTGGAAAATCGGACTTGACTTTGCATTTGCTTACAAGTTAAAACCTTGGATGGTCTTGGAGGTTAGAGCAAATCTACTTGAATACAGAAAGCAGATTTTAAAAGATAAAAGAGAGCTCTACACTGATATTGAAGCTGTATATGATCCATTTTATGCAGCGACGACCCAATATTTTGGAAATCATTATGATTTTGGATCAGCTATGGCACGTGATGGGATCCGGTTTGGATTGATCTTTAGCCCATTTTAAAATCAGATTCTGAGAGAACAGAAAGAAAACCTACCTTTGTAGAGAATTTCTTTCTAATGAAACTACATAACAATACGATACGTGGAGTGCATACTGCACTTGCAGCCATTTTCGAAGAAGGTCAATACGCAGATAAAGTAATCGAACGGACACTCAAATCAAACCCAAAATGGGGTGCTAGAGACCGCTCGTTTATAGCAGAAACAACCTATGAAATGGTTCGTTGGTGGAGATTGATCAATTATTTAAGTCCTTCTAATAATCCATACGATCTTTTTGGAACTTATTGGCTCATGCAGGGACATAGCTTGCCACCGTGGGAGGAATTTTCAAAAATCCAACCCGAAAAGCTAAAAGGAAAATACGATAAGCTTGAAGATCCTGCTTTGATCGAATCCATTCCCGATTGGTTAGAGGAGTTGGGGCAGAAAGAATTAGGTGAAAAATGGGAAGCTGAAATTCACAGTTTAAATCAGGAGGCTGATGTGGTTTTGCGGGTGAACACCTTAAAAACAACTCGTGAGCGTCTTAGAAATATGTTGGCTGAAGCCAATATCCAAACGCATATTATTAAAGGATACAAGGATGCCTTGATCCTGGATGAGCGCCAAAATGTATTTAGACATCCAGCTTTCAAAGAAGGATTATTTGAAGTTCAAGATGGTTCATCACAATTAGTGGCAGAAGCGCTTGCCGTTGAACCGGGAATGCGGGTCATTGACGCCTGCGCAGGTGCCGGAGGAAAATCATTGCATTTAGCCGCTTTGATGGAAAACAAAGGAAAAATTCTCAGCCTAGATGTGGAAGAATGGAAACTTCAGCAAACTAAGCTCAGAGCAAGAAGAGATGGGGTTTCTATCATTGAGCGAAAAGTCATTGAAGGATCAAAAACTATCAAGCGATTAAAAGAATCCGCAGATAGATTATTATTGGATGTCCCCTGTTCTGGACTAGGAGTTTTAAAACGAAACCCAGATACCAAATGGAAGTTAAATCCGGAATCCATAGAAAAAGTAAAACAAACGCAGCAGGAAATTCTACAATCGTATCCATCTATGTTGAAACCTGGAGGACAGATGGTTTATGCAACTTGTAGCATTTTACCTTCCGAAAATCAGGAGCAGGTTCAGAAATTCTTGGAAAGTGAAGCAGGAAAAAACTTCGAATTAATAGAAGATCA